>NZ_JAELUG010000073.1 GCF_016429255.1 Rhizobium sp. ASV8
GGCAGCTCGCGATTGCCCTTCTCATCGAAATGGAAGGTGATGTCGCGCTCGCCGGTCTTTTCAGCGCTTACGACATGAGCATAATAGCTTGTGGCCAGCGGATTGAGCTCTTTGGTCTTCTCGAAGCTGAAAATGACGTCCTCCGGCGTCACCGGCTTGCCATCCGCCCATTTCGCCTCGGCGCGCAGCCGGAAGACGGCACTCGAAACGTCATCGGGATAGGAAACGCCTTCGGCAAGCAAACCGTAGGAAGAATTGGTCTCGTCGTCGGCCTTCTTCAGCAGCGTATCGTAGATCAGCTCCGTGCCACTGGCGGCATTACCCTTGTAGAGCACCGGGTTGACGGTATCGAACGTACCGCTGGCCGACAGCTTCACCTCTCCACCCTTCGGCGCATCGGGATTGACATAGTCGAAATGCTTGAAACCGGGCTGATATTTGAGATCGCCGAGAATGGCCGTGCCGATGCGGAATTGCGGTTCTTCGGCTTTCGAGGATACCGGCATCGCCAGCAGGCAAATAAGAGAAGCGACCAAGCCTGCTTTCAACCGTGACAATGCCATTCATGATCTCCCGATGATTGTATCAGAATCAGCATAAGGCAAATGAGGGCAAAAAGCAGGACGCAATTGCTCATCTCTTCGTCCCTGAACCGCTCGCGAGCGGCGCACTTAGATTTGTGGCGCAGCGTCCTCCAGGCGGCGGCGCAGCATCAGGCGCAGCTCGCCGATGATCCGTGGGTCTTCGGCAGCATCGGGTTCGCTGGCGACGACGGCCGCGATCCGCAGCAGTTCGAGCACGATACCCGACATCAGGGCGATATCGTCCGATATCGGCGGCTGCGCCTGCCGCAGCACATTGGCGATCAGCTCCTTCAACTCCGCTCGCGAACGCTGCTTGCGCTCCTTGGGAATATCGCGTCGGCCGGCAAGCGCTGCAAATTCCGGGTATTCTTCCATGAAGACGGCCAGAGCATCGAAAATCGCTTCGCCGCATTCCGCTGCGGAGAGACCCGAACTTCGCTCCGCCATGCCGCGAAGCCCTGCCTTCAGCCTATCCAGACGATCGATATGCAGAGCTTCGGCCAGCAAAAGCTTGGTTGGAAAGAACTGATAGAGCGAACCGATCGAGGAATGCGCTTCGGCGGCGATCTCCGTCATGGTCGCGGCATCATAGCCCTTTTGCGCAAAAACCCTGCCGGCTGCGTCCAGCAAGATGACGACGCGATCATGACCACGCTGCCGCTTCGGAGCCCGACTCTTCAATTCTTCACTTGATTTTTGTGAGGCCATCCTCATATTTCCATTGTGAGGATATCCTCATGTTTCTGGAGCCCCTACCGATGTCACTTTACGACCCCAAGACTACCGCTCTCGTTTCCATCGACCTGCAAGGCCTCGTGCTCAGCCGGCCGCTCGCGCCCTATTCTGCCCAGCAGATCATTGCCAACACCGTCGCCATTGCAAACAAGCTTAAAGCCGATGGCGGCACCACCGTTTTCGTAACGGTCGGATTCTCTTCGGACTATGCCGATGCTGTCAATCAGCCGACCGACGAAACCTTGGTGCTTCCCCCAGGAGGTTTGCCGGCAGCCGCGCTGGAAGCCCCCGCCGAGATGGCGGCGCTGACACCTGACGTCGCCATCATCAAGCGTCAATGGAGCGCATTTTATGGCACGGAACTCGATCTGCAGCTTCGCCGTCGCGGTATCAAAACCCTGATCCTGACCGGCGTCGCCACCAATTTCGGCGTGGAATCGACGGTGCGCGATGCTTATGCCGCAAATTATGGCGTCATCGTCGCTGAAGATGCGGTCTCGACCTTCTCGCAGGAAATGCAGGATTTTTCTTGTACCAAGGTCATGCCGCGACTGTCGCGCATCCGCAAGACCGCGGAAATTCTTGCAAATTGATCCAGCCAAAAGGCGGTCGAAACCGACAAGGGTGGCCGCGTGTCGGCCACCTGTGATTGCTGCGGATTAACTTGAACAGGTTTTCAGGATAATCTCGCCGCAAATCACTTCGGCCCGCTTCGGCCGCCTTTCAAGGATACGCATGATTTCCCTACTGGCTCGCACCCTTCAAACTATCGGCAACGTCTCGCTGGCTACCGCAGTCGGCATGGGCCTTCTGGCAAGCGATGTGCTCGCACAGCAGGCGGCTCCCTCGCCCGGCAGTGCCAAGGCGGTTTTCGGAGCCGTGACTCTGCCGACGCAAGGGCCGTCGCACTCTGTCGGCTTCTACGCCAAGGGATGCCTTGCCGGCGCGGTCGCCCTGCCCGCCGATGGACCGACCTGGCAGGCCATGCGCCTTTCCCGCAACCGCCGCTGGGGCCGGCCCGAGATGATCGGCCTCATCGAGCGCCTGTCGCGCGACGCGGAGAAGAATGACGGCTGGCCGGGCCTGCTCGTCGGCGACATCTCACAGCCGCGTGGCGGGCCGATGTTCAACGGCCACGCCTCGCACCAGATCGGTCTCGACGCCGATGTCTGGCTGACGCCGATGCCTCAACACAGGTTGACGGCCGCAGACCGCGAGAGCCTGCCTTTCACGTCCATGTTGGCCAAGGACAAGTTCCTGACCATCAACGACCGGGTCTGGACGCCGGCGCATGCCCGCCTGCTGATGCGCGCGGCAAGCTACCCCGAGGTCGAGCGCATCTTCGTCAATCCGGCTATCAAGAAGAAAATGTGCGATAGTTGGACCGGCGATCGCAGCAATCTCGGCAAGCTGCGCCCGGAATATGGGCATGACTCGCATTTCCACATCCGCCTCCGCTGCCCTGCCGGCTCCGTCGGCTGCACCAAGCAAGCCCCGGTCGCCGCCGGGGACGGTTGCGACAAGACGCTGGCATGGTGGCTCGGTCCGGAGCCCTGGGCAAAACCGAAACCGAGCGACAAGCCGCCGGTAAAGCCCCGTGAGGTTATGGTTTCCGATCTGCCGAAGGCCTGCGAAGCCGTGCTGGCCGCGCCCCCGGTCGCTTCCGTGCGGGCAGCCACCTACGGCGTCAAGGGCGGTGGCGCAGCAACCGGAACGGATACATTGTCAAATTCCGGCAATACACCGCCCGGCCAGATCCCGCAGCAATAAGGCCGGAAGCATCCTTGCGGGGTAGCCTTTCAAAACGCGCGCCCTTGGTATAGAAGGCGAATAAATCGATTGAAAAATAGGTGCGGAGCAAAGACTTTATGGCCGGCAGCAAATGCATCGCCCTGATCGCGCATGATGAGAAAAAGGACGCGATGGCGGAATTTGCACGGCGCAACCAGGCGGCACTCGCCGACTGGCATATCGTCGCCACTGGCACGACCGGAGGCCGCGTGCTCGATGCCTGCCCCGACCTGAAGGTCACGCGCCTGAAAAGCGGGCCGCTTGGCGGCGACCAGCAGATCGGCGCGCTGATCGCCACCGGCGAAATCGACATGCTCATCTTCTTCATCGATCCGCTCACCCCGATGCCGCATGACGTCGACGTCAAGGCATTGACGCGGCTTGCCGTTCTCTACGACATTCCGATGGCGCTCAACGAATCCACCGCCGAGCGGCTGATCAAAACACTAAATCACTAAATCCGCCTTGCCGGCGGCAGACCACGGACCTGGCCATGCCCGAGCTCAATCACAGCGACGCCCCCCTGCCTTTTCCCATCCTGATCGGCGATATCGGCGGCACCAACGCCCGCTTCTCGATCCTTGCCGATGCTGAAGCCGAGCAGGAACATTTTCCCGTCGTGCAGACCGCAAACTTCGAAACGATCGACGACGCGATCAGGCAAACCCTCGAAAAGAGCAAGGTGCAGCCGCGTTCCGCGATCCTTGCCATGGCCGGTCCGGTGCAGGGCGACGAAATTCCGCTCACCAATTGCGATTGGGTGATCCGTCCGAAGACGATGATCGCCAATCTCGGCATCGAAGATGTACTCGTCATCAACGACTTCGAGGCGCAGGCGCTGGCGATTGCTGAGATCGCCGACAACCATCGTGAAACCATCGGCATGGCCTCTGAAAACAAGACTGCCTCACGCGCCGTGCTCGGCCCGGGCACCGGGCTTGGCGTTGCCGGCCTCGTCCACACCCAGCATCAGTGGATACCGGTTCCGGGCGAAGGCGGCCACATCGATCTTGGACCGCGCACCGAGCGCGACCTGCAGATCTGGCCGCATCTGGAACCGATCGAGGGCCGCATCTCGGCCGAACAGATCATCTGCGGCCGCGGGCTTCAGAACCTCTATCATGCCGTCTGTGCGGCTGATGGCATCGAGCCGAGCCTCAAGGAACCCGCCGACATTACCAATCACGCCCTTGCCGGCACCAACACGCAGGCCGAGGAAACGCTGACGCTGTTTGCCACCTATCTCGGCCGCGTCGCCGGCGATATCGCCATGATCTTCATGGCGCGCGGCGGCGTCTATCTTTCCGGCGGCATTCCACAGAAGATCCTGCCGGCGCTGCAGAAGCCGGAGTTCCGCGCCGCCTTCGAAGACAAGGCGCCGCATACAGAGATGATGAAGACAATCCCGACCCATGTCGTGACGCATCCGCTCGCAGCGCTGTCGGGACTTGCAAGCTATGCCCGCAAGCCCGCAAGCTTCGGCCTTGCGACCGACGGTCGCCGCTGGCGGCGTTGAGCCGCCCCGGACGAAAGGCAACGTTGCCTCGGTGGGCTGCCGAACGGTTGGCAAAGCGATCCTGAAGCCGGTTTGACGGGGCCGATCGCAACAATGGGAAAAGGCCCGATGTCTTTCGGATGGGGCCTCTTCCACCTATAATGACTGGAGCTCAAGACATGGCTCTTAACCAGCGCGGCAAGCCATCCCTAGCCAAAGCCGCCCTAAGTCTTTATAGAGCCGCGAAAGCATGTGCCATGTGCGGCTCGCTTGGTTTGAGACAGGACGCCGATTTTTGAAATCGCCCGATACCCAAAAAAACAACGTCGACAGTGAAGCCATCTCAGGCATGCTGAAGCGGATTATCGCCGAGAACGGCCGCGATCATATCTGGGGCTACGCCGTCGCGATCACCTGCCTGATCCTCGTCGCGCTCTCGACGGCCTATATCGCCTACATCATGAAGTGGGTTATCGATAAGGCCTTCGTCGATCGAAATCTCGTCGATGCCTGGCTGATTTGCGGCAGCATCTTCGTCGTTTTCGTGGCACGCGGTTTCGCCGGTTATTTTCAGTCGGTCATCCTTTCCAAGATCGGCAACAATATCATCGCCCGCTATCAGCGGCGGCTCTATAATCACCTGATGACGCTGTCGGTCGGCTTCTTCAGCGAGGCCCGTTCCGCGCAGCTGGCCGCCCAGATCAGCCAGAACGTTTCCGGTATCCGCGATGTCATGAACCTGACGATCACATCTACGGCGCGCGACCTGCTGACCTTCGTGTCGCTGGTCGGCGTGATGATCTTCCAGGATCCGGTGCTGAGCATCGCCTTCGTTGTCATCGCGCCACCGCTGTTCCTCGCGCTTCGCTACATTTCCAAGCGGTTGCGCTCCGCGACCCGTGAAGCGGTCGTATTGAACAGCCATGTGCTCGGCGCGATGCAGGAGACGATCCAGGGCATTTCCATCGTGAAGGCCTTCACGATGGAAAACGAGCTGGAAAGCAAGATCAACAAGCTCATCACCGCGGCCGAACACCGGCAGAACCGCATCGCACGCCTCTCGGAGCGCAACGGTCCGCTGATGGAAAGCGTGGCCGGCTTCGTGATCGCCAGCCTCTTTGCCTATGCCGCCTATCGATCGATCTATGACAGCGTGTCGCCGGGTGTCTTCTTCTCCTTCGCCACCTCGCTGCTGCTCGCCTATGATCCGGCGCGCCGTCTCGCCAAGCTGCAGGTGCAGCTGGAGCGTGCCGTCGTCAACGCACGGATGATCTATGAGCTGCTCGACATGGAGCCACGCCAGCGCGATCTGCCCGACGCCAAGCCGCTTGTCGTCACGCAGGCTCGCATCGAATTCCGCGGCGTCGGCTTCGCCTACGGCAACGACGCCGTTCTGGACGATGTGAGCTTCGTTGCCGAAGGTGGCCAGACGACCGCGCTCGTCGGTCCTTCCGGCGCCGGCAAGTCGACCGTGATCAACCTCATTCCGCGCTTCCACGACCCAAAAGAAGGCAGCATCTTCATCGACGGTCAGGACATTCGCCACATCACCAAGCAGTCGCTGCGCCAGCATCTCGCCTATGTCTCGCAGCAGCCGTACCTTTTCGAAGGCTCGATCCGCGACAATATTCGCTATGGCCGCCCGGACGCGACGAATGCCGAAATCGAAGAAGCTGCAAGGCACGCCTATGCCCATGACTTCATCATGGCGCAGCCACAGGGCTACGACACGCCGGTCGGCGAAAACGGCGTGACGCTTTCCGGCGGTCAGCGGCAGCGCCTGTCGATCGCCCGCGCCCTCGTACGCAATGCGCCCATCCTGCTGCTCGACGAAGCGACCTCGGCGCTCGATACGGAATCGGAAGCAGCCGTGCAGAAGGCGCTGGACGAAGCCATGAGCGGCCGCACGGTCGTCGTGATCGCCCACCGCCTGTCGACGGTCGTCCGGGCCGAGAAGATTGTCGTCATGCAGAACGGCCGCGTGGTCGAAGAGGGCAACCACGAGACGCTTGCAGAGGCCGACAATGGCCTTTACGCTCGTCTCAACAACCTTCAGCGGCCGGTCGCTTCCGGCAACTCCCGCAAATAGACGATAGAGACGATATGAGCGACGATGCGATGAAGCTGGTGGTGGTTGGCGCGGCGGGCCGCATGGGACAGGCTCTGATCCGGCTCATCCACGCCACTGATGGCGTAACCCTGCATGCTGCAGTCGCGCGTCCCGGCTCCGCCTTCATCGGCAAGGATGCCGGCGAAATCGCCGGGCTCGGCCCGATCGGCATTTCCGTGACCGACGATCCGCTCGCCGCGTTTCTCCATGCGGAAGGCGTCATCGATTTCACGACGCCGGCAACCAGCGTCACCTTTGCCGGCCTCGCCGCGCAGGCGCGCATCGTCCACATCATCGGCACGACCGGATGCTCGGACGAGGACGAAGCCAAGTTCAAGGCAGCCGCGCGCCATGCCCGCATCGTCAAGTCAGGCAATATGGGCCTCGGCATCAATCTTTTGAGCGTGCTCGTCGAGCAGGCGGCCCGTGCGCTGCCATCAAACGACTGGGATATCGAAGTGCTGGAGATGCATCATCGCCATAAGGTCGATGCACCCTCGGGTACGGCATTGCTGCTCGGCCAGGCTGCGGCCAAGGGCCGTGGCATCGATCTCAATGACAATTCCGTACGGGTCCGCGATGGCCATACCGGCCCGCGCCCGGCCGGCACGATCGGCTTTGCGACCCTGCGTGGCGGCGGCGTGGTCGGCGATCACTCGGTGATCTTCGCCAGCGAGAGCGAGCGGCTGACATTGTCGCACAATGCCGGCGACCGGTCGCTGTTTGCGCGCGGCGCGCTACAGGCCGCACTCTGGGCGCGCGACAAGAAACCCGGCTTCTATTCCATGCTCGACGTTCTCGGGCTCGCGACACATTGATCCGATCCAGGTGCGGGTCGGCACGAAACTGCCGATCCGCTCCAGCCTTTTATTGTCTCGCAATTCCAAACGGAAAACCGCTACGCACTTTTCCTGGAATTGCTCTATCAAGGAGAAATATTATGAGCGGTACTCTCGTTCTCGTTCGCCATGGGCAGAGCGACTGGAATTTGAAGAATCTCTTTACCGGCTGGAAGGACCCCGATCTGACCGCGCTTGGCGTCGAGGAAGCCAAGACGGGCGGCAAGGCGCTGGCCGATTACGGCATCAAATACGATATCGCCTTCACCTCGGATCTCACCCGCGCCCAGCACACCCTGAAGATTATCCTCGATGAAATCGGCCAGCCCGGCCTCGAGACCATCAAGGATCAGGCTTTGAACGAGCGCGACTACGGCGATCTCTCCGGTCTCAACAAGGACGACGCCCGCGCCAAGTGGGGCGAAGAACAGGTCCACATCTGGCGCCGCTCCTACGACGTCCCACCGCCCGGCGGCGAAAGCCTGCGCGACACCGGCGCGCGCGTCTGGCCTTACTACCTGACGGAAATCCTGCCGCGCGTTCTCGCCGGCCAGAACGTCCTCGTCGCCGCCCACGGCAACTCGCTGCGCTCGCTCGTGATGGTTCTCGACCGCCTGAGCAAGGCACAGATCCTCGAGCTGAACCTCGCGACGGGCGTGCCGATGGTCTACAAGCTCAAGGCTGATT
Organism: Rhizobium sp. ASV8; assembly: GCF_016429255.1. Classification (GTDB taxonomy): domain Bacteria; phylum Pseudomonadota; class Alphaproteobacteria; order Rhizobiales; family Rhizobiaceae; genus Rhizobium. Next base: position 8,242 of record NZ_JAELUG010000073.1, read on the forward strand.
CCACCGTCGCCTCGAAGGAAGTCCTCGGCGACATGTCGGGCGCGCATTGAGCGCAATCTGTCAGGGCTAAAAAGCCCCCACCCTAGCCCTCTCCCCCTTTTGCGGGGGAGAGGGGACGATCTTTCCGAAGATTGCTTTGCAGCCTTAGTTTTCGACTGTAAACCGCACCCTGTCGGCGGCGAAGCGGGAAATCGAATATTGCACCGGGATATCGCCAAGATCCGCATTGAGCGCCTGCGCGACCAGAACGATAGCTCCTGGAGATAGCTGCAGATCGCTCAGGTCGCTTTCGTCGGCATGGGTCGCGGTGATCTCGGTGACGACGCGCACATAGTCCGGCACACCTAATTCCCGAAAAGCCTTCGTGATCGATCCGGTCGTCCGGTAGATCTCCGCGATATTGCCGAAGCGATCGGCCGGAAACCAGCTTGTGGCGCGCGACACCGGGCGATGATCCGCCTGGCCGAGCGTTTCGAGGCGCACAAGCTGGGTGCCGACATCGACCTTGAGCTGCTGGGCCAACTCCACATTTGCCGGCTCTTCGCCTGCCGCAAGCAGGACGCTGCGGGTCTCGCGCACCTGATCGCCGATCCCCTGCGAGAAACGCGTGCGCTTGGAGATCGGGAAGCTCAGCCGCTCCTTGCGCTCGATCAGCGTGCCGCGCCCCTGCACGGCACGGACAATACCCTCCTGGGCCAGCGCGCCAAGCGCGCTGCGGATCGTGTGCCGGTTGACGCCGAACTGCAGCGCCAGCGTCGTTTCCGGCGGCACCATGCCCGTCTCGTCAAAATCACCGTGGTTGATCGAGGTGCGAATCCGGTCGGCGATCTGCCGCCAGAGCGCCACGCCCGTCTGTCTCTGTATCTTCTGCCCTGCCATTTCGCCCACTCGCCCTGTCACACGCTTGTCACGACTCACCAATAGATATAAACCTACATTGTATGGTTGTCTATATCAATAGACATTTAGAGGAAGACGCGATGAATTCAGCACAGAGGCAGGAAGCGGCCGCACAGGAGCGGAGGGAACGCAAGCGCGTTGCAGATCTTCTGGCGCAGGCAGAGCGTGACGAACTGGAAGCGGCGTGGGAGGCATTGCCGAGCAAGCCGACAGTGCAGCCGGTACGCGGACCGGAGACCGGGCTCGTCATGGTACGCGGACGCATCGGCGGCGGCGGTTCTCCCTTCAATCTCGGTGAGGTCACGGTGACCCGTGCCACCATCCGGCTCGCATCGGGCACGATCGGCCATGCGCACGCGCTCGGCACGGATCGCGACAAGGCTCGCCTCTCGGCCATCTTCGATGCCCTCTGGCAGCAATCGGCCACCAAGGAATTCGTCGAGAAGGCTATCCTTCAGCCGGTCACCGAACGCATCGCCGAGTATGACCGCAAGCGCGCAGAAGAGACGGCTGCGACGCGCGTCGATTTCTTCACCATGGTTCGCGGAGAAGACTGATGAGCCTCACCACCTCCACCTTCGGTAACGATGCATTGACGGGCGGATTCACCGACCCGGTTTTCGACGGGCAGAGCGTCTTCAAGTTGATGATGGATGCGATGGCCCGCCCCGGCACCTTGCAGACCATCTCGACCGAGGTCGCGCCTCCGGCGCCGCTCGGCATCGCCGCCGGCGCGATCGGGCTTACACTTTGCGATCACGACACGCCGGTCTGGCTCTCCACCAGCCTTGGTCGGTCGAGCCTGCCGGAATGGCTGAGCTTCCACACAGGGGCGCCGATTATCCAGGAACGGCTCGAAGCGGCCTTCGCTTTCATCGAGGCCGGCATGGCGCTGTCCTCCTTCAACCAGTTCGGCATCGGCACTCAGGAATATCCCGATCGCTCGACGACCATCATTCTTGAGATCGAAAGCCTCGAAGGTGGCAAGGATCTGGCGCTTTCCGGCCCGGGCATCAACGGCGTCAGCATGATCGCTCCCGTGGGCCTGCCGGACAGCTTCCTTCGCATCTGGAACGACAATCGCGCCCTCTTCCCGCGCGGTGCGGACCTCGTTCTGACCGCCGGCCGGCAATTCCTCTGCCTGCCGCGCACCACCAAGATCATCGCGACGGAGATGTGACATATGTATGTTGCCGTAAAGGGTGGCGAAGCCGCCATCGCCAATGCTCACCGGCTGCTGGCCGATCGTCGCCGCGGCGACCGTTCGCTGCCGGCGCTCGGCATCGACCAGATCGTCGAGCAGCTCGCACTCGGCGTCGATCGCGTCATGGCCGAAGCCTCGCTCTATGACCGCACGCTGGCGGCACTTGCCGTCCGCCAGGCGCGCGGCGACATGATCGAAGCGATCTTCCTGCTGCGCGCCTACCGCACGACACTGCCGCGCTTCGGCTACTCCCAGCCACTCGACACCGCAGCAATGAAGATCGAACGCCGTATCTCGGCAACCTACAAGGATTTGCCCGGCGGCCAGCTTCTCGGCCCGACTTTCGACTATACGCACCGCCTGCTCGACCCGAGCCTTTTGACCGACGAGGAAGTGGACGAACCGATGCAGCGGCCGGCCGAAGAGGGCCGCGTCATGCGCGTTTCTGAAATTCTCGACCAGGAAGGGTTGATCGAGGGCGACGGCGCCATGCCGGTCGATCATGAAATCGGCGATCTGACGCGCAAGCCGCTGGAGTTCCCGATGAGCCGCGATCTTCGCCTGCAGGCGCTCGCCCGCGGCGACGAAGGCTTCCTGCTGGCGCTCGGTTATTCGACGCAGCGTGGCTACGGCCGCACTCATCCCTTCACCGGCGAAATCCGCATCGGCGAAGTGGAAGTGGAACTCGACGTGCCGGAACTCGGCTTTGCCGTCTCGCTCGGCCGCATCCAGGTGACCGAGTGCCAGATGGTCAACCAGTTCAAGGGTTCGGCCAAGGCGCCGCCGCAGTTTACCCGCGGCTACGGCCTGGTCTTCGGCCAGAGCGAACGCAAGGCCATGGCTATGTCGCTGGTCGACCGTGCGCTGCGTGCCGACGAACTCGGTGAAGACGTCACTGCGCCGGCACAGGACGAAGAATTCGTCATCTCCCACTCCGACAACGTGCAGGCGACCGGCTTCGTCGAACATCTGAAGCTGCCGCACTATGTCGACTTCCAGGCCGAACTCGACCTGGTGCGGCGGATGCGCCGCGATTTCGAGGCCGCTCGCGACAGCGGCATGGATCCCATGACGGAGGCAGCCGAATGACCGAACTCGCCACCTACAACTTCGCCTATCTCGACGAGCAGACCAAGCGGATGATCCGCCGCGCCATCCTGAAGGCAATCGCCATCCCCGGCTATCAGGTACCCTTCGCCTCGCGCGAAATGCCGATGCCCTACGGCTGGGGCACCGGCGGCGTTCAGCTGACGGCGGCGATCATCGGCCCGCAGGATGTGCTGAAGGTCATCGACCAGGGTGCCGACGACACGACCAATGCCGTCTCGATCCGCGCCTTCTTCCAGAAAGTCGCCAATGTGGCGGTCACCACCCGCACGGAAGAGGCGACCATCATCCAGACGCGTCACCGTATCCCGGAAACCAAGCTCAGTGCGAACCAGGTGCTCGTCTATCAGGTGCCGACCCCAGAGCCGCTGCGCTATCTGGAGCCGCGCGAAACCGAGACCCGCAAGATGCACGCGCTTGAGGAATATGGCCTCATGCATGTGAAGCTCTACGAAGACATCGCCCGTAACGGCCGTATCGCCACGACCTATGCCTATCCGGTCAAGGTTGCGGGACGCTACGTCATGGACCCATCGCCGACGCCGAAATTCGACAATCCGAAAATGCATCTGTCCGATGCCCTGCAGCTCTTCGGCGCGGGACGTGAGAAGCGGATCTATGCCGTTCCGCCCTATACCGAAGTCGTCAGCCTCGACTTCGAGGACCATCCTTTCGAGGTCCAGCGCTTCGACAAGCCCTGTACTCTTTGCGGCGCCGAGCAGGTCTATCTCGACGAGGTGATCCTCGACGACAAGGGCGGGCGCATGTTCGTCTGCTCCGACACCGATTTCTGCGAGGACCGCCGTGCCCATGGTCATGTCGGCCCTATGCTGGCACCAAATGGGCTTGCAGCCGATGGATTGCCTGGTAGCAAGGAGGCTGCCGAATGACCGATACACCGCTTCTGAAAGTCAAGGACATCTCGAAATTCTACGGCAGCCGCATCGGGTGCCGTGACGTGTCCTTCGAACTCTGGCCCGGCGAAGTGCTGGCGATCGTCGGCGAATCCGGCTCCGGCAAGACGACGCTGCTCAACTGCATCTCGACCCGGCTGCTGCCGACGACGGGCAGCGTCGAATACCATATGCGCGACGAGACCTATCGCGATCTCTTCCGCATGAACGAAGCCGAGCGCCGCTTCCTGATGCGCACGGACTGGGGCTTCGTGCATCAGAACCCGGCCGACGGCCTGCGCATGACGGTTTCGGCCGGCGCCAATGTCGGCGAACGCCTTATGGCGATCGGCAACCGCCACTATGGCAATATCCGCAATACGGCCATCGACTGGCTGGAGCGGGTCGAGATCGATGCCGACCGTATCGACGACCAGCCGCGCGCCTTCTCCGGCGGCATGCGCCAGCGCCTGCAGATCGCCCGCAATCTGGTGACCGGCCCGCGCCTGGTATTCATGGACGAGCCGACCGGCGGCCTCGACGTTTCGGTACAGGCACGTTTGCTCGACCTCGTTCGCGGCCTCGTCAACGATCTCGGCCTGTCGGCCATCATCGTCACGCACGATCTCGCCGTCGCCCGGCTTCTGTCGCATCGCATGATGGTGATGAAGGACGGATACGTCATCGAACACGGCCTGACCGACCGCGTGCTCGACGATCCGCGCGAACCCTATACACAACTGCTCGTCTCTTCGATCCTGCAGGTCTGAGGAAGTATCATGGCAACTCCACTCGTCGTTTCCGAAGTTTTCAAAAGCTTCACCATGCACCTGCGCGACGGCCTGCGCCTGCCAGTCGTCGCCGATGTCTCCTTCTCGGTCGCATCGGGCGAATGCGTCGTGCTCGGCGGTCCCTCCGGCATCGGCAAGAGCTCGCTGCTGAAAATGATCTATGGCAATTATGCCGTCGACAACGGCCAGATCCTCGTCGCGCACAAGGGCAAGATCGTCGACCTCGCCACCGCCGACCCGCGCACGGTGCTTGAAGTTCGCCGGCAGACCATGGGCTATGTCAGCCAGTTCCTGCGCACCGTGCCGCGCGTCGCCGCCATCGACGTCGTTGCCGAGCCGCTGCTGGCCCGTGGCGTAAACGCTGCGGATGCCCGCGAAAAGGCGGCCGGTCTGCTCGCACAGCTGAACCTGCCGCAGGAGCTTTGGCAGCTGCCGCCCGCCACCTTCTCCGGCGGTGAGCAGCAGCGCGTCAACATCGCGCGCGGCTTCATCACAGACCACGCCATCCTGCTGCTCGACGAACCCACCGCATCGCTCGACGCCCGCAACCGCGCCGTCGTCGTCGACTTGATCGAGCAGAAGAAGCGGGCGGGTGTCGCCCTTCTCGGCATCTTCCATGACGAGGAAGTGCGCGAGGCCGTCGGCAGCCGTATCCTCGACGTTTCGCAATTCTCGCCGAGGAAGGCAGCAGCATGAGCCGCAAGCTAGGCGAAACGCCCTACATAAGCTCCTCAGCCAGCGTCAACAATTCGACCCTCGGCCGCTATACCGAAGTCTCCGACCGCTGCCGCATCGACGAGGTCGAGATCGGCGACTATTCCTACATCATGCAGGATGGCGCCGTCTGGTGCGCGACGATCGGCAAGTTCGTCAACATCGCCGCCGCCGTGCGCATCAACGCCACCAACCATCCGACCTGGCGCGCCACACTGCACCATTTCACCTATCGCGCCGCCGACTATTGGCCTGATGCCGATATGGAGACGGATTTCTTCACCTGGCGGCGCGACAACCGCGTCGTCATCGGTCACGACGTCTGGATCGGCCACGGCGCCATCATTCTGCCGGGAGTGACGGTCGGCAATGGTGCGGTGATCGGCGCGGGCGCCGTGGTCTCCAAGGACGTCGCGCCCTACACGATCGTCGGCGGCGTGCCGGCCAAGCTGATCCGCGAACGCTTTACCGCAGAAGTCGGGGCTCGCATGGACAAGCTTGCCTGGTGGGACTGGGACCATGACCGTCTTCGCACGGCGCTTGCCGACTTCCGCGCCCTGTCTGCGGAAGATTTTTTGGATCGCTACGCCGCCTGAGGACGCTTTCCGGCCGAGCCGGGCTTGCGCGAGACCCGCGGGCGTTTCAGCCTCAGACGATCTGTCCAGCCCGGCTTGAGGGAGGAGTTCTTCATGGCAAAGCAGTTTTCCAGTATCGACGACAGGCTGCGCGATTTCATCGCGCGGCAACACATCTTCTTCACGGCATCCGCCGCTGCCAATTCGCGGGTCAACGTCTCACCGCGCGAAACGCTCTGCCTGCGCATCATCTCCCCCAACACGGCCATCTATCTCGACCGAACCGGCAGCGGCAACGAGACCTCGGCCCATATGAAGGCCGACGGGCGGCTGACCATCATGTTCTGCGCGATGGAAGGCCCGCCGATGATCCTGCGCCTTTACGGCCGCGGCAGGATCATCCACCGGCCGTCGCCTGAATACCGGGAACTGCTACACACGCACTATGACGGAGACGAGCCGCTCGGCGCACGCCAGATCGTGTGGCTTGATATCGATCTCGTGCAGACCTCATGTGGTTTTGGCGTACCGCTCTTCAGCTATGAAGGCGAAAGACCGAGCCTCGACAACTGGGCCAATGCGAAGGGGCCGGATGGTATTGAGGAGTATTGGCGCGAGAAAAATGTCGTCAGTATGGATGGCTTACCTACCGGTTTATTTGACGACTGAGGACAGCCGAAGCATTCGGTCGTTAATCAACTCAAATCAAGACGAATTGTAACAGCACTTACATAAAACTGACATTGGAGCTTCATGAAGCGGGACTAATCGGTTGCCTTGTGGTTGGCGCCACCCCCCTCGAAACTCCCTTCGAGGCGGGGGCATGCGCCCATTCTTAGCACCGGTACCGCTGATTTTTTGCAGCCCGGCAGCCGCGAAAGGGAAGCACTATGTTCGAACTCAGGAATGTTTCACGCCGGTTTGGCAACAAGCTTGCTGTCGATTCCGTGACTTTGGACATACCCCAGGGACAGATGGTCGGCGTCATCGGCCGCTCCGGCGCCGGCAAGTCGACCCTGTTGCGCATGATCAACCGCCTGGCAGATCCGAGCTCCGGCTCCATCCATTTCTCCGGTGTCGAGGTCTCGAAGCTCAAGGGCCGCGCGCTGCGCAGCTGGCAGCGCGATTGCGCCATGATCTTCCAGCAGTTCAACCTCGTTCCGCGCCTCGACGTACTCACCAACGTCATGCTTGGCCGGCTCAACCAACGCTCGACCGTGCTGAGCCTCCTTTCGGTCTTTACACGCGAGGAGCGCATCGAAGCGATTGCCGCCCTCGAACGCCTCGGCATCGAGCAGACGGCATTGCAGATGGCCGGTACGCTTTCCGGCGGCCAGCAGCAGCGTGTTGCCATCTGCCGCGCCTTGATGCAGCAGCCGAAGATGATGCTCGCCGACGAGCCGATCGCCTCGCTTGATCCGCTCAACGCCAAGATCGTCATGGATGCGCTGCGAGACATCAACGAGCGTGAAGGCATCACCGTCATCACCAACCTTCACACGCTGGATACGGCCCGCAACTATTGCGAACGCATCGTCGGCATGGCCGCCGGCCGCGTCGTCTTCGACGGCAAGGCGTCCGAACTGACGGCTGCAGCCGTCAAGGAAATCTACGGCACCGACAAGGACGGCGCCGGCATCGACGAGACCATGACGTCGACGGCAATCAATTTTGCCGACACGGCCGCGCAAGCCGCGGCAACCGAATCTGCCGGCCCGCAACCGCTGGCACTGGCCGGTCTCTGAGAGGGACGGCCGAGATCGAGAGCCCGCGTCAAGGGCACATTTCTTCTAGACCGAAGGCATCCGGGGACACCGGTTAATCAGGAGACGAACCCAATGTTGAAGAAGACTCTTCTTGCGGCTACGGCGCTTCTCGCGCTCGTTGGCGGCGCAAACGCTGCAGATCTCAAGGAATTCCGCGTCGGCATTCTCGGCGGCGAAAACGAAGCCGACCGCCTGCGCAACTACGCCTGCCTCTCCGACCACCTGAAGAAGGAATTCGGTTTCGAGAAGGTTTCGCTGTTCCCGGCTGCCGACTATAACGGCGTTATCCAGGGTCTGCTCGGCGGCACGCTCGACTTCGCAGAACTCGGCGCTTCCGGCTACGCAGCCGTCGCCATCAAGGACCCGAAGGCCGTTACCCCGATCCTGACCACGCAGCAGACCGACGGCGCGACCGGCTACTACTCGATCGGCCTCGCTCTCAAGTCCTCCGGCATCAAGACGATCGCCGACGCCAAGGGCAAGAAGCTCGGCTACGCCGATCCGGACTCCACCTCGGGCTACCTCGTTCCGCTGACGCAGATTCCGAAGACCACCGGCGCTCCGAACGACAAGTTCTTCGCTTCGACCCAGTTCAACGGCGGCCATGAGAACAACCTGCTCGCCGCTTACGACGGCAAGGTCGACGTCGCTGTCGACGACTCCTCGGGCATCGGCGATTTCAAGGACGGCTTCACCTCCGGCACGTTCCGCAAGGCTGTGGACAAGGGCACCGTCGACCCGAACAAGCTCGTCGAAGTATGGCGCTCGCCGCTGATCCCGAACGGCCCGCTCGTCGTTCGCAATGCTTTGGGCACCGAATGGCAGGCCAAGCTGGCCGACTTCTTCCTGAAGCTGCCGACCACGGACGCCAAGTGCTTCAACGCCATCGAAGGCGGCGACTTCAAGGGCTACGTCAAGGTTACCCCGGATTTCTACAACGCCGTTATCGACGTTCGTAAGGCTGCTATCGGCGGCTAATCCGCGTTCCGATGACTGGGCGGCCGGCAACGGCCGCCCTTTTGCTATTCACAAAGGCAGGATTTCATGACGATTGCCGATACGCACCCGAACATGCAGAGCGCGCCGCAAAGCGCGAAGGAGATCGGCGACGCCTGGACAAAGATGGTGGCCCGCCGCCGCCTTTACACCGGGATCGGCCTGATCATTCTGCTCGTTGCTTTCGTCAGTTCGGTTCGCTTCGCCGATGAAAGCAATGCCGGCCATTTCTTCGAGCGCCTGCCGCATCTGTTCGATTTCGTCAGCTGGCTTATTCCCAAGGACTGGGCTGACGTCTATCGCGCGCTATTCGATCTGCCGAGCCCCAACGGCGCAAACGGCGCCGGCGGCGAGGAGTTCAACTTCCCGCTCGGCCGTGTCTATGTCTGGGGCGATTTCTATATCCCTGAATATTTCGAGCTGATGCTCGTCACGATCAACATCGCGCTGGTCTCGACCATCGTCGGGTTCGTCTTCGCGGTGCCCCTCGCCTTCTTCGCCGCACGTAACCTGTCTCCCTCGCATCCGATCCGCCTGATCGCCAAGCGCATCATGGAACTGCTGCGCGCCTTCCCGGAAATCGTCATTGCCGGCCTGTTTTCCGCCATCCTGTCGATCGGCCCGATCGCGGCCATCATCGCCGTCGGCCTTCATACGATCGGCGCGCTCGGCAAGCTGTTCTACGAAGTGGTCGAGAACATCGACATGAAGCCGGATGAAGGCATGCGCGCCGTCGGCGCAAGCTGGACGGAGCGCGTTCGCTTCGCCGCCCTGCCGCAAGTCCTGCCGAATTTCATGTCCTATGCATTGCTGCGCCTGGAAATCAATGTCCGCGCCTCCACCATCATCGGCGCCGTCGGCGGCGGCGGTATCGGCGAGGAGCTGAAGCTTGCAATCTCGCGCGGCTTCGGCGCCAAGACTATGGCGCTGATGCTACTCCTCTTCGCGACGATCATCGTCGTCGACCAGTTTTCCGCATGGCTCCGCCGCCGTCTCGTCGGCGAGCACGCCTTCCTTCTGCAGCATTGAGGTTCCCCATGTCCGTCATCGACGCTGGCCGTATGCAGGAAATCGAAGCGCGTTATCCGGAGGTCTTTCACCGATCCTTCCGCCAGCGCTATGGGGCGCTGATGGTCTTCATCGGCATCATCCTCTACAGCTTTTACGCCGTATGGTTCTTCGACCTGCCGAAAGTCCTCTCCGACGCACGCTGGGAACGTGTCGGCATCTATCTCAGCCAATGGATCAGCTATGATGTCCAGCCGGAGTTCCGCATCTCCGGCGACAAGATCAGCATCAAATATCCGCGCTTCTCGCCGCTCGGCGACAATCCCAATCCGAACTGGGTGACGACCAATCCCGACGGCAGCATGATCGTTTCGGTGAGCGGCACCAGCCGCACGGTGGAGATCACCAAGACGCAAGCGATCCTGACCGCACATGGCGTGACCATTCCGATCGACATAACAGGCAATGCCCCGAAAATCGTCGGTTCGCAGCCGGTTCCGAGCTGGATGACCGTCTATGACGACAATATCCTCGCCAATATGGGATTTGCCGGCGATGTCAGCATTTCCACGGATCGGGTGAAGATCCGCAAGCGTTTCCTCGGTTGGGCCAACTTCGTCTTCGACACGCATTCGCCCTTCTTCGACAAGCCGGCGGGCGAAGTCGTCAGCCTGATTGTCTCCGGGCCGCGGCTGGACCCTGATCAATCCAATCTCTCGCTGGCCTTCGACAATATCTGGAACAACGGTGCCTGGCAGCATGGCGACGTCTGGACCAAGCTTTTCCAGACAATCGTGATGGCGTTCCTAGGCACGCTGCTCGGTTCGCTTGCGGCTTTCCCACTTGCCTTCATGGCCGCCCGCAACATCACGCCGAACCGGCTGCTCAACCAGGTACTGAAGCGGCTGTTCGACTTCCTGCGGTCGGTTGACATGCTGATCTGGGCACTCTTCCTGACTCGTGCATTCGGCCCCGGCCCGCTCGCCGGTAGCGGCGCGATCTTCCTCACGGAAACAGGTACGCTCGGCAAGCTCTATTCGGAAGGTCTCGAGAATATCGACAACAAGCCGCGTGAAGGCGTGAAATCCACGGGCTCGTCGACGATCCTGGTGCATCGCTACGGCATCGTGCCGCAGATCGTACCCGTCATCGTCAGCCAGACGCTCTACCAGTGGGAATCGAACGTGCGAGGCGCGACCATCATCGGCGCGGTCGGCGCCGGCGGTATCGGCCTCAAGCTTTGGGAAGCGATGCGCACGAATGCCAACTGGGCCAACGTCGCCTACATGGTGCTGCTGATCCTCATCGTGGTCTTCCTGTTCGACGCCGCATCCAACGCGCTGCGTTCACGTCTGATGGGGACAAGGGTCAAGTAAAAATAGCGAGAAAAATCGCAACGCATCATCATTCTGTCACGGGAATCCGGTAGCGCAGGCCCGGCAAGACCGCAGTGATCGAATCGGATTTAGCCGGATTCGACCAGCTGCGGCCTTACTGCTCTTGCGGTTTGTTGCAAATCACCCAACAGTGCCCCGCGCAGCCGATTTTTCCAAGGAATACAGCCTTGCGCTATGCTCTCTATTTCACGCCGCCCAAAGACGATTCGCTGACGTCGCTTGCCGCCCGCTGGCTGGGCCGCGATGCTTTTTCCAATGAGATTTTTTCCGACAAGGCCATGGGTCCGTTGCCGGAAGACCATGCCGAACTGACCGCCGATCCGCGCCGCTACGGCTTCCATGCCACGCTGAAGGCGCCCTTCGAGCTCGCCTCATCAGTGAATGAGCGCGATCTGCTCGAGGTCGCTGCCGACTTCGCCTCGCGCACCAAGGCCTTCACCATTCCGGAGCTGGTGCTCGGCCAGCTCGGCCCGTTCTTCGCGCTCGTGCCGGGTTCGCTCTACCAGCCGCTGCAGGATTTTGCCTTCAGTGTCGTCAAGACTTTCGAGCCGTTCCGCGCCCCGCTGTCCGACCGTGACATCGCACGACGCAAGCCGGAAGAACTGACGGAGCCGCAGCGCGCTCACCTGCTGCGCTGGGGCTATCCTTATGTCAACGACGAGTTCCGTTTCCATATGACGCTGACCGGTCCCGTGCCGATCGAGCGTCAGGCCGACATGCATGAGACCCTGCGCGAGCGCTTTGCCGACCATTCCGGCAAACCACTTGCCATTTCAAGCCTTGCCATCTTCGTCGAAGAAGAGCGTGGGGCGCCCTTTACCGTCCGCTCCTGGCTGCCGCTTGCTGGCGGCTAGAGCATACCCGCTTCAAACACAGTCGCGGGAATGCTCTGTCTCTTTGTTTTCACGCAATTCCCAACGCAAGACCGCTTCGCACTTTTGCTGGAATTGCTCCAATGATGAAAGACCCGACATGACCAAAGAAACCGTCCTTTCCAACGCCCGCATCGTTCTCGAAGACAGGATCGTCGAAGGCTCGGTGCTGATCCGTGACGGTCGTATTGCCGACATTTCCGAAGGCAAGTCCGCAATCGGCGAGGATTTCGAGGGTGATTATCTCATCCCCGGCCTGGTCGAGCTGCATACCGACCATCTCGAAGCGCATTACTCCCCGCGTCCGGGCGTTCGCTGGCACAAAACGTCGGCCATCCAGGCTCATGACGCCCAGATCGTCACGTCAGGCATCACGACCGTGTTCGACTGCCTGCGCATGGGCTCGGATGAAGACGGCGGCTTCGAAAAGGGCGAAATGCGCGATATGGCCGACGCCATTCAGGCGGCGCAGCGCGAAGATCGCCTGCGTGCCGACCACCTGATCCATCTGCGCTGCGAAGTCTCCTCCGACAACGTCCTCGATCACTTCCAGGACTTCGAGAAAGATCCTTACGTCCGTCTGGTGTCTTTGATGGACCACGCGCCGGGCCAGCGCCAGTTCCAGACCATGGACCAGTACATCTTCTACTACCAGAAGAAGCGCGGCCTGAGCGACGAGGTCTTTGCCCGTTTTGTCGCCAAGCGACAGGAAGAGTCGGCCAAATACGCAACGCCGCACCGCGACGCGATCTCCAAGGTCTGCTCCGAGCGCGGCATCACCGTCGCCAGCCATGACGACGCGACGCTTGCCCATGTCGACGAAGCCATCCACTACGGCGTCCGCCTGGCGGAATTCCCGACCAGCATCGATGCTGCCAAGGCTTCGCATGGCGCCGGCATGAGCGTGCTGATGGGCGCGCCGAACATCGTGCGCGGCAAGTCGCACTCGGGCAATATCGCTGCGCGCGATCTGGCCGAACTCGGCGTGCTGGACGTGCTCTCCTCCGACTACGTACCGCTCAGCCTGCTTCACGCCCCCTTCATCCTCGCGGACGAAGTCGAGGGCATCTCTCTGCCGCAGGCGATCGCCATGGTAACGGCAACGCCGGCAAAGACCGTCAGCCTCGACGATCGCGGGCGTATCGCTGAGGGCCTGCGCGCCGATCTGGTGCGTGTCCGCCGCGATCACGGCGTACCGGTTACGCGCTCCGTCTGGCGCGAAGGACGCCGGGTCGCATGAGCGCCAACGCCGATATAGAGCCGGCTAATAATCGTCTTTCGGATGCAGCAACGGGCACACTTGCTGTCGTCGTCGGCCCGAGCGGTGCCGGCAAGGATACGCTGATGAACCTCGCCGCCCGGCATTTTGCCGGCCGGCAGGACGTCCACTTCGTCCGCCGGGTCATCACGCGCGACAGCGATGCCGGCAACGAAGATCACAGAAGCGTTTCCGACGCGGATTTCGATGCCATGAAGCAGGCGGGTGCATTCGCCGTCTCCTGGGAGGCGCATGGCCTGAAATACGGCATTCCGACCGACGTCGCCGAAGAACTTGCGCGCGGAAATCTGGTCATCGCCAACGGCTCGCGTTCGGCGCTGGCCCATTTCCAGGCTGCATTTCCGAAGCTGAAGGTCATCAACGTCACGGCGCGGCGCGAAGTGCTGGCCGAGCGGTTGATGGCGCGTGGCCGCGAAAGCCGCGAGGACGTGCTGAAGCGCCTGGAGCGCAGCACGCTTGCCGTCCAGGACGGCTATGATGTCGCCGATATCGACAATAGCGGCACGCTCGAAGACGCCGAAGCCACCATCATCTCAGCACTGGAAGCACTGATCCGGAAGTGACCGGCACCGATGCTGGTGGGCCGAACGTCATTCGGCCTGCCACACATCTTCATATCCCCGGTCATCGACAATCAATTTCGTCCCCACGGGAAGATGAAGATATTTGACGACGAGCGGCAGCATCTCGTTCAAGTGTTGGGCGTGAACCGGCTGATAGAAATCCTCGGCGTCCGAGGATTCCCCACAATGGAAAAACCAGCTGATGTTTCCGCCGTCAGGCGGAACAACTCTCGTTCCATATATCGGCATCCTGCCGAGCGTCGACAGGGCGACTGCCACCATCTCTTCCGACGTGGGCCTGGGCTCGTTCGCGCTTAGCTTGTTCCAGCTCAGTGCGCCTCATCCCAATTGTTGGCGGCGCGCGCGTCGACCTTCAAAGGCACGGCCATGTCAACCGCCGGCATCGCGGCGTTTTCCATGACCGAGACGATAACCGGCGTCGTGCGTTCGACATCGGCGTCCTCGACTTCGAAGATCAGTTCGTCGTGTACCTGCAAGAGCATGCGGACGCGATCGCCAAGCCCGGCCGAGGCCAGTGCCGGCTCCATCTTGATCATGGCCCGGCGGATGACATCGGCAGCCGAGCCTTGGATCGGCGCATTGATCGAGGCGCGCTCGTTGAACGCGCGGACGGACGGATTGGAGGACCGGATCTCGGGAAAGTGGATACGGCGACCGAAGATCGTCTCGACATAGCCCTTGTCGCGCGCTGTCTGCTTGGTGCTGTCCATATAGTCGCGAATGCCGGGGAAGCGCTCGAAATACTTCTTGATGTAATCGCTCGCTTCCGAACGCTCGATGGAGAGCTGGTTGGCGAGGCCGAAGGCCGAAATACCGTAGATGATGCCGAAGTTGATCGCCTTGGCGCGACGGCGCACCTCGCTCGGCATGCCCTCTACCGGCACGCCGAACATCTCGGAGGCCGTCATCGCATGAATGTCGATGCCGTCTTCGAAGGCTTGCTTCAGCTGCGGGATATTGGCGACATGCGCCAGCACGCGCAGTTCGATCTGGCTGTAATCGGCCGAAACCAGCTTGTGGCCCGGTGTCGAGATGAAGGCGGTGCGGATTTTGCGGCCTTCCGCGGTGCGCACCGGAATATTCTGCAGGTTCGGTTCGGAGGAAGACAGACGCCCGGTCGTGGTCGATGCCAGTGAGTATGAGGTATGGACCCGCTTCGTCTGCGGATGGACGTAACCCGGCAGAGCGTCGGTATAGGTGGATTTCAGCTTGGTGAGCTGACGCCAGTCGACGATCTTGCGCGGCAGATCGAAGCCTGCCGCCGCCAGGTCTTCCAGCACCTGCGCCGACGTCGACCATTGGCCTGTCTTGGTCTTGCTGCCGCCGGCCAGCCCCATCTTGCCGAAGAGGATATCGCCGAGCTGCTTCGGCGAACCGATGTTGAAACGTTCGCCGGCGAGCGTGTAGATCTCGTCTTCCAGCCGAGCCGCGCCCTGCGCTAGTTCGCCGGAAAGGCGTGACAGGATCTGCCGGTCGATGGTGATGCCGCGCTCCTCCATATGGGCGAGCACGGGCACGAGCGGCCGTTCCAGACGCTCGTAGACGGCAGAGAGCTTCTCTGCCGCAAGCCGCGGCTTCAGCACCAGCCAGAGGCGCAGCGTCACGTCTGCGTCCTCGGCGGCATAGGCCGTAGCGCGGTCGATATCGACGAGATCAAAGGTGACGTTGGACTTGCCGCTGCCGGCCACGTCCTTGTAGGCGATCGGCTTGTGGCCAAGCCACCGCTCGGAGAGGCTGTCCATGCCGTGCGTGGCGTTGGAGCCGCCATCGAGCACATAGGACAGCAGCATCGTATCGTCGAAAGACTTCGTCTCGATGCCGTAACGCTTCATCAGGAGGTAGTCGTATTTCAGGTTCTGCGCGATCTTGAGGATGGAAGCATCCTCAAGCAGCACCTTCAATCTCGCCAGGGCATCCGCAAGCGGGATCTGATTTTCGGCCATGCCGCCGCCGAGCAGATCACCGACGCCGGTCTTGTGGCTGAGGGGCACATAGGCGGCGCGGATAGAACCACCCGTGGGATCGTTGCGGTTATCGGCAATCGCCAGCGAGAAGCCAACGATTTCGGCCTGCATCACATCGAGCGACGTCGTTTCCGTGTCGAAGGCGACGATGCCGGTTTCACGCGCATCGGCGATCCACTGATCGAGCGTGGCGACATCGCGGATGGTCACATATTTCGAATGATCGATCGGTGCCGTGGCAAAGCTTGCGGCGCGCGCATTGGCGAGATCGGTCGGTTCGCTCAGCCCCTCTACGGCCAGGCGCGGCTTTGCCGCCTGTGCCGGACCGGCGGCTCCTTCGGCGGACTGTTCGCTGCCGGCAACGAGATCGACATTTTCACCAACCTCCAGATCCGGGCCATGCGCGCTGTCAGCCAGCTCGACCTTGACGACGGATGGCTCGATCGCCGCCGGATCGCAATCGCACGCATCGGCGACGCGTCGGGTGAGCGAGGTGAATTCCATCGCCTTCAGGAAGCCGATCAGCTTCGGGCCGTTCTGCGGCTCAAGCACGAGGGCGTCGAGCGGCAGCTCCAGCGGCACATCGGTTCTAAGCGTCACCAGCTGGCGAGAGATACGGGCAAGTTCGGCGTTGGCGATGATGTTTTCGCGACGCTTCTGCTGCTTGATCTCACCGGCACGAGCCAGCAACGTATCGAGATCGCCGAATTCTTCGAGCAGTTGCGCTGCCGTCTTCGGGCCAATGCCCGGAATGCCGGGGACGTTATCGACCGAATCGCCGGTCATGGCCTGCAGGTCGATCATCTTTTCCGGCGGCACGCCCCATTTCTCGACAACGTCGGGAATGCCGATCTGCTTGTCCTTCATGCTGTCGTACATATGGACCATGGGCGTGACGAGCTGCATCAGATCCTTGTCAGAGGAGATGATCGTCACGTCGGAACCCGCTGCCTCTGCCTGGCGGGCATAGGTGGCGATGATATCGTCGGCCTCGAAACCGTCGGTTTCGATGCAGGGCAGGTTGAAGGCGCGTGTCGCCTCGCGGATGAGCCCGAATTGCGGGATCAGCTCCTCCGGCGGTGCGGAGCGGTTTGCCTTGTATTCCGGAAAGATCTCCTTGCGGAAAGTCTTTGAGGAATAGTCGAAAATAACGGCGAAATGCGTCGGTGTGACCCCGACCGAAGTATCGCGCGCCGAGGTCAGCAGCTTCCACAGCATGTTGCAGAAACCGGAGACGGCGCCGACAGGCAATCCATCCGACTTGCGCGTCAGCGGCGGCAGGGCGTGAAAGGCCCGGAAAATGAAACCGGAGCCGTCGACGAGGAAGAGATGATCACCTTTTTTCATGGTGACATGGATAGCGTGGCGCACCTCCAACGTCCATATAAAGTTCTGGTTTTGCAGCCCGACGAGAACGCCGGATCTCTCACTCAAACGTTACTAAGTTTTAATCAATCTAATCTGAGCATTCCCTTGAAAAACCACATTTGGAACCACAAATGTTACTCACCGGCGATTGATACGCCGAGGGTCTGACAACCGGCCTGTCCCCCGCCACGTCAGACTCGGACAAAGGCCTATCCCCTCTCCGGGCCTTTGTCCCCCTTTTTCGAGCCGCCATGGCGCCCTCCAGGCCATGGCGGCTTTTTCATGATATAAATGCAACTTTTGCGTTTATAAATCGTAGCGGAAGTTGAGGATTTCCAGTGGATCCCTACCCAAGATTTGCTGATTGTCTTGCTTCGGAATCCTCGGCATACTTGCAATCATGGGATTTAATCGGATGGAATCCGCAGCCTACCTTGCCAGCCAGTTGGCGAAGGTATTTGGTCGCTCGTTGCTGCAACGGGCGAGTAAGCTCGGTTTCTCGCCGGGACAGTTTCCAATCCTGCTGGAACTGTGGTCCGAAGACGGGCTGACGCAGAAGCAATTGCTGGAGCGGGTCGACATCGAGCAGGCGACAATGGCCAATACGCTGTCTCGCATGGAACGCGACGGGCTGGTGGAACGTCGCCCGCATCCTTCGGACAAACGGGCGCAACTGATCTTCCTGACGGCCAAGGCAAGCGATATGAGAGCCGAGGCCATCGAGGCGGCGATGGCGACCGATTCCGAGCTTCTCAAGGACTTCCGTAATTTCGAACGCGAACTGCTGCTGGAATATATCCGGCGCATCCTGGACAACGCCAAGCATCTCTGAAGCACTTGCAGGGAAAAGCGCGCGGAAGCGCGCTTTGCTACGCAACAGGAAGAACTGGAAGATCGGGCGTTTCCGTCACTCTGTCAGAGACGGAACGCTTCATGCTCATCCCGCTGCCCGGTCCATGTCGGGAAACTGTTGGCTCGGCCCGATGTCGGGCTTGCCGAAGAAGATCCCCTGAAGTTGGGCACACCCCTCTTCGATGACAATGCGACGCTGGATTTCCGTCTCCACGCCTTCGGTCACCACGGGCATGTTCAAACTATGCCCGAGGCCAATGATGGCGCGGACGATCGAGCGCGCCGCCGGATCGTGTTCGAGGGCTCCGGTGAAGCTGCGATCGACCTTGATCTTGTCGAAGGGGAAGGCACGCAGATTGCTGAGCGAAGAAAAGCCGGTGCCGAAATCGTCCATGACCACCCGGATGCCAAGCCGGTGCAGCCGCTGCAGCGTCGCAAGGACCGCCGTACGTTCGCGCATCAAAGCCGCTTCCGTGATCTCAAGCTCCAGCCGCTGCGGATCGAGGCCGGTTTTCCGCAAGATGCGCTCGATCTGGTCATAGAGCGTCGGGATCATGAATTGCAGCGGAGATAGATTGACGGCGACGCTCGCGGGCTGACGCCAGCGCACCGCTTCCTGACACGCCTGTTCCAGCACCCACTCGCCGATTGCCGCGATCGATCCGCTCTCCTCGGCGATGGGAATGAAGGTCTCAGGTTCGATGATCCCGCGATCCGGATGCCGCCAGCGCAACAGAGCTTCGTATCCGCTGACGCTATCGCTGCCGACATCGTAGATCGGCTGGTAGTCGAGATAGAGCTGCTTGCGCAGGATGGCTTGACGCAGATCGCTCTCGAGTTGCCGGCGCATGCGCGCGGCCTTGTCCATCTCCGCGTCGAAGAAGCAGGCGTGACCGCGGCCGGCGCGCTTGGCGCGATAGAGCGCAGTATCCGCGTTCGCGTAAAGCTGCTCGGCACCGGCGCCGTCGCGCGGATAGATCGCGATGCCGAGGCTGACGCCAACGGCCGTGGGATCACGGGCGGTGTCCATCTCCGTGGCGAATTCCACCAGAATGCGCTCGGCAAGGCGCGCGGCCGCTTCGGGCTGCTGGCGCATGGGCTGGATGATGGCGAACTCGTCGCCGCCGAGTCTCGCGACCGTATCGCCTTCCTCGGCCACACGCTGCAGGATGCCGGCAACCCTGCAAAGAAGGCGGTCGCCTTCGGCGTGACCGAAGACGTCGTTGATGGCCTTGAACCGGTCGAGATCCAAGCAGAAGATCGCGACCTCACCGTGCTTGCGGTTTGCCATCTGCAGCGCTTGGCGCATGCGCTGGTCAAACAGCGAGCGGTTGGGAAGGTCCGTCAATATGTCGTGATGAGCAAGATGCTCGATCATCTGCTGGGCCTGACGCCGTTCCGTGAGGTCGCGCACAACGAGTACGCTGCATTCGTGGCCACGATAGGTAATGGAGCGGATCACGGTTTCGACAGGGATGGCCTTGCCGTCGCGACCGGAGAGCGTGGTCTCAAGCGGAATGGCCGATTCGGCGCAGGCATCCAGATCGAGCGTGAGAAAAGCTTCCGGGACCGCGCCGACAACTTGCTGGGTGGACCATCCGGAAATGGTGAAGAAACGCTCGTTCGCATCGATGATCCGGCCGTCGCGAAGAACCAGCAGCCCTTCCAGCGACGCATTGGCAAAGCCTCGCAGATCGGTGAGATGGCGATCGATGAAGATCGCACCGAGAGAGGCCAGGATCAGCGCCGTTGCCGCGGCCAGGACGATGCTGGCGAGGATGCTCCGGTCGATGGCAAGCGCCTCTGTCGGCAGGTCCGCCTCCAGCGTCAGCGTGACGCCGCTCATTGCCGTGAAGTGTAGCGAGCATATCGCCAATACCAGCAGAAGCGCACCGATGACGATGCGTCCGACGCGATGAAGCCTACGAAAGGCGAGAAAGGCCAGTGCAGCAAAAACGACACCGATGGCAACGGACGCGCCAATACGTGGCAGGCTGTAGGAGAGCTTGGCCGAGGTTTCTATGGCCTGCATGCCGGTGAAGTGCATGGCGCCGATACCGCACGCCATCAACACGCCGCCAAAGGCGAAGGAAATTGAATTGTCCCACTCGAACGCAACGGAGATGGCGAGCCATGAGCCGAGAATTGCAAACACCATCGAAAGCACCGTCGGCGAAACGGTGTAGCTGATCGGGATGCTACCCTGATATGCCAGCATGGCGATGAAATGCGTCGCCCATATGCCGATGCCGCTCGCAAAGGCCGCAGCGGTGATCCAATAGCGGCGCTGATGAGACCGGCATTCCTGCGCACGCGCGAAAAGCAACATAGTGGCAAGGCTGCCCATCAAGCAGATGAACGCTGCAACAAAAATCAGCCTGATATCATGATCGTCGCGAATGCATGCAATCACTGAAAACATTTGGTGTCCCCAGAATACGCCTCTAGATTGACGTTATTTCAAATAGTCTAAATAACTTGTAAATTACATGAGCAACTATGCACGTAAACGAACACCTAGTCTTGATGAAACAAGCTAAGGTAAATTTTCGGTTTTGACTCCTCGAAACCCGCCTGGCTTTGGTCTATCGTCCCGCCAAATTTCATGTAAGGAGTCGGATATGACCGATATATCGCCCGTTCTCGACCGTGCCGATCAGAACCTCCCGTCCAGCCTCGACAACCTTTTCGAACTGCTCCGTATCAAGTCCATCTCGACCGATCCGGACTACAAGGCGGAATGCCGCAAGGCAGCAGAATGGCTGGTCGCCTATCTGAACTCGCTGGGCTTCACGGCATCGGTGCGCGACACGCCCGGCCATCCGATGGTGGTCGCCCATCACGACGCCGGCAGTGCCGACGCACCGCATGTGCTGTTCTATGGCCACTACGACGTGCAGCCGGTCGATCCCATCGAACTCTGGGAAAGCGATCCCTTTGCGCCTGCCATCAAGGACATGGGCGATGGCCGCAAGATCCTGACCGGCCGTGGCACCTCCGACGACAAGGGCCAGCTGATGACCTTCGTCGAAGCCGTGCGTGCCTACAAGGAAACCAACGGTGCGCTTCCTGTGCGCATCTCCATCCTGTTCGAAGGTGAAGAGGAATCCGGCTCGCCTTCGCTGAAGCCTTTCCTCGAAGCCAATGCCGCCGAGCTGAAGGCCGATTTCGCGCTGGTGTGCGATACCGGCATGTGGGACGGCGATACGCCTGCGATCTGCGCCGGCCTGCGCGGGCTCGTCGGAGAGGAGATCGTCATCACCGCAGCCGATCGCGACCTGCATTCGGGTGTGTTCGGCGGCGCTGCGGCCAACCCGATCCACATCCTCACCGATATTCTTGCCGGCCTGCATGACGAGACCGGACGCGTGACACTTCCTGGCTTCTATGAGGGTGTCGAGGAAACGCCATCCAACATCAAGGCTTCCTGGGAAAAGCTGGGACTGACGGACGAAGACTTCCTCGGCGAAGTCGGACTGTCGATCCCCTCGGGCGAAAAGGGCCGCTCGGTGATGGAACTCACCTGGGCGCGGCCGACGGCCGAAGTCAACGGCATCTGGGGCGGCTATACAGGCGCGGGCTTCAAGACCGTGATCGCCGCCAAGGCATCGGCCAAAGTCTCCTTCCGTCTCGTCGGCCAGCAGAATCCGGCGGCGATCCGCGAGAGTTTCCGCGCCTATGTCCGCTCGAAGATCCCTGCCGATTGCTCGGTGGAATTCCACGAGCATGGCGGCTCGCCGGCCATCCAGCTTTCCTACGATTCACCGGCGCTGACCAAGGCAAGGAACGCCCTCTCCAGCGAATGGCCGAAGCCCGCCATCGTCATCGGCATGGGCGGCTCGATCCCGATCGTCGGCGATTTCCAGAAGATGCTCGGCATGGAATCGCTGCTCATCGGCTTCGGCCTCTCCGACGACCGCATCCATTCGCCCAACGAGAAATATGAGCTGCGCTCCTACCACAAGGGCATCCGCTCCTGGATCCGCGTGCTGGACGCGCTAGCTGTCTAATCGATGGATTGAGGGCGCGCAGGTCACTTTGCGCGCCCTCCTGCACCTACTCCGCCTCGGCGGCCTTCAATACGGGCAACAGCTGATCGCTCGGCCAAATCTATGAGATAGACCATGGGAATCTGGATCGACACCGACATGGGGTTCGATGACATCGCCGCCATTCTGGTGGTTGCGCATTCGAATCTGACCATCGACGGCGTTTCGCTGGTGAGCGGCAACGCGCCGCTTGCCCACGTCCGTGATAATGCCGCAAGCGCCACAGCCGTCTTCGACTGGACATTCCCCATCCATACCGGCCGCGAACTGCCCGTTCTGTGCAAGCTGGAAACGGCACAGAGCATTCTTGGACAGAACGGCATCCCCACGACCGGCAGGAGCCTGCCGTCGGCCGACCCGCTTCCTTTCAGCGACGCCTTTGCTGCGCTGTGTGACTGGCTTGGCGACGGCAAGGGGCCGAAGCGCATGCTGGCGCTGGGTCCGCTGACGAATATCGCCGCCCTGGCGCTGGCGCGGCCGGACCTCGCCGCCCGCATCGACGAGCTGACCTGGATGGGCGGCGGCGTGACCTCCGGCAACCACACGGCCTCCGCCGAGTTCAACGCCTTTGCCGATCCCGAGGCATTGGCAATCGTGCTCGCACATGGTCTGCCACTGCGCATGGTCGATCTCGACATCTGCCGAAAAGTGTTGGCATGGCCGGACGATGTCATGCGTCTGCGCCAGACTGCCGGCGAAAAGGCACAACTGCTCGCAGATCTGCTGGAAGGCTACGTCACTATCGCCATCAGCCGCGGCCGGCCGGCCATGGCAATCTACGATCCGACGGCAGCGGCCATCTTCGTCGCTCCGGAGATTGCCGAGCTTCGCCACGCCCGCATCGACGCCGAGCTGCATGGTCAGCACACGCGCGGCCGCACCGTCGTCGAGACGCGCGCCTCGCATGGTGCGTTCAACGCGCATTTCGCCGCAGAGATCGATGTGGAGAAGGCGCGCACGATCATTTTCGACGCGCTGCGTCAGGCGGCTGCCTGACGCCAACCCGGATATGACGACGAAAGAGCGAGCGCTGCCTTAGCCCTCGTCCCTCAGCTCCTGCTCCACCAGAGTCGTCCAGAAGGCCACGCCGGAGCCAATCGCGTCATCGGCAAAATCGTAGGCCGTATTGTGATGCAACGCGCCGTCGATCGCCGGACCGTTGCCGAGCCAGACATAGCATCCCGGCGCATTCTGGCCGAAGAAAGCGAAGTCGTCGCCCGCGGTCGACGGCGGGAAGCGGGTTCGCGCCTTCTCCCCGAACACCGCACTAGCGGCTTTCAGTGCCCGTGCGGTGGCATCCGGATCGTTGATGACCGGCGGGATGCGGCGCTCGAAACGATAGTCGGCCGCTATTCCGTACATGGCCGCCGTACCCTGCGCCAGCCGGCCAATCTCCTGTTCGAGCTGATCGCGAACTTCGGGCGCATAGGCCCGCGCCGTACCGCCGATCTCGACGGTGTCAGGGATGACATTCAGCGCATTGGGGTCGCCGGCCTGCAGCGAGCAGGCGCTGACCACCGCTGGCTGCAGCGGATCGACGACGCGGCCGACAATGGTTTGCAGCGACGACAGGAACGTCGCCGTCGCGGTGATCGGGTCCTTGCCGAGATGCGGCTTGGCGCCATGCGTGCCCGTGCCGCGAAAGGTGACGTGCCACGTATCCGACGAGGCAAGCTGCGGCCCTTCGACGACGGCCATCTCGTCGACATCGAGACCGGGCATGTTGTGCAGGCCATAGACGGCATCGCAGGGAAACAGGTCGAAGAAGCCTTCGTCCACCATGCGCTTGGCGCCGCCACGGCCCTCTTCGGCTGGCTGGAAGATGAAATGCACGGTTCCCGAAAAGCCGCGCTTCGCCGCGAGATGACGGGCGGCACCGATGAGCATGGTCGTATGGCCATCATGCCCACAGGCATGCATCTTGCCGGGAATGGTGGATTTATAAGGACGATTGGCCTTCTCCGGCATGGCCAGCGCGTCCATATCGGCGCGAAGACCGATGCTGCGCGTGCCGTTGCCAACCTGCAGCGTACCGACAACGCCGGTCTTGCCGAGGCCACGGTGCACCTTGAGCCCCGCTTCTTCCAACAGGGTCGCGACGATATCGCTGGTACGCTCCTCCTCGAAACCGAGTTCCGGATGGGCGTGAAGATTGCGGCGAAGCGACGTGAGGAAAGGGAGATCCGGGGCGATCTCTTCAGGCAAAGACATGGGCGTTCCTTCGATATGGAGCACGATGACGGCGTGCCCTATCTTCCCCAAAGCGCCGCCCGCTTCAACCCAAATGACGCTCAGGCGTCGAGCTTGTTGAAGACGTGCGCCTTTCCGAGAACGCTCACGGATACCATGCTGCCGATATCGGGCAAGCCGACACCGGAGCTCTTGATGTTCAATGTTTCCGAACCGTTGGCATTGGAGAGAACCACCGTCACCGTGCAGATGGCGCCGCCGAATTCGATATCGGCTACCTTGCCGATGCAGGCTGCATTCGCACCGGCCTCGTCGAGGGCGGCAAGGCGCAATTGCTCGGGACGCAGCATGATCTCACTGCGCCCCTGCCGGTTTTCGGCATCGACCGGGATGTGCCCGAGGATGCACTTGGCGGATCCATTGTCGAGATCGGCCGGCAAAACGATGGCATCGCCGAGGA
This sequence comes from Rhizobium sp. ASV8, assembly GCF_016429255.1. Classification (GTDB taxonomy): domain Bacteria; phylum Pseudomonadota; class Alphaproteobacteria; order Rhizobiales; family Rhizobiaceae; genus Rhizobium. The sequence goes on from NZ_JAELUG010000073.1 coordinate 33,211, forward strand.
AGAGTGCCGTTTCCCGGTCTGTGGGGCTGAGATAAAGGGCCTGCGGCGTTCCCGCCTGTATGAGCGCGCCTTCGCGCAGGACGGCAACCTGATCCGCGAAAGACAAGGCTTCGGCCTGATCATGCGTTACCAGGACGGCGGTGATGCCAGCGATTTGCAGCACACGGGCGACGGCCTTCCGCATGTTTTCGCGCAGGCCGGTATCAAGCGCTGAGAAAGGCTCGTCGAGCAGCATCAATCTCGGCTTGCGGCCGAGCGCGCGCGCCAGCGCCACGCGCTGTTGCTGACCGCCGGAAAGCTGATGAGGACGACGATCAAGCATGCCGCGATCAAGCTCGACCATATCGATGAGGGCGTTGATGCGCTGATCGCGGTCGCGTGCGCCGCGCTCCATGCCGAACCCGATGTTCTCGGCCACGCTCAGATGCGGAAACAGCGCGCCGTCCTGAGCGACGATACCGATACCGCGACGATGGGCAGGCACGATGGCTTCGCCATCCGCCAGAGTTTCGCCGTGGAGCACCACCTGCCCCGCATCGGGAACCTCGAAGCCGGCGATGATACGCAGCAGCGTCGTCTTGCCGGAACCGGACGGGCCGACGATAGCGGTACGGCTGCCGGCGGCAACGGTGAGGTCGATATTGTTCAAGGCACGCACGGGGCCGTAGCGCTTGCTTACATTCTTGATCGCCAGAAAGGTCATTGTCCGGCCGTTCGCTTGGATTGCACATAAAGGAGAAGGGTGAGCGGCAGCGACAGGACAACCATCATGAAGGCGTAGGGTGCTGCAGAAACATAATCGATTTCGCTGGTCAGCGACCAGAATTTCGTTGCCAGCGTTTGCGTGCCGTTGGGAGAAAGCATCAGCGTCGCCGTCAGCTCGTTGGTGATGCCAAGTGCGACGAGCGCCACGCTGGCGGCAAAGCCGGGAGCGGCAAGACGCATCGTGACCTGCCGCACGGCTTGCGCCGGCGTGCGGCCGAGCGCCATTGCGGCACGCTCCAGCTCGACAGGCGCCTGGGCGATACTGGCGCGCAGACCGACCATGGCGCGCGGCAGAAACAGCAAGACATAGGCGAGCAACAGCGTCGCAAAGGTCTGGTAGAGCGGCAGGATCAGGCGGACGGTGATCGACACCAGCGCCAGGGCAACGACGACGCCCGGCAGCGAACCGACATAATAGTGGCAAGCCTCGAGAATGCGCTGCAGCCGGCCCGGCGCACGCACGGACAGCCAGGCCATGGGGGTCGCGGCAATGGTGGTGAGAAGACCGCCTGCCATCGCAAGAACGATAGTCTGCAGCAGGGCGGAGCCGACGGTATCGATCCGCCAGATGCCGGTGCCACCGAGATAGAGCCAGCGCGCCAAAGTGACGAAGGGAATACCGAGCGTCAGCACAGCCGTTATGACCGGCAGCGCGACCGCGGGAGCGACGAACCAACCCAGACGGCGGCGATCCGCCGGACGGGCGGCGCCGGAACCGACACGCGCGTAGCGCTCATTGCCACGCACAAGCACCTCGATGCCGAGCAGCAGCAGGCAGCAGAAGACCAGAACCCCACCCAGCATATTGGCGGCAGGGCTGTTATAGGCCGACTGGAACTGGTCGACGATCGCGGTCGAGAAAGTGTCGAAGCGGATCATCACGTAGAGACCGTATTCCGCCAGAAGATGCAGGCCGATCAGTAGCGAGCCGCCGCAAATGGCGAGGCGAAGCTGCGGCAGGACTGCCCGGAAGAAAACGCGCCAGGGGCCAAGGCCGAGCGACGCCGCCGCATCCTCGATCGCCGGATCGAGCCGGCGCAGGGCAGCGGCAACGGGCAAATAGAGGAAGGGAAAATAGGCAAGCACGGACACCAGCACACCGCTC
>NZ_JAELUG010000700.1 GCF_016429255.1 Rhizobium sp. ASV8
CCCCCCCCCCCCCCCCCCCCCCCCCCCCCCCCCCCCCCCCCCCCCCCCCCCCCCCCCCCCCCCCCCCCCCCCCCCCTACCCCCCCCCCCCCCCCCCCTACACCTACACCCACGACACGTCGTCGGCAGCGTCAGATGTGTATAAGAGACAGACCCAGAGTGGATCGTCTCATCGGCTGACTGACCTCTAACATTGTTGTTGAAGAATGAATCTACATCATACATGATATTGTGGTGGAACCAGGTGAAAATGTGTCTCTTATACACATCTCCGAGCCCACGAGACGGTCTATTAAATCTCGTTTTCCGTCGTCTGCGTGGAGATGGGGGGGGGGGGGGGGGGGGGGGGGGGGGGGGGGGGGGGGGGGGGGGGGGGGGGGGGGGGGGGGGGGGGGGGGGGGGG
>NZ_JAELUG010000701.1 GCF_016429255.1 Rhizobium sp. ASV8
CCGCGGATCCTTCACGTCTACACTCGATTTGATCGTGAATTTGGCTGCGGCAATGACAAACCTGTTTTGTTTTCCGACGTCAGCATTTTGGGGGTTCCTTGGATATAGTTGCTGGCACTCGTTGTTACACTTACCGGGCCCCCACGTTTAATCGGCGAAACTGCAAATATTCTTCCACGGAGCCGAAATCACCGTCATGGTGGACACAGCGAAACGCATCCCTCAGTGCCTCAATCATTTCTCTACCTCCGTTGCCGGAAGCGGCATCCTCTTCCCAGATTGCGTTCATGGTCGCTCGCGTATGCTGCTGAAATTGGCTTGTTGGTTCACTCGTAAACGAGTCCGGGGCTTGAAAGTGACTGAAGAACTGTTCTCGGAAATTATTGAGCTAGGAATTTTGTT
>NZ_JAELUG010000702.1 GCF_016429255.1 Rhizobium sp. ASV8
CCCCCCCCCCCCCCCCCCCCCCCCCCCCCCCCCCCCCCCCCCCCCCCCCCCCCCCCCCCCCCCCCCCCCCCCCCCCCTTTTTTCAAGCTCTCGACGGCATACGAGATTTAATAGACCGTCTCGTGGGCTCGGAGATGTGTATAAGAGACAGCTTGGAGACTAGACGCAGCGGGCGAGGAGAATAAATGCGAGTCAATGCAAGCACAGACGGAGAGACTGCAGAAGAGTCAAGACGACGAGTAGGCCAGACACTGTCTCTTATACACATCTGACGCTGCCGACGACGTGTGGTGGGGGGGGATAGAGGTGGGAGGCGGCGGAGGAATAGTGGGGGGGGGGGGGGGGGGGGGGGGGGGGGGGGGGGGGGGGGGGGGGGGGGGGGGGGGGGGGGGGGGGGGGGGG
>NZ_JAELUG010000703.1 GCF_016429255.1 Rhizobium sp. ASV8
TGCGTACGCAACGGCAGGTTGTACTGCGTGATGCTTGTTCGATTTAGAGGCAGCGGCAACGGCTTCTCGCCGAAACGCCGACTTGCTTCGTCAGGTATCCATATAGCGGATAGATTGGCCTCTCTGTGCGAGACATAGACGGATATGCCGATGACGATTGGTAGCAGAATTAGCAGAGTAGTTGCACAACGGGACAACAACCTCCGTCGTTTCGATTGCTGGGTCCAGCGCGGTAACTTATGATTTTTATCGTCAGCTGTGGCCAGGTCTGGAGAGGCGCTGTCATCGCACAGCGTGCAACCTGACGCCGAGCGAATCTCTGAGAGCTCAAATTGAGGTAATTCGTCGGCGGCGATTGTATTTTCACTATTGGCTGGCTCAAGTTTTGTATCTGTATATGGG
>NZ_JAELUG010000704.1 GCF_016429255.1 Rhizobium sp. ASV8
CCCCCCCCCCCCCCCCCCCCCCCCCCCCCCCCCCCCCCCCCCCCCCCCCCCCCCCCCCCCCCCCCCCCCCCCCCCCTCATTTTCAAGCAGACGACGTCATACTAGATTTAATAGACCGTCTCGTGGGCTCGGAGATGTGTATAAGAGACAGGCCTTGTTGAACCAATCAATTAAAAGTGTCCTATTGCTACTTTAGATGTGTGGCTTTGATGTCATCTTTTCCTAGAATGGGATTGCGCTACTGTCTAAAGCTGTCTCTTATACACATCTGACGCTGCCGACGACGTGTCGTGGGGGTAGATGGAGGGGGGGGGCGGGGCATTGAAGTGGGGGGGGGGGGGGGGGGGGGGGGGGGGGGGGGGGGGGGGGGGGGGGGGGGGGGGGGGGGGGGGGGGGGGGGGG
>NZ_JAELUG010000705.1 GCF_016429255.1 Rhizobium sp. ASV8
CCCCCCCCCCCCCCCCCCCCCCCCCCCCCCCCCCCCCCCCCCCCCCCCCCCCCCCCCCCCCCCCCCCCCCCCCTTTTTTACTCCCCCGCCCCCCACCGATATCTACCCCCACGACACGTCGTCGGCAGCGTCAGATGTGTATAAGAGACAGGTGCGGGTGTTGATAACGATATCCGGCGCGGCCGACGCCGGTGCGCTGCAGCCGTTTCGCTGCATCGTATCCAGCAATTGCCGGCGATGGAGGCCGGCGGCTGTCTCTTATACACATCTCCGAGCCCACGAGACGGTCTATTAAATCGCGTATGCCGTCTTCTGAATGAAAAAAGGGGGGGGGGGGGGGGGGGGGGGGGGGGGGGGGGGGGGGGGGGGGGGGGGGGGGGGGGGGGGGGGGGGGGGGGGGGG
>NZ_JAELUG010000706.1 GCF_016429255.1 Rhizobium sp. ASV8
GGCCTGGGGTTGCAGACTACCCTGTGTCTAGTTACTAATTAGCTACTTGACAGCAGACCCCAAAAAGCTTTAGAATAAGAACTAAAAATAAAAAATAAACGCCAGCATAATGCAGCGGTACATGACGTATAAGAACAAAAACTCAGACGTACAACTTTATTGTGGACCACCGCTACCCAAACACTGACTAAATGGTCAACTCTTCCACCGATCCCACTTGAGACATTCTTTTTAAGACTCTAATGTACCATTGCAAGGCCTGGTTTGCTCCCTCGGCTGGGAATGCTCGCCCATCGTATCCAAATCTTATAATATAATCGCCCTTTGTAGCAGCCTTTACCACTTCAAGCTGAATCGCATAGTTGAACTTCATGGTATTCTTGCTCATCTTCATCATTATCC
>NZ_JAELUG010000707.1 GCF_016429255.1 Rhizobium sp. ASV8
GCCCAAAGGAGGGGCGTAGGAGGTCGCCTCGTCACGGGATTTGGCGCCAGGGCGGCTATCTGGGTGGCAGGCAGCGTAAGGTTGCGGTGGATTAGATGGAGAGCACTGTTGATGCGCTAGTAATACGGGTGTAATGCTAGTATTAGCCGGACAGAGACGCAACGCTGGAAGTTGGTTTGCGGTAGTGTTGAGCAGAGAACTGAGAGGTAGAGAAGGAGGGGCGTCGAAAGGGCTAGCAAACGGGTGGCTCTTTTGCGTATGACAGGAGACGGCCGGTGCTTGGGCTTGAGAGGACTGCGTTGTGCGCGACTCGAGCTGCAGGCCGGCCTACACTCCTCCTACTACTGGCGGTTTGACGGAGCGACAGGTGGTGGGAGTCCCAATGCGGTTTAGCGTCCTCTG
>NZ_JAELUG010000074.1 GCF_016429255.1 Rhizobium sp. ASV8
GACATGCATCGTCTCTTCTCCTGTTCGTCTGCCGGCAACGCTAGCGACTGGCACACTGCAGTTCGCACAGGTTTGGCCGATTGATTGCAGGTTCGGACGATAATCGGCGTCAGGAATGCATTCGGACGATCATGCCGGGGGTCAGCCCCAGAAGTCGACGCATCCAATGCGTCATATGGCTTTGATGGGCAAAACCGGCGGCCAGCGCGACCTGGGCCAGCGGCATGTCTGCCGTCAGGAGGAGCGTTTTGGCGCGCTCGACACGGCGCGTCAGGACATATTTGTGAACCGGCATGCCGAAGGTGGCATGAAACAGCGGCTTTAGATGCGAGATGCTGAGCCCTGCAACGATGGCAAGATCGGCCAGGGACAGGGATTGATCGATATGATCTTCGATGAAATCGGTCAGACGCCGTTGCTGCCGGCTGCTCAATGCTGCACGATCATTGCCTGCTGTTGCCGACCCCCGCCCATTATTGTCCACGAGGCGGATTGCCAAGGCCATACCCAAGGTCTCGGCATAGGTGCTGTCGGATGGCACGGTTGCCTCGATCTCCGCCTTGATGGCCCAGGCGATTGACTCGAGCCGGGCATCGCGAAGCTGAAATCGCGGAGCAAGAGAAACGGTTTCGGAGTCTTGCCCAAGTTCCCGGGCGGCTGCCTGCAGGAGTTCCGGCCGGATGGTCAATCGCAGAATGGTGCAATCACGATCATCTTCCCACCAGCCATCCAGTCCGGCGGGAACGATGTCTATATCGCCGTGCTTTTGCTGACGGCGAAGTTCCTGCCCATCGCATTGGCAATGCGCGTTTACGGCCCTGCCGAAGTGAATGCCCAAGCGATGGCTTTCCGTTCCCGGCACATGCGTGCGGCCGGCGCGAATATGGAGAAACTCCGCACCCAAACCCTTCCAGCCGCGATCCCTACTGGAAAGGAGAGTAGCGGCCGAACTGCTGAGATGATCCATGATCCCGTTCCTACCAGGCCTATCTCCCCGGAGTTGAGGTAACGGCCTGTCGAAATTATAGGGAAATTCGCGCAATCGGTCGAGGTATCTGACAATCGTCCCTCAGTGGAAACGAAGGCTGAGGTGTCTTGCGTGGAACGATGCCGGCATGGCTTCGATCAGCCATACGGCTCCCGCACAAACAATGCGGCCCCGGCTGATGGACCGGGGCCGCGCAAGTACTATTCCTGCGGAAGGGTTATTTTCCGTCGCCGGTTCCCGACCGTTGCGCGGTGGTCTTCGACACGCTCGACTGCAGGTTCGACTCGTCGGCAACGATCGCGGCGGCCTCGTTCAAAAGGACGTCCTTGGCGTTTTTGCGTGCCTTTTCCAGCGCGATATCTGCACTCAGGCTGCGCTCGTTTGCCTGCAGGCCGTCGTCTTCGCTATTGTCGACGCCATCGTTGACCTGTTCGCGTGACTTCAGGCGTTTTGCCTGAGCGTTCATTTCATCGCGTCGCTCGGCTTCATTAAGAGATAGAGACTGCTTCTCGCGCTGCTGCTTGAGCACGGCGACATCCTCAACGAAGCGTTGGAAATCGCGATCCCCCTTCACGCGATCATCGTGGAGTTGTTGCAGCTCCGGCAGCAACGCCGCAACGTTTCCTGACGGTGTGTATTTAGCCGGCTTTACTTCCGTCCACGGCAGGGCATTGTCGAAACTTGCCTCGCCGAAGGTCTTCGGATCCGAAAGGCCCGGCAGGGTGATATCGGGGGTCACGCCACGCAGCTGCGTCGTCCCGCCATTCACGCGGAAGAATTGAGCAACCGTCAATTTCAGCTCGCCGAATTTCGGTTTGCTGTTATGGGCGATCTGGTCGAGATTGACCACTGTCTGGACGCTGCCCTTGCCAAAGCTGGCTTCACCGATGATCACGCCGCGACCATAATCCTGGATCGCCGCAGCAAAGATCTCAGAGGCCGAGGCCGAGCCGCGATTGATCAGCACGCCGACCGGACCCGTCCAGGCCGGTGTCGGAAGGTCATCGCTTTCGACCTCCACCTTGCCGCCTGCATCGCGCTGCTGAACCACCGGGCCTTTGCCGACAAACAGGCCCGTCAGATCGATCGCCTCGGAGAGCGAACCGCCGCCATTGTTGCGCAGGTCGACCAGAACGCCGTCGACCTTATCCTGCTTCAGTTCGGTGAGCAGCTTGGCGACGTCGCGGCTGGCGCTTCTATAGTCCTTGTCGCCCCTGCGGCGTCCCTCGAAGTCTTCATAGAAGGCCGGAAGCGTGATCACACCGATCTTGCGCGTAGCGTCGCCATCCTTCACCGAAAGAAGGGTTTTTTTGGCGGCCTGCTTATCGAGGCTGATCTTGTCGCGCACCAGGCTGATGATCTTGTGTTTGCCATCCGGGCCGGCATCGGCCGGCAGAATGTCCAGGCGCACGACAGACCCTTTGGTGCCTCGTATCAACTGCACGACTTCATCCAGGCGGGTGCCGACCACTTCCTTGATGGGACCATTGGCGTCTTGGCCGACACCGGTGATGCGGTCGCCGACGGCAAGCTTGCCGGACGATTGTGCAGGACCGCCGGGCACGAGTTCGCGGATAGTGGTGTAGTCGTCTCTCTCTTGTAGAACTGCGCCGATACCAACGAGCGACAGCTTCATGGAAATATCGAATTCCGCGGAAGCACGTGTACCGAAATAGTCGGTGTGAGGGTCGATCGATTTCGTGTAGGCGTCCATGAACGTCTCGAAGACGTCGTCGCTCTTATATTTGTAGGCGCGCTCCAACGAGTTCTGGTAGCGCTTGTCGAGCGTCGTGCGGATAGCATCGTCGGTCTTGCCGGCCAGCTTCAGGCGCAGCCAATCGCTCTTGACGCGCTTGCGCCACAGATCGTTGCTTTCCGCGTCGGTTTGCGGCCAGGGCGCTTTGTCGCGCTGCAGGGAGTAGCTTTCCTTCACATTGAAATCGAAGCCCTGCTTGAGCAGGCTCCGCGCATAGGTCATGCGATCGACAACGCGCTGCTCATAGACATTGAAAATCGAAAACGGGATCCGCAAGTCTTCCTTGTTGATGGCATCGTCGATCTTGGTGCTGTCGGTCATGAACTTGTCGACATCCGACTGCATGAAAAGCACCCGATCCGGATCCAGGGATTTGATAAATCGATCCATGACCTTGACCGACAAGGCGTCGTCGAGCGGAAGCGGCCTATAGTGGAAGCGCTCGAGAAACTGCGCGCTCAAATGCGCTGCCTGCGCCTGCTGTTGCAGCGGCGCCAAAACTGGCGGTGCGGCAGCTTCCAGAGCATATGCCGAGGGGGCAAGTGCCAGGAACATGCCGAGGAAACCAAGTTGTATACGCATTAAGCTCTGATCCGATTCTCAACGTTGAGTGTTTAATGTGTGATGTTCGTGGAACAATTATGGTTTTTTGGCAACTGGATCGTGCCAGAAAAGCATGAGGCGGCTTTTTGGTCAAAATGAGCAACACCACACGTTTGTGAACTCATTTGATATAGGGGAAGCCGATTTTGGGCCTAATGGTTCCGTACCATTGCCGGTTGAATTGGCCCGGAGCAGCTGCGATGGTGCCGTGCTCCTATCCCCGGCCGCGCTCGGCGGGTGGGTCATTTCCCGCGCATGGGCAGACCCAAGCGCTTAATTTTTATGGAAATCCTGCTCCGGAACAGCCCAAGCGCGGCGTAGGAAATCTGTTCCGAAGGCCGTTCCGGCTCTGACATAACAATTGAGGTGTTCGAAATTTTCGGCCTCGAGCGTTTTCGGTCCGGAACGGTTGATCGAGAATTGTGCCGCCTCACGCGTGGTCAAACGGGAGAACGCGCGGCATCAGGGAGTGGAATGCGCGGAGCCATCCTGATCTATCGCCAGCGCCTGATGCATCGGCGGCATCGCCTTGTGGTAGCTGTGAGAAGCGAGACGCTGCACCAGCGCCACGACGATGACCACGCAGGCCAGGTGCAGCAGCCAGCCGGCCTGAAAGCCCCCCGTCAGATCATGAAGGACGGCGACGATCCACGGTGGGACGGCAGCGATCAGGAAGCCGCCGCCCTGCATCAGGGCCGACAGCGCACCGGCGTGGCCGGCATCGGACAGATGATCGAGCGCCACCACCAGCGACAGGGCAAAGCAACCGCCCAATCCGGCGCCCACCAGCCCAGCCCAGGCAAAGGGGGCGAGCTGCGGCCAGAAGGCGAGACCGGCAAAGCCGGTGGCCTGAAAGACCAGGGTCAACCACAACCACGGTCGGCGATCGCCCTCGCGTCCGATCAATAGAGGCAGGACAAGGGCGAATGTTGCCTGACAGATTGCCATGACGGCAAGAAGGTTTCCCGTCGCCGCGCCGCTCCATCCCTGTCCTTGATAGTAGGGTGACAGCCAGGCAACCGCGGATGAATAGCCGCCATTGACGAGGCCGAAACAGGCCATCAGCAACCAGGCACGCGGTCGTTTCAACAGATGGGCCGTGACGTTGCCGCCGGATGTGCGTCGATCGTCTGCCGGCAAGTAGAAGGCGGCAAGCACGAGGGCGATGACAGCCGGTATGGCAAGCCAGGCAAGCCCGGCATGCCATGTTCCTGCGGCGCTCGCAACGACGGGCGCGGCCTTCGCGCCAAGCGCGCCGCCGCCCATCAGCATCGAGGAATAGAGACCCATCACCGCTGCGACACGCGCTGGGAATATCCGCTTGATGACGCCGGGAAATACCGCCTGAACGATGGCGACCCCGAACCCGATGACCGCTGCAGTCCCAACAAGCTGCCAGCCGGTGGCGGAAAAGAAACGCAGCAGCGACCCGATGCCCAATATCGCCAGAGCGGCCAGGATCAATCGACGCGCACCGAGCGCGCTCTGAAGGGACGGTCCGACAAAGGCGACGACCCCCATCAAGACCATCGGCACCATCGTCAAAAGCGACATGCCCTGAAGGCCAAGGCCAGTCTGCGTGTGAATGTCTCCGGCAAGCGGCCCGACCGCTGTTATGAACGGCCTTAGATTGAGCCCGACGATGGCAACGACGAACAAAAGCGGAAGCAGGGAAGGGGAGGCGGCATTCTTCATGATTCAGAGCCGCTCGTCCTGACGGCGCTTCCATTCGGCATAGAGATCGGGCTGGTTTTCAAGGCGGGTGGGAACGTAGCGGATCGTCATCGATTGCTCGGCAAAGGGCTTTGCCAGATCTTCATAGATGGCCGCGGTCGACAGCCCGAACGGCGCGCCATCATCGTTGGAATAGGCGTAGGAAACTGCTTTCACGCCCGCGAGGCGCATCGCCGCCATGCACATCGGGCAGGGGTGGCCGCTGGCATAGACGGTGCAGCCCTGAAGATCGGGCGACTTCAATTTCTGGCTGGCGAGGCGAAGGGCCGTCATTTCCGCATGTGCCGTCGGGTCGTTGGTGCTGAGGATCTCGTTGACGCCCGTCGCGACCACTTTGCCGTTCTTGACGACGACGGCACCGAAAGGGCGACCGCCATTTTGGGAATTGGTCCGTGCAAGCTCAATGGCCTCGCAGAGGAAGTGTGTTTCATTGTCCATGACGTTCTCTCCTGTTTTCGCCCCCGTCACGCGAGCTTCGGCGTCAGCATTTCAAATCTGTCCCGGATCGTGGAGCAGGTATCGCCGCCGAGCCGCGCGATTGAATCGATGATGTTCGGATCGACGTGCAGGCCCTCATCGACGGCGCCTGGGTGATAGTGGGCAAAGATGATCTCGCCCATGATGATCTGACGCGATTTGCCAAGCTCCAGTGTCAGATGCCGGCGGCATTCGAACGAGGCCGGAGCCTCCTTTATCCAGGGTGAGGCAACCTTTTCGCCGGGCATGGCGGTCAGGCCGGCCTCCTTCATTTCGTCGACCCCGCGCGGATATTTCGTGCCGCAGATATGCATCGCTTCAGCGATGGCATGGGAGACGATATTGACCGTAAAGACTTCCGTCATGCGGATGTTGTGGCCGGTATCCTTGAAGGAGACGTCGGGATTGTTCTCGACGCCGATCGCCACGATCGGCGGATCGGCCGAAAGGCAGTTGAAGAAGCTAAACGGGGCTGCGTTGAAGCGGCCATGTTCGTCGACCGTCGTTACCAGCGCGATCGGGCGGGGAATGATCGTGCCGATCATCAGCTTGTAGCGTTCGCGTGCATTGAGCCGGGTGAAATCGAAGGCGGTCCTGCTGTCTGAGGCGTCGCTGTTTGCGCTCATATCCATGATGCCCTCGTTTACTTCACGCCAAAAATGGCTTCATCGCCGCTTAGGGATTCAAATCCGCTTGCGGTCAAAACTGCCGGCATGCTGGCGCCGACGCAGCCGATCCCATCCTCATAGAGGCAGGGAGTTACGTGGAAACACATGCCTTCCTCCAGAACGACATCGTGATTGCGTCGGATTGCCATGACGTCGTCCTCGCCCCAGCCGGGCGGGAAGGACGCACCGATGCTGTATGCAGGCCGCGTAACCATCCACTCTGCAAAGCCGCGGCCTTCGATGACGCCTTCGAATATGCGTGCGGCCTCATGAGAGGTCATGCCGGGGCGAACGCGGGCAAAGCCCTCGTCGAGCGCTTCCTTGCATACCTCGAACATGCGCCGCACCCGGTCCGCCGGCTCTCCGATCGAATAGAACCGGAAGATCGGCGTGTGGTAGTCGTGGATCGATGCGGCCGGCTCGATATTGACCAATTCTCCGCGGGAAATCGGCGCGCCGCACCAGGTCACATGCGCGCGTGCGGTGCGAGGCCCGGCGCAGACATTGGCCATCTTGACCGGCCGGTGACTGCCATTCGCTAGCATGCTGTTGGTGACGACGGCGGCAAGCGCGGTATCCGTCATGCCCTCGTGCAAAGCCTCAAAGCCGTCGCGGCAAGATTGCGCCGCGATCCGACCTGCCTTGCGCAGAAGTTCGATTTCTGCGGGGCTCTTGATGCGGCGCAGTTGTTCGACGAGGCCGGACGCGTTGAGAACCGCATCGTCCTTCGGGCGAACGAAGCCCCGCAAGGCCGTTTGAACCGTCGCATACTCGACGGCGACCGTGGCTCTGGAGGGTACAAAATCGGCCAGCGTCCGTTCGAGAATGGCCGTGTAGTCCTGTCCGTCCCGAACGCCGACGCCTTCGTCGGCCCAGATCTTACCCTTCAGCGCCCGGATGTTGCTGAGTTCGGTCAGCCGCATGACCCAGATCGCCTTGCCGTCCACCCGAACGATGAGGGATGTCGCACCATAGGCGAGGGAACCGAAGCCGGTCAGGTAGTACATGTTCTCGGCCGAGTTGAACACGCAGGCATCGATGCCGCGCTCGGTCATCAGTTTTCTCAGGGCATCTCTGCGTGCCAGATATTCTTGAGGTTCGAAGGGTAAACGATCGTAATCGGTCGACATATTATCTGCTCACTATTCCAGGGAGATCGGATGGAAGGGCACGCCTGAGCGCCCTTCTTCGAGGTTGCGTCAATCGTTCTTCTTGATGTTCCAGAACACCGGTACGTCCTCGGTGGTGAGCACGCCGGAGAGCTTGTTCGAATAGGCGACGAAGGTGTTCCATTGGCCGAGCGGAACATGGTGGCCGGTTTCGAAAGCGCGCTTCGAATACTCGGCCGCGACGGCCTTCTGAGCCTCGGGGCCATCGGCCAGCGCCCATTTCAGGCGCAGATCCTCAAGCGTCTTGTCGCAGGGCCAGCCGAAGATGCCCTTGTCGCAGGCAGCCGAAAACGTGATGCTCCAGACCGGATTGGCGACCACCTGTCCGCCGACATAGGAGTGAAGCAGGTTCCAGCCGCCCTTGTCGGCCGGCTCCTTGGAATTGCGGCGTTTCAGGACGGTCGCCCAGTCCATTGCCTGCACATCGACGGTGAGGCCGATGTCCCGCATGGCCTGCACGGTGACGACGGTTTCCGGATGCACGATGCTTTCATCGGTCGGGTCGAGAATGACGATCGGCCTGGAGAAATCCCAGCCTGACTCCTTGAAAAGCGCCTTGGCTTTCGCCGGGTCGGGTGCCTTCAGTGCGTCCAGTCCGGCTTCCGTCTCCATCGGGCTGCCGCAGATGAAGAATGAGGCGCAGGTCTTGAAGTAGTCGGGGTTGCCGTTAACCGCCTGCAGATAGGCCTGCTGGTTGGTCAGGTAGAACATGGCCTGACGCGCCTTCGGATTGTCGAAGGGCGGCTGGGTATGATTGAAGAAAAGCGTACCTTGTGTGCCAGTCTGGTTGATGACCTTTGTCTGCAGATTGCCCGCGGCCTCGATCACCGGCAGAAGGTCCAGCGACGGATTTTGCCAGAAATCGATCTCACCGCTCATCAACGCCGATAGCGCAGTCTGCTGGTCCTTGATGATATCCCATTCGACAGCGTCGAACTGCGCTACTTTTCCGCCGGCCAAGCCGCTTCGGTTCCTTTCGCGGAACGTAGTCAGCGAACTTCTCGTAGACCACCTTGCTGCCGGGGATCCATTTGTCCTTATCGAACTTGTAGGGGCCGGAGCCGGTATAGTCGGTGATTTCCTTGTAGGGATCGGTCTCGGCGATCCGTTTTGGCATCATGAAGGGCACGTTCGACGCGACCTTGCTGAGAGATTCCAGCACGATGCCGTAGGGCTCCTTGAATTCGAGCTCGAAGGTCTTGTCGTCGACGACGCGCATTTCCTTCAGCTCGCGCGCCATCAGCTGCCCGGCTGCATCGCGGGCCTGCCAGCGCTTCAATGAGGCTACGCAGTCCTCCGCCTTGACTGGCTGGCCGTCATGCCATTTCAGCCCGTCGCGCAGCGTGAAGCGATAGGTCTTCTTATCGGCCGAAAGCTGCATGTCCTGCACCATTTCCGGCTGCGGCTTGAAATGCTCATCGAGCGCGTAGAGCGTGTCATAGATCATGAAGCCGTGCATCTTCACGATGTCGGCGGTCGAGCCCATCGGATCGAGCACTTGAAGATCGGCGCTCGGCACGATCTTGAGGGTGTTTTCGGCCCAGGCGTTCCCCATGCATGACAGCAGGATAGCTGAAGCGAGCAGAGCTTTGCGGGTGGCTTTCATCGGATTAAACATGGCTATTCCCCTTCTTATTCATGGCATTTCCTCAGGTCGGAAGCTTCTGCTCCACCCGACCCGGTATCGAGGCCAGCAGTTCGCGCGTATATCGGTGGGACGGGGCGGCGAAGACGGTGGATACGGCCCCCTGCTCGACGATTTCCCCACGGTGCATGACGATCAGCCGATCACAGATCTGCGCCGCGACGCGCAGGTCGTGCGTGATGAAAAGAATGGCCAGGTCGAAGCGCTTCTGGATATCGTCGATCAAGCGCAGGACCTGCGCCTGAACCGAGACGTCGAGGGCGGATACGGCCTCGTCCGCCACCAGAATGTCAGGCTCCATCGCCAGCGCCCGCGCAATCGAGATGCGTTGCCGTTGGCCGCCGGAAAACTGATGCGGGAAACGATCGACGGCATGGGGCTCCAGCCCAACGAGCTGCATCAGCTCACGGGCTCGTTTCAAAGCCTCGTTCTTGCTTTGGCCGAAATTCATCGGCCCTTCGATGATCGATTGTCCGACCGTGCGGCGCGGGTTGAGCGATCTGTAGGGATCCTGAAAGACCATCTGCATGCGCTGCCGCAACGCCCGGCCGTCCTTGCTGCCCGGCAGGTCGATGCCGCCGGATGATGGTGCGAGCAGTTGCATGACGCAGCGTGCGAGTGTCGACTTGCCGGAGCCGGATTCGCCGATAATGCCGAGCGTCTCTCCGCGCCTCACGGAGAGCGAGGCTTCCCGCAGGGCATGGACGGTACGGCGGTCGCGGAACAGGCCACCGCTATGGTAGGTCTTTGTCAGCGCGTTGACCTCGAGCGCGACCGCGCCGGTGACGACGTGGCCGCTTCGCTTCGGCTCCAGAGTTGGAACCGAGGCGATCAGCATACGCGTATAATCCGACGTGGGCGCATTGAGCACCTGATCGACGGTACCTTGCTCGATCATCTTGCCGGCTCTCATCACGGCGACGCGATCGGCAATCTCGCGCACGACGCCGATATCATGGGTGATGAACAGGACGCCCATGCCACGCTCACGCTGCAGCTCGCGAATCTGCAACAGGATCTGCGCCTGGGTCGTGACATCGAGCGCCGTCGTCGGCTCGTCGGCAATCAGCAGTTTCGGCTGAAGAATCAATGCCGCTGCAATGAGGACACGCTGGCGCTGGCCGCCGGAGAGTTGATGCGGGAAGGCATGATAGAGCTTTTCAGGATCGGGCAGGCGAACTTCCGCCATGGCGGCGACAACCTTGTCGAAGCGCTCCTTGCGCGACAGGGAGAGATGGGTTCGCAAGACCTCGTCGATCTGTTTGCCGACCGCTTGCACAGGGTTCAATGCTGTCATCGGCTCCTGGAAGATCATGCCGATGCCGCGGCCGCGCAGATCCCGCATCTCGCCAGGGCTCGCCTTGGTGATATCCTTTCCTTCAAACAGGATATGGCCAGCGGGCTTTGGGAATACTTTCGGCAGCAAGCCCATGATGGATTGGGCAGTGACCGATTTGCCGGAGCCGGATTCGCCCACCACGCAGACGATTTCACCTGGCGCGACAGAAAGCGAGATATGATCGACCGCAAAGCCACGATCGCCTCCACCGGGAAGAGGGATGGCGAGGCCCTGGACCTCAATGACAGGAGTGGCCGTTTTCATCAGCATTCCTCACATCCCCTTTGCAATTCGAGGGTCGAGGGCATCGCGCAAGCCATCCCCGAGCAGATTGATCCCAAGTACGGTCAGAGCCAGGAAAAGGCTCGGCAGGAAGACAAGGCGCGGTGCGACCTGGAAAAAGGTGCGCCCCTCCGAAATCATGTTGCCCCAGCTGGGAATTTCAGGCGGCAGGCCCGTCCCTAGGAAGCTGAGGCCGGCTTCGATGAGAATCGCGGACGCGCAGATGTAAGTGCCAAGCACCATCAGAGGTGCGTAGGTGCTGGGAAGCAGATGGCGGAAGAGGAGTGCCGGTGTGGATGTTCCGACGGAGATCGCCGCTTCGACATAAGGCTCCTCACGCACGGTCAGCACGACGCTGCGCACAAGCCGAACGACGCGCGGGATTTCGGGAACGGTGAGTGCGACGACGACAGTTGCGATGCTGGCGCGGGTGAGCGAGACGAGCGCGATCGCCAGCAGGAATGTCGGGATCGCCATCAGGCCGTCCATGATGCGCATGACCACGGCATCGACCCAACGAAAATAGCCTCCGACCAAACCGATCGTGACGCCGACAACCAGTGCTGCCGTTGCGACGCAGAGCCCGATCAGCATGGAGCTGCGCGCGCCGTAGATGGCGCGGCTGTAAACGTCGCGGCCGAACAGGTCGGTGCCGAACCAGGCAAGTTCCGATGGCGGTTTCAAACGCATGCCCGGGGCAATGCGGCCAGGATCGACCGTGCCGAGATAGGGAGCGAAGATCGCTGCGAGGGCGATCGCCATGATGAGTAGACCGCCGACAAGAACGGACGGATGGCGCAAGAATGGTGGCAGCGAACGCTTTGTCGAGGTCGGCGCAGCGGAAAGAGAAGCCGAGGAATTCATCAGTACCGCACCCTTGGATCGAGGAACGCATAGGCAATGTCAATGATCAGGTTGATCAGGACATAGACGCCTGAGAACATCAGGATCACGCCCTGGATCACCGGGTAATCCCGCTTCAGGATCGCATCGACCACGAGGCGCCCGACGCCGGGAATGTTGAATACCGTTTCGATCACCACGACGCCGCTGATCAGGAGCGCGACCCCGATGCCGATGACGGTCAGGATCGGGATGGCGGAGTTGCGCAAGGCGTGCCTCGTCACCACGATGCGTTCCTTGACACCCTTGGCCCGGGCGGTGCGGATAAAGTCTTCGCCCATCATCTCGAGAACGCTTGCCCGCGTGATGCGTGCGATGAGAACGAGATAGGCAAGCCCCAATGTCATCGTCGGCAGCGCGATGCTGGACAGGAAGGGGAGGACACCCCCGCGAATGCTCGAGAAGCCTTGGACCGGCAGGAGATGCAGGTGCAGCGAGAACACGTAGATCAGGCAATAGCCCAGCACGAAGACCGGAATGGAGAAACCAAGGACGGAGACAAGCATCAAAATCCGGTCCAGCCAGCTACCCGCGGTGGCGCCGGCAATCGTTCCGAGCGGAATCGCGATCACGATCGAGAAAACGAGTGTCGTCAAAGCAAGAGACGCGGTCGGTTCGAGGCGCTGGAGAATGAGCTGCGTGACCGGGATTTTCGAGAAGATCGATGTGCCCAGATCGCCATGCAGGAGCGAGCCGATCCATATGATGAACTGGCTTGTCAGAGGCTGATCGAGCCCGAGCGTCGTGCGGATGCGCTCGATCGTGGCAGCGTCCGCATTGTCGCCGGCAATCACGACCGCCGGGTCGCCAGGGCTGAGCCGCAGCAGCAGGAAGACGACGATCGAGACAACCAGGATCACTGGCACAAGGCCGAGCATTCGTTTGATGACGAAGGCAAGCATGTGATTGTTCCCAATTTTTGAATTCTATTATTGTATGCAATCTATGGCTATTAATGCATGCATTTTGTGTTCGGTAAAGCATCTTTTGGCCCAATGACGCAAATAGTGATCTCGCAAGTCGCCTCTGCGGGCAGACACTTCAGCGTTTCAAGGCAATAAATGGCTGGACACATACGATCTTCGTATGCAATTCGATGGGTCAAATCGATTGAACAGTAGGAGCCAGGAATGGCGAAGAAGACGAGCGATGCAGGTGGTGGCCGCTCTCAGGCCGTTCATCGCGCATTGAAGCGCGCGATTATCGACCAAGCACTGCCGCCGGGGTCAAAACTGCCTGAGGATTCGATTGGCGAGCGCTTGGGTGTCAGCCGCACACTGGTTCGCGAAGCGCTGGTTCGCTTGAGCCAGGAGGGGCTCGTGGAGCTGCGTCCGAATAAGGGGGCTGCCGTTGCCCGACCGAGCCTGGAGGAAGGGCGGAACCTCTTTCTCACGCGGATGGCGTTGGAACGACTTGTTGTCGAAACGCTTTCGGGAAACCTGACGCGAGAGCAGATCGACACTCTGTCTGCGCATATTGCCGGCGAGGAAGCGGCCAGGACCGAGCATGCTGCATCGATCCGTCTCGCCGGCGAATTCCATACACTTCTCGCGCAGATGACCAACAATGCCAGCCTTATTCGCTACGTGAACGAGCTGGTTGCCAGAAGCTCTCTGATCCTTGCCCTTTACGGCCGCCCCCACTCTTCGGAGTGCGCCGTGTCCGAGCATCGCGAGCTGCTGGACAAGTTGATTGCCGGCAAGACCGATGAGGCGGCCGCGCTCATGGCGCATCACCTCGATTCCATAACAGCGCGCGCTTTGCTTCCGACGGAAAACAGCATTCAGGACGTGCTTGCGACCTACGCCGTCGCGGAAGGCCTGGCCTAGTGTGTGTGCTTCCCTTCGGAAGCCTAAAGACGCTCTATCTTTTTTTGAATCTACGCATCAGCCCGAAAATCGATGTCGATTTTCGGGCTGATGCGTAGGAGATCAAGTCTTTCTCGGGCCCGGTGACTTTTATTGCTGCAGGATGTAGCGGCGCGGCGTCTGTCCGGTCATCTGGCGAAAGAATGCGATGAATGCGCTATCGCTTGCGAAGTCCAGCTCGAAGGCGACCGATGTGACGCTCTGACCCGACGCCAGAAGGTCTACCGCGTGCAGGAGGCGCCAGTTCTGACGCCAGGCCTGATAGCTCATGCCCGTCTCACGACGGAAAATACGGGTGAGCGTACGGGCACTCACGGCGAGCCGCAGGGAGAGCACCTCAAGCTCTGGGGGCAGCTGCTCCAGATCGAGCCGGGCCAATCGAGGATCGGTCGGCACCGGCAGAAGCATAGGCTCGTGCCGCGCGGCGCGTAGCTCATCCAGGCAGACGGCAAACAGATTGTGTGCGGCTCCCTGCGACCAGTCAGTATCGAAAGGTTCGTGGCTGATCCGCTCGAAGACCTCTCGCAGAAGCGGCGTCATCGACAGGATGGCTGGTTCAGGCGCAATCGGCTCGATCCGTGCGGGATCAAGATAGATCGAGCGATATTCGACCTCGCCTTGAATTTGTACGCGGTGTTCGATCCCCGGCGGAATCCACATCAGCCGGATCGGCGGCAGCATCGAGATCAGCCTCGGCATCGTGATTCTGATCGACCCCGCATAAGCAAACAGCAACTGGCCCCTGTCGTGCCGATGAAGGAGGGAATCATGTTGCACAAGCCGTGATGCAATGCCGGTGATTGGCTCGGCCATCTCGTCGGGATCAAAGAGGGCGTCAGGAGCGATCCAAGGCATTGTCCGATTTCCAATGTTTTTTGTCCTTTTGTTTGTAACCGACATGCCGACCTGTGGCTAGAAGGTGAGAAATCGTCTCTCATCTTTGGAACGCCCATGTCTTCTCGTCCGCCGCTTATGCTTATCATCCTGTTGCTCAGCTTTCCCCAGATCGTCGAAACGATCTATAGTCCGGCCCTCCCGCTGATCGCGAACCGTTACCAGGTCGGGCCGGAAGATGCCGGGCAGACCTTGTCGCTCTGGTTCATCGGCTTTGCCCTTGGCGTCGTGGTTTGGGGAAGGCTTTGCGATCTATGGGGACGTAGGCCGGCATTGCTCGCCGGCTTGACCCTCTACGCGCTTGGTGCGGGCTGGGCGCTGATCGCGCCTGACTTCATTCATTTGCTCGGAGCGCGGCTCCTGTCGGCTTTCGGCGCAGCGGTCGGGTCGATTGTCACGCAAACGGCATTGCGCGATAGTTATAGCGGTGAAAGCCTAGGCCGCGTCTTCTCGCTTCTCGGAATGGCGTTGGCGATAAGCCCCGCGGTCGGCATGCTCGCGGGCGAAGAGATCGCGGTCACGACCGGGCATGAAGGGGTCTTTGCGGCGCTTGGGCTGCTTGCAGCAGCATTGCTCACCGCAAGCTGTATTCTCTGGCCGGAAACATTGCCGGCATCAATCGCGGTGGTCCCCTTCCGATCGACGCTCCGGCGGATGCTGCTTGACGGGGCGATCTGGCGCTGCGCCATGTTGGTTTCGGTCTTCAACCTTGCGATTTTCGGCTACTATCAACTCGGCCCCTTTCTATTTGCTGGACTGGAAGGATCGTGGATCGATTTCGGTCGCAGCGGCATTGTGCTGGCGGCAGCTTCCGTGATCGCTGCCGTTGCGAATTCCCGGCTGCTGCGGCGTGGGTGGAGCGTGGAGAAGCTCACGCGTCTCGGTATTCTCCTGTTGGCTGCCGGCGCCATGCTCGTCATGCTGTTTGCAAGGGGGCCTGCCATTCTGCTCGGGATGGCGGTGATCGCCGGCGCCTATGCGATCGCAATTCCGAACATCCTGTCGCAGGCGCTGAAGGCCTATGCCGATCGTCTCGGCACCGCCGGCGCGATCCTTAGCCTGTTCTACTACAACTTGCTGGGGGCAGGGCTTCTTCTGGCGGGCGTGGTCCAGAGACTGGATCTTGTCTTGATCGCATGCGCGACCACTGCGGCCTTAGCTTTTTTCTACCCGAGATCCAGACCGAATTGACAACCAGCACCCCGAAAGCTCGGCCTGCGACATATGGAGCCAAGCACCACGAGAAATAGAGCTTGCCGTTGCACCCGCGTCGCAGGCCGCGATGCCTGCACTTCGATGCGTGCTGATTCAGCGACATCTTCCTGCGCCTCACCCGTTTGGGGGAGGCGGGTTCTTTGCGGACGGCATTTAAATGCACGTTACACAGCACCGCAAATAGGGGAACCGGTGATGCTCAAAGTCTATTTTCCAGTCAGTTATATAGACGTACCGGCAAGCGAGCCGCATCCCGCCGGCACTTGGTACAGGGTTTCCAAGGGTATGGAACATTGGGCCATCGACGAGCCGCGCTATGTTTACAAGGTTCAGATGCTTCATCGCGGTGTCATCGCTGGCCAAACATCTCCATGCTATCCTCAAGACGGTGGTGACTTTGAGAGGGTCATTGATGCGATGAGAATGCTGCGCGAAGGCGGTGGCAGAAATGGCCGGGGCATGATGACCGCAGCTGGCGACAAGCCCGGAATGCCATTGCACGAGGTACACCAGATGCTTGGCTCGCATATCCTCTGACAAGCAAAAATTGCATCGGGTCAAATATAATGCTGCCCGATCATGCAACACAAGCTGTGGAGCGTGAAGCTGTGTTGGGTGGGTGAAGCTGATCTTCCGCATAAGCGAGTAAAAAACGTTTTTACCCGGAGAAGATTGCCAAAATTATCAATTCGCTAACCAAACTAAGCAAATCTCGCAAACATTCCGGCGATGTCGTCGGGCTGAATAGACATAGATGTGTGGCATGACTTCTTGACGTCAGAAATGACTTCGGCGCGGCAACAGAGATGCACACCCAGGACATTTCGACCATGAGAATAAAGACGCAGTTTATCGTTCTCGCCGCAGCCGCCGGTGTCGCGATTACAGGGTTGATCGGCAGCCTCTGGGGTTATGCCGGCGCCGTCGGAGAAGTCGCCAGCGCCTATGATCAGAAATACAAATCCTACCTTCTTGCCGAGAATTTTCGCCGATCCTCCGACGATTTGACCCGCATGGCTCGGACCTATGCGGAAACCGGCGATCCCTCGTTCAAAAGCCAGTACAACGCCGTCATCGAGATCCGCAACGGAACGCGCCCGCGCCCGCAGGACTATAACCGGATCTACTGGGACTTCGTAGCTGGCGGCGATTCCAAGCCGCGCCCGGACGGACCGGCCGTTTCGCTTCAAGATCTGATGAAGCAGGCAGGTTTCACCGATGACGAGTTCGCGCTTCTTGCCGAAGCGGGGAAGCGCTCGGATGCGTTGGTGAAGATGGAAACCGAGGCGATGGGCCTGGTGGACAATGCTGCTACCTTGGGGCCACAGGCCAAGGCAAAAGCTGCCGCAATGCTCGATTCCCCAGAGTACCATAAGTTCAAAGCCGACATCATGAAGCCGGTCGATGCCTTCTTCGTGAAGCTCGAAGACCGAACCCAGGGAGCAGTTGATCAGGCGAATGCCAGCGCTTCCTTCTATTGGATGCTGACCATCGCTGCGATGTCGGCGCTTGCCTTGATGTTGATGATCATCGGCCTCGTGACATTCAAGCGCATTATCGGGGGCATGAACAAGCTTGGTCATTCCATGAAGCAGGTGGCCGAAGGGCAGCTTGATCTCGACATCGGCCTTGCCAGGAACAATGACGAGATCGGCGACATGGGCAAGGCGCTCGAAGTCTTCCGCCAGGGCGCCATCGCCAACCGCCGGTTGGAGCGCGAGGCCGAGGAAGGCCGCAAGCGCGCGGAAGTCGAGCGCATTGCCATGCAGGAGAAGGCGGAGGCAGATGCCGCGGAGCGGCTGCGGGTCGCAACCTCCGGGCTTGCTGTCGGCTTGAAGCGCCTGGCGGGTGGCGATCTAGCCTTTCAGCTCAATGAGGCCTTTGCTCAGGACTTCGAAGCGCTGCGTCACGACTTCAACCGGTCCGTGGCCCAGCTTGGCTCCACGCTTTCCGAAATCTCGAACTCGATTTCGACGATGGACACCGGCACACGTGAGATTGCCTCGGGAACGGACAATCTGTCCAAGCGTACCGAGCAGCAGGCAGCCTCGCTGGAGGAAACTGCGGCGGCGCTCGACGAGATCACTGTAAATGTCGCCAATTCGAGCAAGCGTACGGAAGAAGCCAAGGATGTCGCCGGCCGTGCCAATCGCGCCGCTGCCGAATCCGCCGAAGTCGTCTCCCACGCCGAGGAGGCCATGCGCAAGATCGAGGAAAGCTCGCAGCAGATTTCCAACATCATCGGTGTCATCGATGAGATCGCCTTCCAGACGAATCTGCTGGCGCTCAATGCCGGTGTCGAGGCCGCTCGCGCGGGGGAAGCCGGTAAGGGTTTTGCCGTGGTGGCGCAGGAAGTTCGCGAACTCGCCCAGCGCTCGGCTCAGGCGGCCAAGGAGATCAAAGGGCTGATCCAGAACTCCTCCACGGAAGTCGAGGGTGGCGTCAAGCTGGTGCGGGATGCAGGTTCGGCCTTGAAGACCATCAGCGGCTTTATCGTCGAGATCAACAAGCACATGGAATCGATCGCCACCTCGGCCAAGGAACAATCGGTCGGCCTCGCCGAAGTCAATACGGCCGTCAATGCGATGGATCAAACGACCCAGCAGAACGCGGCCATGGTCGAAGAATCCAATGCGGCATCCAATACGCTTGCGGGCGAAGCCGTGCGGCTGCGGGAGCTTGTCACACAGTTCCGACTTGAAGGGGCAGCTGCGGCCGGTTCGGTGCGGACGGCGAGAGCGAACGATACCGCTCGCACATCTCCCGCCCGAGCTCTCAACCGGAAACTCGCCACCGCCTTCAACGGCAATGCCGCTCTTGATGCGAAGAACGAGTGGGAAGAATTCTAAGGAGTAGCCCGCTTCTGCCTTCCGACAACGTTTCTGTCGACCGCGGACCCACTCGCCTCTCTTGCGAGTGGGTTCCATTGTTTGAAACATCGTCTCCCGAGCGGCCCTTAGCGCGAACTTTGTAATTTGCGTCACGAACCACGATCTTGGCCTCATTCATCATATCTGCGATTATGCTTTCGTTATCCATCGTGACGCGATCGTGGAGGCCGGTTCGGTCGTCGATATTTCCGAACGGCTGTAAAGTGACTACAAGCTTTCTTCCTGAAACCTGTCCGATCCGGATTACGATCGTTCGCTGCTCCCGTCAGACCTTGCAAGAGTAAATTCCCATGACCTTCGATCCCACCCTTGCCGACCTTGCCGAAGAGGCAAAAGGTTGGCGCCGGACCATTCACCAGCATCCCGAGCTTCTCTTTGACCTGCCGAAGACATCGGCTCTCGTTATCGAGAAACTGAAGGCTTTCGGTTGTGATGAAGTGGTCACGGGCCTTGCGAAATCAGGCGTCGTCGCCGTGATCAACGGCAAGCTCGGTAGCGGCAGGACGATTGCCCTTCGCTGTGACATGGACGCCCTGCCGATGTCGGAGCAGACCAACCTGCCGCACGCCTCCAAAGTGCCGAACATGATGCATGCCTGCGGGCATGACGGCCATACCGCTATGCTGCTTGCGACCGCCAAGCATCTTGCCGGCAACCGCGATTTCGCCGGCAAGGTGGTGTTGATCTTTCAGCCGGCCGAAGAAGGCGGCGGCGGTGGCCGCGTCATGATCGAGGAAGGCGTGCTCGAGCGCTTCGGCATCGAAGAGGTCTACGGCATGCACAACGAACCGGGGCTTGCCGTCGGTTCCTTTGCGACCCGTAGCGGCCCCCTCATGGCCGGCGGCGACCGCTTCGTCATTACGATCAACGGCAAGGGCGGGCATGCGGCGTCGCCGCATCTGAGCCACGACCCCGTTGTCGTCATGGCTCACATGATCACCGCGCTTCAGTCCATCGCCTCGCGTTTCATCGATCCCTTCGATCCGGTCGTGGTCTCGATTACCTATGTCAACGGCGGCAACGACAAGGCGTTGAACGTCATTCCAGCCGCCGTGCAGATTGGCGGCACGATCCGCACTATGCAGCCGAAAACGCGCAAGGCAGTGGAAGCTCGTTTCCGCGAGGTGGTTACCATGACGGCCAAGGCGTTTTCGGCGGAAGCTGAAATTGACTGGCGCCCCGGTTACCCCGTCACCGTGAACGATGCGGAAAAAACCAAGGTCGCGGTTGCAGCCGCCCGGAGCGTCGCGGGCGATGCGCATGTCGACGACAACTACCCGCCGACCATGGGGTCGGAAGACTTCTCCTATATGTTGGAAAAGCGGCCGGGCGCCTTCATCTGGCTCGGCAATGGCGACAGCGCCGATCTGCACAACCCAGCATACGACTTCAACGATGATGCGATCATCCACGGCGTCAGCTATTGGCTGGCCATCGTCGAACAGCGGTTGGGTGCGGCGCAGAAATAATCAAAAGAGAAGCAGGGATGACGGGCGCGTTCGGCGAACTTGTCCGTCGTCAGCCCGTCAAGTGTCATATCACGCCGGGCCGGTCCTGAGGCTCTCTGACAGATTCATTCTCATGAATTCTGACGGTAATGCCCGCGTAATGTGCCGTCATCAGGTTCCTCGCGTACAGCGTGAGTGAAGGAGCCTTTTTCGATGACGATGAATTGGAAAGTCATAGCCGCGATGGTTTTTACGGCGGTATCGATCAGTTCGTGTGACGACACCGGTGACTATCGTAGGCACTGGCGTGACGATGACAGCTATAGGCCACGGTGGCATCGGCCTTACTACGACAGGGATGTATGGGATACTTCGAACCGCCCGAACTCGCCGAATAGACCAAATAGACCGAACAACCCGAATACCTATTGACCACCAAGCCGCTGGCCTTGAAGCTGCGAGCGATCGATTTGATACTTCCTCGCTCTCTGGCGGCCTTCTGCCAGTGTCTCCAAGCCCAAAAGGAGGGCGACAAGTGAGCGACCTTCAGATTGGCAAAGCGATGTTGGCAATTCCCGGCATATTCGAATTCAGACGCGTGTTTAGCGCGCCCGCGGTCAACCATCTCCCCATCGATCTTTTTGCGTGTAGACGCTGGCTCTAAGCAATTGACGGCTCGGGTTGGATCATTCTGCCCAGCCGCCTATTGAACAGGTCCGCCAAGCGCTGTGGCGCCGCTATTTCGGAATAGCAGCCAGAATAATCTTGGCGTGAATCGCTTGGGACCAACCCGATCGCGGAGATCGGCAAGGTGATCCTCACATTCCGACATCGGTACACCCGCAGCGACGCGAGCATCCCATTGTTCCACTCAGCACACGAACAGAGCGACACGCGTCGAAGCAGCGTGGGCCGACATTGAAATTGCAACAACGAGGTGACATTGAAATGCGCCACTTACGCCCTTTCGCAATGACCCTTATTTCCGCGACGTTTCTGCTGTTCGGCTTGCAACCTTGCTGGTCGCAGCAGGCCGATGCGGAGTCGGGCAAACAACGCCCGCTCGCCTTGATATATCGTGGACCGGCCGGTTGTGACGGTTGCTCGGAAGCAATGGCCAAGGTCCTGGCAGGATTGCGCTACAAATTTCGCGTGGAGTACGTCGGCCCAAAAGATAAGCCGATCAGCGGGGACATTCTTTCCCGGGCTGCACTTTATGTTCAGCCAGGCGGGGGCGATGATGCGGTGGCTGCGGCGAAGAGTATCGGCAAGGACTCCATAGGGGCTGTGCGGGATTTCGTGCACAGAGGTGGCCGCTATCTTGGCCATTGCATGGGCGCCTATCTCGCGGGGTCGCCTGGATTTGAGCTGATAGCCGGCTCGCCAGAATCTTATGTCGGACGTCCCGGCTCTCTCGTGAAGAATGAGGACGATACGGTGACACCCGTCATTTGGCGGGGCAAGAAGCGCTGGGTCTATTTTCAAGATGGAACCGTTCTACCCAAAAACGGCGCGACGGTTCTCGCAGTTTACCCCAATCACGATATTGCGGCCGCTGTCTACAGTTTCGGCAACGGCCGTGTGGGTCTTGTGGGGCCGCATCCTGAAGCGGACCAGAGTTGGTACGACGAATTCCACCTGAAGGATCCCGATGGTCTGGACCTCGATCTTGCGAGGGATTTGCTCGATTCGACCATGAAATAGGTCGATGTTTCACATCGAGGAATGCCGCGACGCCGATGTCGCGGCATTTTCCACGGTACGTTTCAACACGTTCGCCGATGATCCAGGGCGGTGGTCTAGGCGTGAAACCGTGCCATCTGTCGCGGGATGAGAAGTCTTGCCGTCAGCATGCATAGAAGCACTGCGAACAACAAAATCAGCGCGACCAGGGCATTGATATCGGGAGAAAACCCCAATCGCATCATTGCCCAGAGCCGCACCGGCAGCGTGCTCTCCGTCCCCGTGACGAGGATCGTGATCATCGTCTCGTCGAAGGAAAGAGCAAAGGCAAGGACGGCGCCGCCGGCCATCGCGCTCGACAGGTTCGGCAGGATCACGCGCCAGAAAGTCTGCCAGCCGTTGGCTCCTAGGTCATAGGAGGCTTCGACGAGCGTACGGCTCATCGACTGCAGGCGTGTCAGGATCGTCCGGTAGACAATGGCAAGCACGAAGACGGTGTGTCCGATAATGACCGTTACCAGCGAACGATCGAAATTGATCTCCCGGAAGAAAATCAGCAGCGCCAGACCGCTGATGACAGGCGGCATCAGGAAGGGGAGGAAAATGATGAATTGAAGCGCTCCGCGACCGGCATGCCGACCATGGTAATAGAGAGCCAGAAGCGTGCCTGACACGACGGACAGCACGACCGTGCAGATGCCGACGATCAGCGTGGCCCTCAAAGCGGCCAGAATATCGCTGTTTTCCGCCAGTGCCTTGTAGGCCGACAGTGTTGGCTGGGACCAGTCGACCTGGCCGTGATTGAGATCGAAAAACGAGGACAGGATGGGAACGAAAAGCGGGCTATAGAGCAGGATCGCGACGAGAGCGGTGATTGTCGCCAGCAAGATCGTGGGAAGGTGGCTGCGGCCATTCATCGTGATAGCCCCCGCTGCCGACCGGCCTGTTCTCCGAGCAGGATCGCCGCGATCACCACCACCGCCAATACGACGGAAAGCGCCGCGCCGAAGGGCCAGTTGTAAGCTGTGCCGAACTGACTGTAGAGGATGCGCCCGAAGGTGAAACCGCTGACGCCGCCGACCATCTGAGGCGTCAGAAAGTCGCCGATCGCCAGAACGAAGACGAAGCTCGCTGCAGACGTGACCCCGGGAAGGCTCAGCGGCAGGGTGATGCGCAGGAATGTCTGGAACCGGCTGGCGCCGAGATCATCGGAGGCACGCAACAGGACCTGCGGAATGCGCTCAAGTGTGAGGAAGATCGGCAGAATCGCAAAGGGAATGAGCAGAAGCGTCAACGTCAGCAGTATCGCATTCATGTTGAAGACGAAGAGCGTGGAAGGTTGATCGAGGATGCCCAAACCCATCAGCATCGAGTTGAGAACGCCGTTCTGGCCGAGGATGCTGCGGATGGCATATATCTTGATCACGTAACTCATCAGTAATGGCACCAGCATCAGCATCAGCATGATGTAGCGCCATCTTCCCTGAAGCGTCGTCAGAAAATAGGCGGCGGGATAGCCGAGAGCCACGCAGATGACCGCAACCGATAGACAAAGGATACAGGTACTCCAGAAGACCGGCAGGAATACCGGATCGGTAAGGAAGCGAACGTAATTCGTGAAGGTGACAGTGTAGTTGATGGTGCCGTGATCGACGCTCAGGAAGCTATAACCAAGGAAAAGGATCAGCGGCAATAGAATGAAGAGGACGGGTATCGCAAATGCGAGCAGCGTCACGAGGATGGAATAGCCGGCGCCACGTTGGTTCATGATAGCACCAGATAGGAATCGGCAGGCGCAAAGGATAGGTCCATTGCTTCACCCCGTCGCAGCGTGCTTCCTGTTATGCGGCTCGGCTGGCGAAGACGCAGGCGCTCTCCGCTCGAATTGATATGGGCAACTGTAGAGGATCCAGCGAAGGCGAGTTCCTCGACGGAGCCGGAGAAGCGATTGAGATCATCCCCTGCCTCGGCGGCGCGCAGCGCTTCAGGCCGAAAGACAGCAAAGGCGGCGGTTCCGTTCGGTGCGGACCGCAAGTCCGGCTGGCCCTCGATAGAGCAATGGAGGCGGCCAAGCCCGGTGTCGATGGCGCGCGTGCTTCCGTCGCTTTCGGCCAGCCTGCCGGAAACCAGATTGTTCTCGCCGAAGAACTTGGCGACGAATTTGCAGCTAGGGCGATAGTATAGGTCATGCGGCGTGCCGAGCTGGCGAATGCGGCCCGATTGCATGACGCAGATGCGGTCGGCCATGCCGATGGCCTCTTCCTGGTCGTGCGTGACGAACAGGAAGGTCGTCTTGACCTCGCGCTGGATCGATTTCAGGAATTCCTGCATCTGGCGACGTAGCTCCAGATCGAGCGCCGCAAGCGGCTCGTCCAGCAGGACAAGGCGCGGCTGGCAGATCAGGGCGCGAGCCAACGCCACGCGCTGGCGCTGGCCGCCGGACAGCTGTGCTGGATACCGGTCGGCGAATTTGCCGAGCTGCACGAGATCAAGGGCTTCGCCGACGCGTTGCCTGATTTCCTGACGGGGCCTGTGGCGAATGGAGAGGCCGTAGCCGACATTGGCCGCGACCGACATATGCGGGAAAAGCGCATAATCCTGAAAGACGGTATTGAACGGCCGGCGGTTGATCGGCATCCGGCTGATGTCCTGACCGTCAAGGACGATCCGCCCCGATGTGACGGATTCAAGGCCGCCGATGAGGCGCAGCACCGTCGTCTTGCCGGAGCCGGAAGGGCCGAGGACGGTCAGAAATTCGCCATCCCGAATAGAGAGATCGATTTCGTGAAGTACCGGCACCGCGCCATAGGACTTCGAGACGGACTGCAGGCTAAGCAGGTCCAGCGATTGGGTCATTTTTTCACTCGATATGGTTCGGAAGCGGTCCGAAATCGATCGGACCGCCGCATTGACGCAAATCCGACATGGGGATCAGGGCGTGGCCTTGATCTCGTTCCACAGATCCGAACGCTTCAGCGGATCTTCGACATTGTCAAGCCAGATCAGCTTGTCGTTACCGTGGGCGCTCGCGGTTTCCGTGACGGTATTGCCGAAGCCCGTACGCTCGGACAGCTGGGAGCTTACGGTTTTGGAGATCATGAAGTTGATCCATTTCTCCGCGGCTGCCTTGTCATGCACGCCCTTGGAGATCACCCAGTTGTCGAGCCAGGCAAGCGCGCCTTCGCTTGGATTGACATAGGCAACATGAGCGCCTGCGTCCTTGAGCGCTTTCATCTGCTGCTGGCCATAGTTCGCCCAGATAAGGGCGACATCGTTGTTCTTGTAGATCTGCTGGGCTTCATCGGCTGTCGTGTAGAAGCTCAGGACGTTGTGCTTGAAGTCGATCAGCTTAGCCTTCACCGCGGCGATCTGATCGTCGCTCAGGTGGAAGGGATCCTTGTAGCCGAGCGTCAGCGCAGTGAAGGAGACGTTATGTTCGCCGTTGTCGTAAGCGAGAACCTTGCCACGATAGGCCGGATCCCACAGCACCGACATGGAGGTCGGTGCCGGCTTGACCTTGTCGGTATCATAGATGAGGCCGATCGAGTCGAAGCAGAAGGGAATCCCATAGACCTTGCCGTCCTTGGTATCGCCGCGGATCGCGGTCAGATCGCGGAAGCGCGGCAGCACATCCTTCTGGTTCGGCAGGTTGGCGGTATCGATCGGCGTAACGAGATCGGCAGCTATGTAGCGCTGCAGCTGCGCCGTATTGACGGCGAAGACGTCGAAGTCCTTGCCTTCGCTGCCCTTGATCTTGGCCCAGGCTTCGTCATCGCTGCCGATGAAGACTACATCGACGCCGATGCCCGTCGATGCGGTGAATTCCTTGACCCAGTCCTTGTCGGCATAGCCGTCCCAGGCCAGCACGCGAAGGTTTTCAGCAAGTGCCGATGATGCCATCATCGACACGACGAAGCCGGCGGTTGCCATGGCTGTCAGAAGTTTTTTCAATCCCATTTCCGTTCCCTTTATTGTTGGTGTTGTCAATGTGATCGGCGCAGGTTTCGGCTATAGCTGCGTGACGGTCACCAGCCCTTCGTCGGGCGCCAGTTCCACCCGGTTGCGAAGCGGCTTGCCGAATACGTCCGCTTCGATTTCGTATTCATCCCCCGGACCGGTCTGGACGCCGAAGGCATAGCTCATCACCGCCGCACCGAAGAAATAAGCATGCAGGTCTCCCGGCCTGCGATGCATGGGGTAGCGGAAGTGATAATGTTCGAGATTGGCGATGGAGTGAGACATGTGGGCCTCTCCGGACAGGAATTCCTCTTCCCAGATCACCTTTCCGTCGCGGCGGATGCGGGAAAGCCCGCGAACCTCGTCGGGCAGATCGCCGACCAGCAGCTCCGGCCCGATCGAGCAGGAGCGCAGTTTGGAATGAGCGAGGTACAGGTAGTTTTCTGCTTCGGTGACATGGTCCGAATATTCATTTCCAAGCGCATAGCCGATCCGGAAGGGGCGACCATCCGGTCCGACGACATAAAGACCGACGATTTCGGCCTCTTCGGCGCCGGCAAGCGCGAAGGCCGGCATCGGCAGGGCTGCGCCCGGCGCGACGACGCAGGTGCCTACGCCCTTGAAGAACCATTCGGGCTGTACGCCCGGCGGGCCACCGGCCGGTTTTCCACCTTCGAGACCCATACGGAAGATCTTGAGCGAGTCGGATTCCGCGGCGCCTTCGCCATGGGTGAGCACGTGCATCTTGTCGCGCGCATTGGCGCTGCCGGTGTGGGTGAGCCCCGTGCCGGTCACGAGGAAACGGCTAGGCTCTTCGTGATCGAGCGGCGAAAGTACGAGGTTTTCGCCAAGAAGGCGGTCGTAATCCACCAATTCCGCCGTCGCGCGCTCGTTGACCAGCGTGGCGATTGGAGCGCCGCGCGCGATTGCCGCTTCGGCAAGTTCGCGAACGGAACGCGTGTCCTTGAGCGGATGAAGGTGATTGCCATCGGTCGAGACGCGACCGACCTTGCGCTCGCCCTCAGGCGTTTTGAATTGAACGAGACGCATGGTTGCACCTTTCCCTGTCGTAAGTTGATTTGTCATACCCAGCCACCGTCGACGATGAACTGCTGGCTTGTGCACATGGCGCTGTCATCGGCTGCAAGAAAAAGCGCCATGCGAGCGATGTCTGAAGGTTGAAGCCGGTCCGGCAGGCACTGGCGTTCTTCGATCTGCTTTTCGCCGGCGGGCGTCAGCCAGAGACGCATCTGCCGCTCGGTCATCACCCAGCCGGGGACCATGCAGTTGACGCGGATGCGCTCAGGCCCGAGTTCGCGGGCAAGCGCCCGGGTCATCCCATAGACCGCGGCCTTGCTGGTTACATAGGCGGGACAGTCGGGGTCGCCCACCATCCAGGTGATCGAGCCGAAATTGATGATGGAGCCACCGCCCAGCGCCTTCATATAGGGCCTTGCTGCCTGTGCGGCGAAGAACTGATGACGCAGGTTGACGGCCATCCGATCGTCCCAATAGGCAACGGTCACATCCTCTGTCTGATGGCGATCATCACTGCCGGCATTGTTGCAAAGAACCTGGATCGGCCCGTTTCGGGCGACGGCGGTCTCGAGTGCCGCGCGCAGTGCCTCGATGTCGCGCAGATCGCAGGGAGTGAAAAGCGGCGGTTCCGCACCTTCTGCGGCTATGGTTGCTACGAGCTGCCGGGAAGGCTCTTCGGCGATGTCGACGAAAGCGACGCGGCTGCCCTGGGCGCAGAAATGTCGCACGAGGCTCTCGCCGATGCCGCTACCGCCGCCCGTGATGAAGACGCTTCGTCCTCTGAGGCTGGGATATACAGCGAAATTATTTGCTTGGCTGTTCATCATCTAAACCGTCTAGTGGGAGTGGCGGGGAATACCGGCGTCGCGGCGCCCCACGAGGAAATCGAAATCGCAACCTGCATCGGCCTGGGTGACCCGTTCGACATAGAGGCTTTGATAGCCGCCCTGCGGTGGTTCCGGCGGTTGCCATCCTGCTCGTCTCTCGGCCAGTTCCGCATCCGATACCATCAGTTCCAGTCTGCGGCCCGCAACGTCGAGTTCGATCATGTCGCCGTCCCGGACCAGGGCCAGAACGCCGCCTGCGGCGGCTTCCGGAGCGACATGGAGAACGACCGTGCCGTAGGCGGTGCCGCTCATTCGGGCGTCGGAAATGCGCACCATGTCGGAGACGCCCTGCTTTAGGAGCTTCGCCGGCAGCGGCATATTGCCAACTTCTGCCATGCCCGGATAGCCGCGCGGGCCACAGTTCTTCAGCACCATGACCGAGCTTGCATCGATATCGAGGTCGGGATCGTCGATACGTTCATAGTAATGCTCGATATTCTCGAAGACCACAGCCTTACCACGATGCTGCATCAGACTCTCCGTCGCCGCCGATGGCTTGATCACGGCTCCGCTCGGTGCAAGATTGCCACGCAATACGGCAATGCCGCCTTCCTTGGTGAGCGGGTTATCGACTGGCCGGATGACCTCTTCGTTGTAATTCGGTGCATTCTCGATGATGTCGCCTACCGTCCTGCCGCTTACCGTCATTGCGTTGCGATCCAGGAGGCCGGCCTCATCGAGCGCCGCCATGACGGTCGTAAGACCGCCTGCGTAATAGAAATCCTCCATCAGAAAACGGCCCGAGGGCATCAGATCGACGATCGTTGGAACGCCGCGTCCGAGCCTATCCCAATCGTCGAGACCAAGCTCGACGCCGACGCGTCGGGCAATGGCGATCAGATGAAGCACCGCGTTGGTGGAGCCGCCGATTGCACCATTGACGCGGATCGCGTTTTCGAAAGCTGTCTTCGTGAGGATGTCGGAGACCTTGATGTCCTGATTGACCAGTTCGACGATACGCCGTCCGGCCATGTGGGCGAGAACGCCACGGCGCGCATCGACGGCGGGGATGGCGGCATTGTCTGGCATGCCGATCCCGAGCGCTTCGACCATGCTGGCCATGGTGGAAGCTGTGCCCATCGTCATGCAGCTGCCGGCGGAGCGGCTCTGGCCCTGTTCCGCGGACAGGAAGTCGCTGACCGCCATCCGGCCGGCTTTGACATCCTCCGCGAACTTCCAAACATGCGTACCGGAACCGATATCCTGCCCGCGGAATTTACCGTTCAGCATCGGCCCGCCGGATACGACGATCGACGGCAGGTTGGCCGAGGCGGCTCCCATCAGGAGCGCGGGCGTGGTCTTGTCGCAGCCGGCAAGAAGGATGACGCCGTCGATCGGGTTGCTGCGGATCGATTCCTCCACATCCATGCTGGCCAGGTTGCGAAAGAGCATTGCCGTCGGGCGCATATTGCTTTCGCCGAGCGACATAACGGGGAATTCCAAAGGAAAGCCGCCGGCCTCGTAGACACCGCGCTTCACATGTTCCGCTATGCCGCGAAGATGGGCGTTGCAGGGGGTCAGCTCCGACCATGTATTGCAGATGCCGATAACAGGGCGGCCGTCGAAAACGTGGTCGGGCAGGCCCTGGTTCTTCATCCAGCTGCGATGCATGAAGGCGTTTTTCCCGTCCCCGCCAAACCACGCGGAAGAGCGCAACCTGCGCTTGGGTTGGCTCATGACTTCGGCTCCTGTGATTTGCGGCGTTGATTGCGATTTTCGACGGCGCGCCTGACATCGTCTTCTGCGTGATCGAGGAGAACCAGCAGCGCCTGTTGAGCGCCCTGTCCATCCCCCGCCGCGATCCTTTCGGCAACCTTGCGATGTAAGGGCAGCGACGGGCGTTGTCCCGTCGGATTGTCGTTGGAAAGGCGAAAGCTCATCACCAGGGCGGTTTGGATGAGGGCGGCGAGCGAGCCAATCAGCTCGTTACCGGTCATCCGCAGGATCGTCTGGTGGAAGATCAGATCGGGTTCGGCAAAACGTTCGCCGTCGTCGCCGAAGGCTTCCATTTCGGCAAGCGCAGTGTTGAGTTCAGCGAGTTGTGCGGACGTTGCGCGTTGTGCTGCCAATGCCGCCGACATCGGTTCGATCGCGCGCCGCAATTCGAACAATGCCTTGACGTCTTCGTGGTTCACCGCGCCGGAATAGCGCCAGGACAGCACGTCCGGGTCGAGGAAATTCCAATCCGATCGCGGACGGACGCGCGTGCCGGTCTTCGGCCGGGATTCGACGAGCCCCTTGCCCGCGAGGACCTTGATTGCCTCGCGCAGCACGGATCGGCTGATCCCGAGCGTATCCCTGGAATCATCGGCATTCGGAAGCACCTCGCCGGGGAGCAAACGACCCTGCAGGATCCAGCTTCCGATCTGCTCCACAGCTGCGGCATGCATGCTGCTGTTGAGGTTCTGAAAGCCAACGGATGTCGGCGAGGGAAGCCTCGATGTGACCGATCTTTTTTTATTAATGCTATTATTCATACTATTTACATTATTAGGAAGCGTAGCCTTGTCAAGAAGGAATCGGCCATGAAGTCCAGCCGGCTAAGTTTGTGCCTGGGGACGAGGGATGAATGGGATATCGGAGATAGAAAGGCCTCATAAAATGAGACGAAGAATCCGAGACGTCTCGGTGCCGCCAGGCCCTATCAACAGCCGGGTTTATGCCACTGACGAGCGAATATGATCGCCCTCATTCAGGGCGGCAAGCGATCAGCAATTGGAAAAAAGGTGGGCGAGGGGAACGGCCGGATAAGCGGATGCTCCGGGTCCATGTAAAGATCGGGAGCCGGTGTGTTGCTTGTTAAAGACGCTCCGGAGCGCCTCTCCTGGAACAGAGGCGCTCATCAACCCGTTAGCGGACGCGCTTTGCGTGTCCTATGGGATTTCTATTTAAGCACGCGGACAACGACGCGTTGGCCGATCGCAAGCGGCGCGTCGCGGGCGATGGTAATGATGCAGTTCGCCGCTCTCACATCGCTTCGCTCGCCGGAATTCTCTGCCGATTTCGGACGCGACAGCACCTTGGAAATTCGCGTGATCTTGCCCGAAATCGACTGGGTTGTCCGCCCTTCAGCGGCAATTTCGACGGACATACCCGGGCCGACGGAACCAAGATACTCTTCTGGAATGTCTGCACGCACGATCTTCGGTCCGTCCGGCAGCAGGACGAACATCTCGGTCATTGCCTGAACGGAAACAGCTTCTCCGGCCTTGACCGCCTGGCGGACGATGACACCGTCCGCAGGCGCCTTCATCGACCTTACGTTGACCTCCCGCTTGGCGATTTCGAGCCGCTCGCGCGCAACCGATAAGGCCGACGAGGCGGAATTGGTTTCGATCGTCTGCGTTTCGTAAGCGTCCCGCGCATCGCTCAGTGCCTGGTCGGAAACGGCTTTGCCGGCTGCGGCGCGCTGCATCCTCTCAAGCGTTTTCCCGAGATTCTTCGTTTTGAGTTGAAGAAGCTTGTAGCGGTCTTCCGCCTGGGAAAGCTCCGATTCGGCGATACGCACCGAGGCTTCCTCCTGCTGGCTATCGAGCACGGCAAGCACATCGCCCTTGCGGACATAGGCGCCTTCGGCTGCCTCAACCGAGGCGACAACGCCGTCGCGCACCGCGGT
This sequence comes from Rhizobium sp. ASV8, assembly GCF_016429255.1. Lineage (GTDB taxonomy): Bacteria > Pseudomonadota > Alphaproteobacteria > Rhizobiales > Rhizobiaceae > Rhizobium. Next base: position 31,062 of record NZ_JAELUG010000074.1, read on the forward strand.
TATGCGATAAAGTCCGCCTTCAACGTCGACCGTTCCGCGTGCCGCGGCCGCAATTGCCGGCGATGCAGCCTCGGCAGCTTCGGCACTTTCGCCGGCCCTTGGCATGCCGACGGTCATCCAAAGGACACCTAGGGTCACGGATGTGCCCAATATTGCGGTCGCGAAAACGCGGTGGGAACGCTTGAACTTATCCATGCCAGTCCTCTCGTGTATCGATGCCGCGCCCGGAAACGAGTCGCTGGTCAGACAGCAGCCGCCCGTCCTCCATCTTGAGGACGCGGTCTGCCTTCGAAAAGAGACGGGTATCGTGGGAAACGCACAGAACAGCCGTTCCCAATTGCCTCGCCGTCTCTTGCAGGATCTCGACGATCCTCAGTCCATTGGTACTATCCAGAGCACTCGTCGGCTCATCGGCAAACAGGATGGCCGGTTCCTTGACGATAGCCCTTGCTATCGCAACGCGCTGCTTTTCGCCACCGGATAGATGTGAAGGCCGCAAATGCTGACGCTCGAGCAGCCCGACGCGCTCAAGCGCATCGCGCGCTTTAAGGCGTGCCTCTTCCTCCGGTACGTTCAGATAATCGAGCGGCACTTGCACCTGCTCGAGAGCCGTGAGGGCGGGAAAGAGATTGAAGCCCTGGAAGATGAAGCCGCAATTATGCAGGCGAAAGGCATCCCGCTCATTGTCGGTCGAGGAGGAGAGTACTGTATCGCCGGCCCGAATGCTGCCGCTATCCGGTTCCGTCATGCCGCCGAGTGTCGCCAGAAGCGTGCTCTTTCCGCATCCGGAAGGACCGCTGAGCACAGTGAATTCACCGCTGTAGATGTCGACGGACATATCGACGAGCGCGTTCGTTCGCATGCCCTGCACGGTGAACGACTTATAAAGGTTCGAGGCTGATATGGCGGGTCGCATCACATCACCTCAACAAGGTCGCGGGATCGGCCTGGCGCAGCCGGTGTACCGCCAGAAGGCAGGCCAAGATAGCAACCACGAGCACGACGAGCGATGCCGATGCGATGACCGCGCTGTCAAGTTCGAACGGCACCTTATAGATCATCGCGATAAAACCAATGGCGACGCTCAGCACGCCATTGATGATCAGTCCCGAGAACCCGACCCAGGCGGCTTGCTCTATGACGATTTTCCGTAGTCCGCTGAAGGGCACGCCCAGCGCGCGAAGCGTGGCATATTGCGGGATCGTGCCCGCAACGGCGGCCATCAGGGTCTGGCTGGTAATGAGTGCGCCGATGGTGGCGGCAATCAGCGTCGCGAAGACGAAAGCGATGCCGGCACCGGAATCGAAGAGCATATAGCTTGTCGACATATCCGCGAGCTTTTTCGCGGGCCAGATTTCGAAACGCTCGATCGGGGCGCGTTGATTGAGGTGACTCAGAACGCGTGCCTGTTGGTTTTCCTTGGCGACGTTGAACAGGAAATAGGTCGCGCCGCCATCGGCCGGCAAGGACTGATCGAGGATGCGTGCAGTATCGAGCGAGCCGACGACATTGACGCCGCCGAGACCGCGCAGGCCATCGATAAAGCCGACAACATGCACCGTGCGGCCACTCACCTCGGCGAGACCGCCCGGTCCGATCGAAAGCTTGTCGCTGTCGGCTGTGTCAACCACGACCGCTGCCGGCTCGCGGAGGCGATTGCGCAGTTTGGCCGGCACAACCCGTGCTAGCCCGATGCTATCGGACTGCACGTCGATGCCGACGACCGTAACGCTGACACCGCCGCCGCCGTGAATGCCGCGCCAATCCCCTGAGCCCAAAAGAAATGGCTCGATATGGGATATGGCAGGCTCCGCATAGAGGTTCGTCAGCACGCTGGCGGGTACGGTACGCCCCAGCTCGACACTTTGAGTGCCGGGAAAGCCGAGCCAATAGTCGGCGTCCGACTGGGTGACGTAGAGCGAATTCGCGCTGACGATGCCGAGCAGCAGCGCGCCCTGTGCCGTCATCAGCAGGCCGGAAAACGCGACCGCCGCGACGGCCGGCAGAAATCGCCGCCATTCGTAAAGGAGCGTCTTGCGTGCGATCGCCACTGCCATGGTTATTTGCGTCCTTCCATCTTGGCAGGACGCTTCGCATCGTCACCGGGGGTAGCTGGTTGCATGCCGCGCGTCGCTTTGTAAAAGGCGATCGTGGCTCGAGCCTCGTTTTCGATACTCTCGGTCAGCGCCGCGCGCAGATCGAGAAGATCGATCGCGCCGGCAATAGACTTCGATTTCTCGGCAAGCCCCTCCCGCACGAGAATGTCGGTGCTGGTCTTCAGTTTCGATACGCGCTGCAGCCGCGAGCGTAAAAGAGCCGTTCGCGCCCGGGCCGCATTGAGCTCGTGCAACGCCCGTGAGGCCTCCTCATAGGCGGAGAGCACCGCTTGCCTGTAGACGAGGATGGACTGCTGGAACTCGGCTTCGCGAGCTGCGACAACATCCTTGCGCCGACCGTAGTCGAAAATGGGCAATTGGATGGACGGCCCCGCGAATGCTCCCAGAATAGAGTTGGATACAGGGGTTCCGATCCCGATCGTGCCATTCAGCCGCAGTTTCGGATAGAGATCGGCCTTGGCAAGGCCAACCTGCGCGGCGGCCTGCCCGACTGCATATTCGGCGCGCAGCACGTCGGGGCGCGCTCGCAACAGATCGGCCGGGCGTCCCTCGGCCATGCCGGCCGCTGCCACCGGCTGCGGTTCGTATCTCATCAATGCGGGATCGGGAGTGGAGGTTCCCAAGAGCGTGGCGATCTGCTGGCGTGTATTGGCGATCTCGCTGTCGAGCAGCAGCAAAGTCGATTTCGCAGTGTCCAGGCCTGCCCTCATGGGTTCGTTTTCGACCGAGGTCGCGAGCCCTGCCTGCTCCTTCACGCCGGCAATCTTGGCGTTGTTCTCCAGCAGGCCGACCAGCTCTGCGGTATCGAACCGACGTTTCTGAAGTGCGCGCAGATGCACATAATTGCTGGCGATCTCGGTGGTGACGGCCACCTTGGCTGCAGCAACATCTTCGCTCGCCATCGCGACGGTGAGATCGGACATCTTCTGCGCCTGCTTGTCCTGGCCGAAAAGAGGGATTTCCCAGCTGGCATCCAGATTGAGCTGGACGGGCCGGCGGGTGAAATCGTCCTTGATCCGCGAGCCCGTCGCGGCATTGGCCATCCCGGACATGGACGTATCCAGCTGATAGCCTGCCGTTGCGGAATTGGCGAGCGCTCTGGCGGCCGTGAGGCTCTGATGCGCTATGGCGACCGTCAGGTTCATGTTCTCGGCGCGCGACACCAGCGACGACAGCGTCCTGTCATGGAACCCGTCCCACCATGCCAGCGTGTTCGCCTTTGCCGTTGCGGTCCTATAAGGCGCCCCATCATAAGCCTTGGGCAAAGGCGGAGCCGTTACCCCTTGTGCGAGATCCGTTGATTGGCAGGCTGACAGAGCAAGGGTCAGACATGCCACCGAAAGGAGCATCCTTCGGGGCGTCCGTCGGATGATCGAACAGGCAGTGTTGTTCATGTGACCCATTTCGCGCGAGCGGTACTCGATACTATTTGCTTTATTCGTCATAGCGTCATCACTGGGCAATCCATCTCGCAGCCGTCGGCGCGAACATGGGTACGTTGTTGTCTTCGCACCACTGTTGGCTCCATGCGTTCAACGGCTGCGACCTTGCCCGGAAGGGCAAGGCAGAAAGCGGCTTAAGTTTCCGACGTTATTCATCGCGACCCCAGTCGACGTTACGCCAAGTGCCGATTTCGTCATAGAAATAGAAATCTGAGTAATTGTTCGACCAATAGCTATCGATGTTGAAGGGGACAACAGCGATATCCGGCTTCTGCGTCATCTGGACGTAGGCCGGCAGCAGTACCATTGAGTCACGATAGGCGATGCTGACATAGTGAGCCGACATCCAGCCCCGCCGGCCCGCGACCCTGACGTCACACCACTTGTATCCTTTTTCGCAACCGTAAAGATGAACGCGGGAACCGGC
>NZ_JAELUG010000708.1 GCF_016429255.1 Rhizobium sp. ASV8
ATGTCACACTTCTTGGGCTGCTGTTCAGCCTGCAACCAGGCTGTTGAAAAAAAATACGATAGAATTTTGAAGTAGCCACTATTAGAGACAAAACCTAAAGGGAGCTATAAATGATACTTTTAAAAAGAAAGAACTTAGAGACCAATTCTCCTAATTTTGTAGGTATATAGCGTTTCTGCACGCGCCTACAACACGCCGTTGCCACTTAACCGTTCCTGGGAGTTTTTGGTTCGAGGGTGCAGTCGTCGTGCATTAGAGACCGTGCCAAAAGACAGGTACAGACTCGGCTTTGCGGTGCACTGCTTGAACTGTTGGTAACTTTGAAGCTCGCCAATACAGGCTGGGGCAAACGCCGGGGATGTGGCTCCCCGCTCGACAAACTACACAAGAGCACCTCTCTCT
>NZ_JAELUG010000709.1 GCF_016429255.1 Rhizobium sp. ASV8
TAAGAGACAGCCATAAGGCGCCTGAATTAGAGTGTGGGAAGCACTTCTATCCGCTTCGAGTCAGTAACCGCGCACCAGTCATTTCCCAGCTGCCCCCAACGGCTTTGTCACTTTTCCAGCATTTTATACCTATTTCCCTTATAGAGGAATGGGTAAGGTACACGAATCAGGGGAGTAGGGCAGGACCGGTTGGTCCAGACCTACCACACGCGCGCCGGCAAAACTGGACAGATACGACGGTCGAAGAAGTTTATATTTGGATAGGTACCTTGATTTATATGGGCATTCACCCAGAAAAGAGGTACCAAGACTATTGGAAGACTCCTTCACCAGGTGAGCTCCGTCCAAGCCCTGTCTCTTATACACATCTCCGAGCCCACGAGACGGTCTCTTAAATCTCG
>NZ_JAELUG010000710.1 GCF_016429255.1 Rhizobium sp. ASV8
GTGATGCGCAGACACCCGTCATCTACACAATGAAAATGTATTAACAGTGATGCAACGCAGATTACGCAAAGACGTGCTCCGCCTCATGCCGTCGCGTTTCGAAATCGGCCCAGTCTATACCACGAACCCTCGCGACCGTAAAACGCTCCGCAACAATGCCGCCTTTAAGCCCCTTGCCAAGGAACTGTGTTTTGATATCGACTTGACAGACTATGACGATATTCGAACATGCTGTGACAAGGCCAATATTTGCAACAAGTGCTGGACATTCATGACCATGGCCATCAAAGTTATTGACGTGGCGCTGCGGGACGACTTTGGCTTCAAGCACATCATGTGGGTGTACTCTGGTCGTCGTGGTGCTCACGCGTGGGTGTGTGACAAGAAGGCTCGCACAATGG
>NZ_JAELUG010000711.1 GCF_016429255.1 Rhizobium sp. ASV8
CCCCCCCCCCCCCCCCCCCCCCCCCCCCCCCCCCCCCCCCCCCCCCCCCCCCCCCCCCCCCCCCCCCCCCCCCCTAATACCCCCCCCCCCACCCCCCAGACCCACCCCCACGACACGTCGTCGGCAGCGTCAGATGTGTATAAGAGACAGGACCTGCAATCCATAAGTGGAACGCAAATTGCGTTCGCCAATTTGCGTTCCACTTATGGATTGCAGGTCTGAAAATCGATTTGTTGACCGCGCTGTCGTACCTGTCTCTTATACACATCTCCGAGCCCACGAGACGGTCTATTAAATCGCGGATGGCGGCTTGTGGGTGGAACAGGGGGGGGGGGGGGGGGGGGGGGGGGGGGGGGGGGGGGGGGGGGGGGGGGGGGGGGGGGGGGGGGGGGGGGGGGGGG
>NZ_JAELUG010000712.1 GCF_016429255.1 Rhizobium sp. ASV8
GTGGCAGTCACGCCTGTCTCGACCCTTTCGTCAATTCGGTAGTCGGCAGCAAATTGCTGTTCTCGCTGCCTGTCGTTTTGGCTTTATTTCATGCTAAACGACGGCTCGGCATTCCGACCAACTCGAATTCACTATTATGGATGGAGCTCCAGGGTCCCGGATCGACGTTGGCGTTGCTGAACAAAGCACATTCGGGACAATTGTTCTATTATTCGTCCTACGTGGCGGCATATCATACCACAACACGTTACGAGTAAGCACGGCCATTGTGTCCTTGGCGACTTTCATTTTCTGCTCCGCGTCTTTGACCCAAGATGTGCTGAGAGGGTAGCGCCCTTCGAGATGTCGTGCATTGACTGAGAATGAGAAGCCGCGACACGTCCATGTGCATGGCAGAAACC
>NZ_JAELUG010000713.1 GCF_016429255.1 Rhizobium sp. ASV8
CCCCCCCCCCCCCCCCCCCCCCCCCCCCCCCCCCCCCCCCCCCCCCCCCCCCCCCCCCCCCCCCCCCCCCCCCTCTTACACCACCCCCCCCCCCCCGACACCCACCCCCACGACACGTCGTCGGCAGCGTCAGATGTGTATAAGAGACAGTTCTTACCCCATCCAAAGTCATCGACAATGAAGCGTTTGACGCCTGCGGCCACAGCAGCGTCGACCATGGTCTTCTGCAGGTGGATGCCACCGGGTCCGACGGGGGTGGGGGGGGGATCTCCGAGCCCACGAGACGGTCTATTAAAATCTCGTATTCCGTAATAGGCTTGAAAAAAGGGGGGGGGGGGGGGGGGGGGGGGGGGGGGGGGGGGGGGGGGGGGGGGGGGGGGGGGGGGGGGGGGGGGGGGGGG
>NZ_JAELUG010000714.1 GCF_016429255.1 Rhizobium sp. ASV8
TATGTAAACCTCCCAATGAAATTGGATAATGCCCAATCACCAGTGTATATCCAATGCTAATGGACGACGACTTGCACTAGCTCGGACGGGAAGAGCATGTGAACAAAACTCTCGATCTGCCGACCGCACTCCTCCCAGTCGAAGACAAGGTCTCAAGCTCGTCTGAATTTATCGACACGCTCCTTCGCCAGCTTGGCACCCGCCTCTGCAGCGCCATGGAACCGCCAGTGCCTGCGCGCCTCGACGATGCCGCCAACCCGGGTTTGAGTAATCTCTATCTTGCCATCTCCAAGGTCGAGCGGGGCAAATTCATCATGACGTCGCATCGAGACGACGGGTTCCTCACCCTGACGTTCTACGACGAACCGTTTCTCGAGGTGCTCGACCGCGAGACCGAGGAG
>NZ_JAELUG010000715.1 GCF_016429255.1 Rhizobium sp. ASV8
CTACTACGCCTCGTTGATCCGACAGATGCGCAACTACATTGCCAATGGTCACGGAAATTTCAACAAGACCACCATGCTGTACAGCCAGTTTGGTAGCACCAGTGCTGGTCTTTACCTGGGCCAAGGTCTGCAGCACCAGTCCATCATTCCTGCTCTCGAGGATCTGGAAGAAGACGCCCGCACAAACGGATACGGCCGCGACAGTATGACTGTTCAGCTGTGCGGACCCGACTCTGACTCTGACCACATCTTCGGTTTCACGGCGCTGAGCAATGCCACGTTCGAAACCATACAGGAAGCTATGAGGTCGTGGATGTATGTCGACTGTCTTGATCTCGACGACGCCAGGAACTTGACGGCCAGCGTCACGTACACTCTGCCGCTCTTGTCCTCTATCAAGG
>NZ_JAELUG010000716.1 GCF_016429255.1 Rhizobium sp. ASV8
TTTGGACACCCTATCCAGTGCACCGAAGCCGGAACTCACTCTGCAAACGATGGCGGTTTTGGCAGGTCCAAGGATTGGCGCGGGATAGGAGCTGGAGAGTCCAGTACCATGTCCTCAAGACACGGCGTAGAGGTAGGTGAAGCTGAGTTGACGTCTGATTGGAACGAGAAAGGAGTCTTGTGAGGAAGAGGAGATACTTCCATGTGCTCGATCAACGGGGCGGGCGAGGAGGACGGGAGAGGAGGAGTCGTGACATATTCTAGGTGGACGTTAGAAGCCAATTGACTACAGTGTAAGAGACGACTAGTCAACATACCCCGGCATTCCATGCCATTCATGACGCTAGCTGTGAACAAGGCTCTCCGCGGCGTGGGAAAGTGCGGACTGCGGTAGGTTAGTAC
>NZ_JAELUG010000717.1 GCF_016429255.1 Rhizobium sp. ASV8
CCCCCTCGCCCCCCCGACCCCGACCCAGCCGCCGCCCACCGCCCAGCTCCACGCAACGCCGCCACCTCCACCATGCCCCATCAAACGCGATCCGGGCTTGACAGATTTTACTGACCGTATAGTGGGCTCGGAGATGTTTCTCTTCGACTTCAGCGTCAGTGTCTCGTTGCCGACCAGGTTCGACAGGCTGAAGATCGAGTTGTCCAGAACCGTCGTGCCGTTGTAGATGCGGCTGCCTGACAGGGTGAGGACTGTCTCTTATACACATCTGACGCTGCCGACGACGTGTCGTGGGTGTGGTTAGGGGGGGGGGGCGGGGCAGTAAAGAAGGGGGGGGGGGGGGGGGGGGGGGGGGGGGGGGGGGGGGGGGGGGGGGGGGGGGGGGGGGGGGGGGGGGGGGG
>NZ_JAELUG010000075.1 GCF_016429255.1 Rhizobium sp. ASV8
TCGCTGCATCGTATCCAGCAATTGCCGGCGCTGGAGGCCGGCGGCATCGACCCGGCCGGTGCTACGTTCGCGCTCGTCCATCAGTATGCCGAGATCGTGCCGCATCGCGTCCAACGATGTTCTCATGTCGTCGCAAACGGCGCTATTGTCGTCTCCAAAGACGCCGAAGCCTCCATCGACGACGCAGCCCTGATTGCGTAAATCGCTCATCACGCGCCGGATCATCAGGTTCTGTTGCACGATGGCGCGGGAAAGCTGGCGCGTTTCCTGGCTGGCGCCGACGACCTCGGTGGTATCTGCGAAACGTCCGCGCAACTCGTCGCACAGATCGGTCTGGGCGAGGCTCGGTGTTGCAGCCAACAGGGACAGCAAGGCGATGGAAACTAGGTGTGTGCCGCGGTTCACGATTTCCGTTCTCGAAAGCGTTTGAGTGTCGCTGAAAGCTACACTTTGGAGCTTAACAACGTATCCATCAAAAGGCACGGATTTCGAGACAGTTTTATTGAATTGCGGCCACCTCGGCGAGGCGGCCGCAAAAGATTTGGATCAAACGATCTGCGATGCCTCGACCACGGCGAGAGCCGCCATGTTGACAACGCCGCGCGAGGTGACCGAAGGCGACAGAATATGAGCGGGGAGTGCCGTGCCCAGCAGGATCGGGCCGACATGCAGCCCGTCAGTCATGGTCTTGACCACGCCGAGGGTTATATTGGCGGCGTCGAGATTGGGGAAGACGAGCAGGTTTGCTTCGCCCGTGAGCGTGCTATCCGGCATGACGTGGCGTCGCAGACTTTCTGAAATGGCGCTATCGCCATGCATTTCGCCGTCGACTTCCAGTTCCGGTGCCGCCTTGCGAACGAGCGCCAGTGCCTCGCGCATCTTGGTGGCGCTTTCCGATTCCCGCGAACCGAAATTGGAGTGCGAGACGAGAGCGGCGCGCGGCTCGATGCCGAAACGCTTGATTTCCTGCGCTGCAAGTACGGTGGATTCGGCGATTTCTTCTGCGTTCGGATTAAACGTCACGTAGGTATCCGTGTAGAAGGTGGCACCGCGCTGCGAGATCAGCAGGCTGAGCGCCGAAAAGTCGCGAACGTCTGGCCGCTTGCCGATGATCTGGCGTACGATGCGCAGATGACGCTCGTAGCGGCCTTCCAGACCGCAGATCAGCGCATCGGCTTCGCCGCGCTTCAGGGCGAGCGCGCCGATCACCGTCGCGTTGGTACGCACGATCGTCCGGGCGGCTTCGGGGATAACGCCGGCGCGGCCGACGAGCGAGAAATAAAGCTCGACATATTCGCGGAAGCGCGGATCGTCTTCCGGATTGATGACGGCGAAATCCGCATTCGGACGGATCTTCAGGCCGTAGCGCTTCAGGCGGGTCTCGATGACGGAAGGACGGCCGATCAGGATCGGGATTGCCGTGCCTTCTTCGAGCAGAACCTGGGCTGCGCGCAACACGCGCTCATCTTCGCCTTCGGAGAAGACTACGCGCTTGCGCTCGGCAATCTTCGCAGCGGCAAAGATCGGCTTCATGATGAAGCCGGAGCGGAAGACGAAGCGGTTGAGCTCGTCCATGTAGGCGTCGAAGTCCTTGATCGGACGCAGCGCAACGCCGCTGTCCGCGGCGGCCTTCGCCACGGCCGGCGCGATGCGCAGGATCAGGCGCGGATCGAAGGGCGAGGGGATGAGGTAGTTGGGGCCGAAGACGGGCGTTTCGCCGGAATAGGCGCGGGCGGCGACATCGGAGGGCTCTTCGCGGGCGAGCGAGGCGATGGCGCGAACAGCGGCCATCTTCATTTCCTCGTTGATCGTCTTTGCACCGCAGTCGAGCGCGCCGCGGAAGATATAGGGGAAGCAGAGAACGTTGTTCACCTGGTTCGGGAAGTCGGATCGTCCGGTGCAGATCATCGCATCGGGACGGGCAGCGCGTGCAAGGTCCGGCATGATTTCCGGCGTCGGGTTGGCGAGCGCCATGATCAGCGGCTTTTCCGCCATCTGTTCGAGAAGCTCCGGCTTCAGCACGCCAGCGGCAGACAGGCCGAGGAAGACGTCGGCACCGGGAATGGATTCGGCCAGTTCGCGCTTGTCGCTGTCCTGGGCATAGATCGACTTCCATTCGTCCATCAGGACGTTGCGGTCCTTGTAGACCAGGCCCTCAATATCGTGGACCCAGATGTTTTCACGCTTGGCGCCAAGGATGACGAGCAGGTTGAGGCAGGCAAGTGCTGCGGCACCGGCGCCGGAGGCGACGATCTTGACGTCTTCGATCTTCTTGCCGGCCAGTTCCAGTCCGTTGAGGATGGCGGCGGCGACGATGATGGCAGTGCCGTGCTGGTCGTCATGGAAAACGGGGATTTCCATCTTCTCGCGCAGGCGCCGCTCGACGTCGAAGCATTCCGGCGCCTTAATGTCTTCCAGGTTGATGCCGCCGAAGGTCGGCTCGAGCGCGGAGATGGTGTTGACCATCTCATCGACTGTAGGGGCTGCGACCTCGATGTCGAAGACATCGATGCCAGCGAACTTCTTGAAGAGAACGGCCTTGCCTTCCATGACGGGCTTGGAGGCCAGCGGGCCGATATTGCCGAGGCCGAGAACCGCAGAGCCGTTGGAAATCACGGCAACGAGGTTGGCGCGGGACGTATAATCGGCGGCTGTCTCGGGATTGTCACGGATTGCAAGGCAGGGAGCGGCAACGCCCGGGGAATAGGCTAGCGCCAGATCGCGCTGGTTGCCGAGCGGCTTCGTCGCCTGAATTTCAAGCTTGCCGGGGCGGGGATAACGGTGGAAATAGAGCGCCTGTTCGTCGAAGTTGCCACTCGCCATGTTCTTGGCTGCTTTCGAATTGTCGTTCGTATCCATCTGCGTCTCCATTCCAGGCGTGTGCTTCGAGTCCCTGCATACATCAATCGCTTGGCGTTCACAGTACGCAATTGACGTCGCTGGGCGTTTTTGCCGCGATCAATGTCTTGATCGGCTGCGTGACAGGCCACTTACAAGAGCGAAACAGTGCGAAACACTTATCCGCTTTAGGCCCACCATTTTCGTGGCTTCGCGCTCTGGTTTCAGTCATGTCGCCATGAGCGTCCGAATCGGCCCTCAAAGCCGCCAAGCACAGGGTTTGTCATCTTCCTGAAACACGAGTCTGGTTTTGGATTAGGTAAGGCTAGGATAGGGCACGGACATAGAGTTCGTGAATGAAAACATGGACACCCGGCGATTCCGCACTCTGTTCATCTCTGACGTTCACCTCGGTTCGAAAGCCGCCAAGGCGGATTTTCTGCTCGACTTTCTCCGCCATCACGAGGCCGATACCATCTACCTCGTCGGCGATATCGTCGATGGCTGGCGCCTGAAGCGAAACTGGTATTGGCCGCAGGATTGCAATGACGTGGTGCAGAAGCTTTTGCGCAAGGCGCGCAAGGGCACTCGCGTCGTCTACATTCCTGGCAATCACGATGAATTCCTGCGCGATTTTCCCGGTATGCACTTCGGCGGCATCGAAGTGGTGCAGCGCGCCATGCATGAGACTGCAGACGGAAAGAAGTATCTCGTCCTGCACGGCGATGAATTCGATGTCGTCGTTCGCAACGCCCGCCTGCTCGCCTATCTCGGCGACTGGGCCTATGACATGGCGATCCTGATCAATATCGGCCTTGCGGCGGTGCGCCGTCGTCTGAACATGCCCTACTGGTCCTTCTCGGCCTGGGCGAAGCTGCAGGTGAAGCACGCGGTCAACTTCATCGGCGAATTCCAGCGCGTGGTTGCCGAAGAGGCCAAGCGCAACGATGCCGACGGCGTGATCTGCGGTCACATCCATCATGCCGTGATCGAAGATCTGGACGGTGTGCGGTACATCAATACCGGTGACTGGGTGGAAAGCTGCACGGCGATTGCCGAGCATGAGGACGGCACCTTCGAACTGATCACCTGGCGGACAATCCTCGAGGCGCAGTCCGTCGGCGCTTCGATCGAGGAACTGCCGCAGTCGCTGGGCGCTCAGGCCGCGTGAAGTCGTACCTGTTCACGAGCTTAATAATAGGCTGTCATAAATATTGACCGTCAGGAAAGGCCGAGACGGCAGAACTTTTTCGGAAACGTTACAGTTCGACCATTTCTCGCCATAGTCGTGCTCTCGATAGAGTGATAGGGACAAATGAGTTCCCTTCAGGTCTGTCATGATTCCCGCGATAAAATCTTTCCAAGGTGAGGGTGCGCCTCCGTATTTCCGCTTGCGCACCGCTTTGTCCTATTGCGCCCCGTTGTTCGTCAACGGCATTGCCTTGCCATTCTTTCCCGTCTGGTTGGCGGGGTTGAACTTCAGCGATCACGAGATCGGACTCGTGATCGCAGTGCCGATGGTCGTGCGCGTTCTCGTGACGCCCATCATCGCCGTGCTTGCCGACCATATGAAGGAACGCGCCGATGTGCTGTTCTGGTCCGGCGGCCTGTCGCTGCTCACGGCAATCGCGCTCTACTGGACCAGCGATTTCTGGCCGGTCCTGCTCGTCTACGGCATTCAGGGGGCAACCTATGCGCCGTATATTCCGGTGGTCGAATCCATCGCAATGTCCGGCGTACGGCGTTGGGGCTTCGATTACGGCTCGATGCGGGTCTGGGGGTCGATCACCTTCATCATCTCGACGCTTCTCGGGGGGCAGATGATCGGAATGTGGGGCGGTACGATGGTGCTCCCCGTAATGGTCGCGGGCTTCGTGCTGACGATGCTGATGGGCCTGGTTTCGCCGCGCATCGGACCGACGCGGCGGCGCAATCAGCCGATCAACCTGCAAGCGCCGACCGGCAGCCTGCGTTCTCCGCAATTGCTCATCACCATGATCGGCGTCTCTGTGCAGCAATCAAGCCATGCGATGCTCTATACATTCGCATCGATCTATTGGCGCAAGCTCGGCTTTTCCGGCACGGAGATTGCGGTTCTCTGGAGCATCGGCGTCGCAGCCGAGGTGATGGTATTCTTCTTGTCCAAGACCTTGAATCGCCGGTTCAGCGCATGGACGCTTATTTTCTTCGGCTCGACCGTCTGCGTCCTGCGCTGGATCCTGTTTCCGGTCAATTTCGGCTTCCTGGGCTATTTCCTGCTGCAATGCCTGCATTCCTGCACATTTGCCTGCGTGCACACCGGCGTTCAGCGCCGCATCGTCGCATCCGTCCAGGAAACGCAGGAATCATCGGCGCAGGGCGCCTATTATTTCTATAACGGCATGTTCCTCGGCCTGATGACGCTGGCCTCCGGCTATCTTTACGCCTGGCTCGATCTCTACAGCTATTATGTCATGGCTGCATTGGCCGGTTTCGGTCTGGCCATGGTTATCGTCGCGCGTGGACTTCAGCCCAAAAGCTCTGTTATCGGCGGAGGCGCGCACGGCGTCTCGTGACGCGGATGCAACGAATTCATTTGGATATCAAAAAGCCGTGCCATATCTTGGCCGCGGCGCGGCATAGCAATTTCCTGTGCAGTCGGTGTATTAGACATGGGCGTCGTTCGGGCAATCCGAGTCGACGTCTGTGATGCCAGATCTGAAAGACGCATGAGTTTGAAAGCAGCCGAACAGAAAACCGATGCACCGAGGATCGATGACGAGGGTGATGGCCAAGGGCATCGCTATCGGCTCGAGGGCAATTGGCGTAGCGCCAATGTGCATGGCGTGCTACGGCAGATCGAGCAGCTCTCGAAGCGCAGCGCCGGCGGGAACGTCGTTATCGATCTCTCCGCGCTCTCGGATGTGGATACCGCGGGGGCGCTGCTCATCCGGCGGCTGAAGATGAGCCAGGAAGCTCATGGCGCCACCGTGACCATCGACGGTTCCAACCCGCATATCGACGAATTGCTGACCGCCTTCGACAAGGATGCCAGCGAGCAAGGCGCAGCGCCGAAGCCGAAAACATCCCTAGCCGAAAGGCTGTTGGCACCCATTGGCAAGAATGTCTACGACCTGTGGGACAACCTGATTGCCGCGATGTATATTCTCGGCTCGGCGGTCAGGGGCGCGCAGCTGAAATTCGGGCGCGGTAGCGGTGTCTCGCCCGCCTCGATCATCAACCAGATCGACCATATGGCTGTGCGCGCCGTTCCGATCATCCTTTTGATGTCGTCGCTGATCGGCGCAATCATTGCCCAGCAGGGCGCATTCCAGCTGCGTTATTTCGGCGCCGAAGTCTTCGTCGTCGATCTCGTCGGCATTTTGCAATTGCGTGAAATCGGCGTGCTCCTCACCGCCATCATGATCGCCGGCCGTTCCGGTAGCGCGATCACGGCCGAAATCGGCTCCATGAAGATGCGCGAGGAAGTCGATGCGCTGAAGGTCATGGGTCTGAACCCTGTCGGCGTGCTGATTTTCCCGCGGCTTGTCGCGTTGACGGTTGCGCTGCCCTTGCTGACGATCATTGCCAACTTCGCTTCGCTTTTCGGTGCGGCGATGGTCGCCTGGGGCTATTCCGGGATTACCGTTGCCACCTTCATTTCGCGCTTGCATGAGGCGATCAGCCTTTCCACCGTGATTTCCGGCATGATCAAGGCGCCGTTCATGGCGCTGGTCATCGGTATTGTCGCGGCGGTCGAGGGGTTGAAGGTCGGAGGCAGCGCCGAATCGCTCGGTCAGCACGTGACCTCGTCGGTGGTGAAGTCGATCTTCGTCGTTATTCTGATGGACGGGCTGTTTGCCATGTTCTATGCCGCGATCGATTTCTGAGGGATGGCAGGGATGAGCGCGCTTCACTCGGAGACCCCGTTGGAAACAGATGAGCATGGCAGAGACATCGTGCTGTCGGCACGGGACGTTACCGTCGCTTTCGGGTCGAAAGTCGTTCTCGACAAATTGAATCTCAATATTTATCGCGGCGAAATCCTGGGCTTCGTCGGCGCTTCGGGTGCGGGCAAGTCCGTGCTGCTGCGCACTGTGCTGCGGCTGCTGCCCCGCCGTTCCGGCACCATCGAGATCCTCGGCGAAGACTATGACAAACTCGACGAGAATGAACGCAACCGGCTCGACATGCGCCTTGGCGTGCTCTTCCAGCAGGGGGCGCTGTTTTCTTCACTGACTGTGAAAGAAAACATTCAGGTGCCGATGCGCGAGTATCTCGACCTGCCGATGGACATGATGGACGAGCTGGCGCTGATGAAGATCCGCATGGTGGGTCTGGCTGCCGACGCCGCCGACAAATATCCCTCCGAGCTTTCCGGCGGCATGATCAAGCGCGCGGCGCTTGCGAGGGCCCTGGCGCTCGATCCCGACCTCGTTTTCCTCGACGAGCCGACGTCGGGGCTCGATCCCATCGGGGCAACCGAATTCGACGAGCTGATCGCCAAGCTGCGCGACACGCTCGGTCTGACCGTTTATATGGTGACTCACGACCTCGACAGCCTGTTTTCCGTTTGCGACCGTATTGCCGTTCTCGGACAGAAGCGGGTATTGGTGGAAGGCACGGTTGAGGACATGCTCGCCTGTGATGATCCCTGGGTGCAATCCTACTTCAGGGGCAAGCGCGCACGCTCGATCGTGCCGCGGGAAGACATCAGAGGCCGCAACGACGATAGAGGCGCAGGCGCCTACAGCCGCGAGAAGTGACTGGAGACTATGGAAACCAAAGCCAATTATACGATCGTCGGGTTCTTCACGCTGCTTGTCATCGCGGCGGCCTTCGGTTTCGTTTACTGGATGGCCGAATATGGCCGCGGCGGTCCGATGGTCGAGCTCGTCGTGCGTATTCCCGGTTCGGCAAACGGCTTGAGCGTCGGCTCGCCGGTTCGCTTCAACGGTATTCAGGTGGGTTCGGTGCAGGGGCTGTCGATCGACGCCGACGATCCGAACTATTCCCTGGCCTTCACGCAGGTGCGCGCCGATGCGCCTGTCTACACATCGACGAAAGCCATCCTTGAGATCCAGGGTTTGACCGGGGCCGCCTATATCGAGCTTTCCGGCGGCCGCAATGGCGATGAAAACATCCTCAAGCGCTCCATCGACACGGGCAAGCGAGCGGTACTGCTCGCCGATCAATCCAGCGTCACGAACCTGCTGACGACGGCGGACAAGATTCTGAACCGCGCCAATGACACGATCGGCGATATTCAGGGGTTCGTCTCGGATTCGCGCGGGCCTTTGACCGATACGGTGCGCAACGCGCAGAAATTCTCCAAGGCGATCGCCGACAATTCCGATAATATCGACAAGTTCCTGGCAAGCGTCGGGCAGTTGTCAGATACGTTCAAGACCGTTTCCGTCCGCGTCGACTCGACGCTGGATGCAATCGAGAAGCTGGTGCGTGCCGTCGATGCGCAGAAGGTCAATGACGTCATCGCCAACGCCGACCGGATTACCGCGAACGTCGCTGACGCCACGACGGATCTGAAAGCCACCATTGCAAGCTTCAAGCAGACGGCCGATACCTACAACACCTTCGGGCAGAAGGCGCAGCAGACGCTTGATCGCGTTGACGCGATCGTTGCGCAGATCGACCCCGCCAAAATCAAGGGATCGGTTGACGATATCGCCGATGTGACGAAGCAGGCGCGTACCGCCGTTGCTTCCATTCGCGACGTCGCCAACTCGGTCGCCGCTCATCAGCAGGATATCGACCAGACGATCGCCAATGCGCGTGATATTTCCACTAAACTGAACTCGGCATCCGGCAAGGTCGACGGGATCCTTACCAAGGTTGATTCCCTGCTTGGCAACGACAGCACGCAGTCGCTGTTTGCCGAAGCCAAGGACACGCTCGAATCCTTCAAGAAGATGGCCGACAACCTCAATTCGCGCATTGGTCCCATTGCCGACAACCTGCAGAAATTTTCGAGCAGCGGCCTGCGTGACGCCCAGACGCTTATCAACGATATGCGCGGCACGGTTGACAATCTGAACTCGACCATCACTAATTTCGACCGTAATCCGCAACGACTGCTGTTCGGTGGCGATACGGTGAAGACATATGACGGCCGCGCGCGGCATTGATGAATAGCGATATCTGGTCTCCAGGGGATAAGCGAAATATGGTCGGTTGCGTATCGAGTGAGCGTCGTCAGGTGTGGAAAGCTGTGATCGCATTGCCGTTGCTCGCAGCGCTGCTCGGGAGCTGTGGCACCTCCAGCAATAACGACACCTACGATCTCTCGGGGTCGGCGAAGGTGAACGGGCCCTCCGCCAAGAGCAAACAGATCCTGATTCCTCAGCCGACGGCGTTGCAGGCGCTCGACAGCAACCAGATCGTCATTCGCGTGTCCTCTTCGGAAATCCAGTATCTCGGCAAGTCGCAATGGAGCGACAAGCTCAGCAAGATGGTGCAGTCCAAGTTGGCGGAAGCCTTCGAGAATACCGGCAAGCTCGGTGGCGTCGGCGTACCGGGGCAGGGATTGGCGATCGACTACCAGATCGTGACCGACATCCGCGCCTTCGAGATCAATGCGGCGGGTGGCCAGAAGAGAGCGATCGTCGAAATCTCCGAGAAGATCCTCAACGACCGCACGGGCACGGTGAAGGCCCAAAACGTCTTCCGCAAGGTCGTTCCGGTCAGTGGCGGCAGCAATCCCGACTTCGTCAAGGCGCTTGATGCGGCATTTGCGGGCGTGACGGGTGAACTTGTCGATTGGACGCTGCGCTCATTGTAAAGAGAGCCTGGCGAATATCGGTTTGCAGGCATCGCCAGTCGGCGTTTTTCTTTCAACCATCTCCATCTTGGGCCAAGCTTCATGCCGGCGCCGAGGCCCGGAAAAGCATATTTTGTGGGTGACTGACGTAGTCTTGGATCGCCCTCCGAACGCAAGCGGTGACGATAGGCACGACCTTCGCGCCCATGGTCGACATGCTGGCTTCCTCCGCTATATCGCTTCGGATGGGCTTGCGGCCGGCAAAGCGCATGCGGGTTTTGAAGCGGTAGAACAACGATTCCCGCAACATTCTTGCACAGTCCTGCAAAGCGAACGGCTCGTCGCCCGCGGAGGCTTGCCGTTTTCCGTTCGGAGTGCAACAACACCCCTAACGCAGGGGTTTTGCCGGTCGCGCCAAGCGTCGGAGGTATTGCGTCAAATCGGAGTGGTTGTGTCCTCCCAATCTCCGGGATGGGGCGGCGCAACCAACGGCTTATTGGAGGATTGTCGTGGAAAAGGCAGAAATCGGGCTGATCGGTCTTGCTGTGATGGGATCGAATCTGGCGCTCAACATCGCCGAAAAAGGCAACAAGATCGCAGTGTTCAACCGTACGCCGCAGGTAACGGATGAATTTTACGCCAATGCGGGCGCGCTCAAGGACAAGATCATTCCTTGCAAGACGATCGAGGAGTTCGTCGAGGCGATCCGCCCGCCGCGACCGATCATCATCATGATCAAGGCCGGCGAGCCGGTCGACCAGCAGATGGCGGCGCTGCAGCCCTATCTCGACAAGGGCGACATCATGATCGACGCCGGAAACGCCAATTTCCGCGATACGATCGCCCGCTTCGACCGCCTCAAGGACACTGGCCTAACCTTCATCGGCATGGGTGTTTCCGGCGGCGAGGAAGGTGCACGCCATGGACCGTCCATCATGGTCGGCGGCACGGAAGATTCCTACAAGCGCGTCGAGAAGGTGCTGACCTCTATCGCTGCGAAGTACAATAACGATCCATGCGTTGCCTGGCTCGGCAATGATGGCGCCGGCCATTTCGTCAAGACGATCCATAACGGCATCGAATATGCCGACATGCAGATGATCGCTGAAATCTACGGCATCCTGCGCGACGGTCTCGGCAAGAGCGCTGCCGATATCAGCTCGATCTTCGGTGAGTGGAACAAGGGCCGTCTGAATTCCTACCTCATCGAGATCACCGAAAAGGTTCTTGCCGCCAAGGATCCGGCAACCGGCAGCGCCATGCCCGAGGTCATCCTAGACAAGGCTGGTCAGAAGGGCACCGGGAAGTGGTCGGCCATCGAAGCCCAGAACATGGGCATTCCGGCAACCGCCATCGAGGCAGCCGTTGCGGCGCGCAGTCTGTCGGCCCTCAAGAGCCAGCGCGAAGCTGCCGAGAAGATCTTCGGCACACCTGACTACAAGTTCCCGATCGCGTTTGGTCCCGATCTGCTGAAGGATCTGGAGCTTGCTCTGTTCGCCGCCAAGATCGGTGCCTATGCTCAGGGCTTTGCCGTCATGGCCGAGGCTTCGAAGGAATTCAACTGGTCGCTGCCGATGCCTGTCATTGCCAAGATCTGGCGCGCAGGCTGCATCATCCGTTCGCAGTTCCTGGATGAAATCACCAGCGCCTTCACCAAGAATCCGGATGCGGCGAACCTGATCGTCACGCCGGCCTTTGCGGAAATGGTCAAGGAATCGATCCCGTCGCTTCGCCGCATCGTTTCGGCTGCCACGGCGACCGGCCTGCCTGTTCCGGCGCTGGCCTCTGCGCTCACCTATTTCGATGCCTATCGCCAGGCGCGCGGCACGGCCAATCTGATCCAGGCCCAGCGCGACTTCTTCGGCGCGCACGGCTTCGACCGCGTCGACGGCAAGGATATTCACCACGGCCCATGGGGTAGTGGCGCTCAAGGCTAAAGGGCTAGGAACGAACCAAGATGGCGGGCGGGCCGGAGAGATGCGGTCCGCCTGCGATGCAAAATGGAATTGGGCTATTTGGGCGCGCTCTTAGCCAGCGCCGGAGCCACCTGAGTGATTTTTGCCGAAAATCCGTCGGGGGTGCAAGCGGAACCTACCGATGGCCGGACCGGAGATGCCGTGTTCTTAATTGTCGGTCAACCATAACGCCAACATCTAAAATTTGAACAAATTGCGGGCCAGATCCAGGCGCTCTCCTTTGGGCGGTAAATTGGATCGAGGCAGGGCCTATGAGGCTACTGGTTGTTTTTGGCATTGTCGCAGCACTAACATCGCTCGGCGGATGCGTCTCGACAGCGATGGCGCCCAGCATATATGTCGATAATGGTATCGGCAGCGAGTTTGGTAATAATGGCCTGCAGGCTGCGGGTCAGACCGTTTCGCCTTCCGGTGATCGCTGCATTGTCTTTAATCAGGATCGTCCGTTGTCGAAGGATTTTGCGTTGCGTGTAGTGACTGAAAGCTGCGGCTCCGCCAGTAAGATGGAATGCAAGGAAGTCTCGCGCACGATCATACCGATAGCGCAGAGCAAAGCAGTCTGAAAAATCAGTAACTGATCCAAAGCATTGAATGGAGGCGGAACGGATTGTCGGTTTCGGATAGCCTTGGCGGATGCGCAGCGGTCGCCCATTCACCAATGTTCAAAGACAATATCTTTGCGAGGAGACCGCCCGCAACGGGCGATCCAACAATCTAATTGAATTGACGCCGCACGACGGCGACATAGCGCTATCCAGCCGCCGGTCGCGTTATCAGCCCTTCGGCCAGACGGGCGAGCTGATGCTTTGCAGGAGTTCCGGTTCTATGCCGTCGATGCGGGCGATGATGGACTTGGCCAACTCGCGGCCGCCATGGCGGACATCCTCGTAGATCGTGATGATTTCCGGGCGGATCCAGTTCAGCACATCGGTCGATTGCTTGGCGACCATGTCGATGTCGCGGCCGAGGCGAAAGCCTGCCGCTTCGATGCCGGCATTGACGGCAATGGCGCCGGCACCGCTGGAGCAGACGATGCCATCGGGCGGATGAGAGGAGCGCATCAACGCCTCGACGCTATCCCTGATATCGGCAAGCGGTGCATCCGTCGTTACTCTGAGCGGGATCTCCTCGGCGCCATACTCATGAAGGCCGATCTGGAACCCGATACGGATGTGCGAGTAGTAGGTCAGCTTGCTGGCGGGCTGCAGCAGGGCCAAGCGGCGACGTCCCTTGGCGACCAGCGCACGAACCGCCTCGTGCGTAAAGGCTTCGTTGTCGAAATCGTGGAAGGGGTGGACGATACCCATGTCCGTCCGCCCATGCGTGGCAAAGGGCAGGCCGCGTTCATGCATCAGGCGAACGCGCGGATCGTCCGGCTCCGTGCGCGATATGATGACGCCATCGGCCGAGCCGGTGTCGAGGATATAGCGCACTGGCACCAACGGATCCTTGCTGTGCGAGTGCGGCGTGATGACGAGGTGGTATTGCGTGCCTGCCAGAACCTCGGAAATTCCGAAGACCATCTGGCTGGTGAAGCCCATGATTTCCTCGTCGATGCTCAGAACCAGAGCGATGACGTTGGTCTTGCCGGTTCGCAGGCGTACGCCGGCGCGGTTTGGCTGGTAGCCCAACTGCCGGGCGACCATGCGTACGCGCTCCTTCGTTTCGGCGCCGATATCGGGGGCATCCTTCAATGCGCGGGATACAGTGGTAATGCCTAGCCCGGTCATGAAGGCGATCGTCTTGAGCGTCGGCCGCTCCGGTGCCGTCTGCTGCGTGCCGCTCGCTGAAGTCTTCTTATTGTCCATTTCGTCCAAGCTCGCCTCCCGGCCGCCTCCCGCGACCAATCCGCTTATATTGCTCATGCTCGTGCCGCAAGCATAGATGCGACGCGATCGCTCCGTCGCACGTGATGAAAACTGTAACGATACAGTTCGATTGTCGAGCGTTATTTTATGAAGACCTGCCGAAGCAATGCTTCCCGGTTGTATTGGCCTGCTTTTCCGATGATTTTCCCTTCCGTGATGACGAGACAATGGAATTGGTGATGCTTGCAGAAAGATTTAAGTATTAATATCAATATATTGATGCTTGTCGCTGTGGAGTTTTCGCTGTGACGGGAGCTGTGAGCGCCGCGCTTTCCACAGGCCATATTTCTTCTAAGAGTTGTATAATTACGTGCTCTGGAAAAAATCGCGGATAGGCGGTTGCGCACCGAAAATGATTCGACTACGTTTTTCCGGCAACGTTTCAGTGAGGGAGGAGAACTCATGAATATTCGTTTGATGGCTGCCGCTTTGCTCGCATCTGTCGCGATTCCAGCCTTTTCCGCAAATGCGACCGATCTTGAGGTAACGCATTGGTGGACATCGGGCGGGGAAGCAGCCGCAGTTAAGGTTCTGGCCGAGCAGTATAATGCTCTTGGCAAAGATCACTGGGTTGACGGCGCAATCGCCGGATCCGGCTCGACGGCAACGCCACTGATCGTCAGCCGCATCCTGGGCGGCAATCCGATGGGCGCCACGCAGCTGAATACCGGCCGCGACGCCGAAGAGCTGGTCAAGGCCGGCCTGATGACCGATCTGACCGATCTGGCTGAAAAGGAACACTGGAAGGATATCATTCGCCCCGCAAGCTTGCTGGCATCCTGCACGTATGAGGGCCGTGTCTATTGCGTGCCGCTCAACATTCACTCCTGGCAGTGGATGTGGGTCAACCGCCATGTCTTCGAAGACAATGGCATGAAGGTTCCGGCCAACTGGGATGAGTTCGTGGCCGACGCGCCGAAGCTGCGCGAGAAGGGTATCGTTCCGCTTGCGACTGGCGCTCCATGGCAGGTTGACGGCATGCGCAGCGTCATGCAGATCGGCATTGGCGGCAAGGAAACCTATCTGGCGATCTACCAGAAGAAAGACGCCGACGCCGTGAAGAGCCCCGAAAACCGCAAGGTTTGGGATGCCTTCGCGCAGGCTCGCGATCTGGTTGACGAGAGCTATTCCGGCCGCGACTGGAACGTAGCCACAAACATGGTCATCACAGGCAAGGCTGCCGCGCAGATCATGGGCGACTGGGCGCAGGGCGAGTTTGGCGTCGCTAAACAGGTTGCCGGCAAGGATTACGATTGCCTGCCGGGTCTGGGTTTCAACGGTCTGCTCGATACCGGCGGCGACAGCTTCTATTTCCCGAAGAACAGCAATCCCGATATTACCAAGGCGCAGCTCGAGCTTGCCAGCATGCTCGTGTCCAAGGAAACCCAGGTGAAGTTCAACCTCGCCAAGGGATCGCTGCCGGTGCGTGGCGATATCGATCTGAGCGCGGCCAGCAGTTGCATGAAGAAGGGTCTGGAAATCCTGAAGAATCCGGACAACGTCGTGCCGGGCGTGACCCAGCTGATCGACCCGGATACACGCGGCCAGATGACCGACCTTGGGCTGCAGTTCTTCTCGTCGAAGATGACGGTAGATGAGGCGATCGAAAAGCAGGCCGCCATCTTCAAGCAGGCGCAGTAAGCAGACGACCATCCTATCAATCGCGATGGCCGGCTTGGGACGGGCGAGGGTTCTCGCCTGTCCCGATCCTCGCCACCAACGGAGGTATCGATGGCTAACGCTGTCCGGCCATTTGGTCTGTTCCGCAACCTGAATGCAAAGATCGCCGCCATTCCGATGGTGTTGACGGTGATCGTCGTCTTCGTGGGCTGCACGCTCTGGACCGTCATCTATTCGTTCACAGATTCAAGACTGCTGCCCAGCTCGAACTTCGTCGGTCTGGCGCAATATCAGCGCCTGTGGGGCACCGATCGCTGGAACATCTCGATCGGCAATCTTGCCATTTACGGCGTTCTTAGCCTCGTTTTCGCATTCGTCGTCGGCTTCGTCCTTGCCGTGCTGATGGACCAGAAGATCCGCTTCGAGAATACATTCCGGACCATTTTTCTTTATCCCTTCGCCCTGTCCTTCATCGTCACCGGCCTTGTCTGGCAATGGATCCTCGATCCGGCGCTAGGACTGCCGAAACTGGCGCAGGACATGGGGTTCACATGGTTCAATTTCGCGCTGCTCGGCAATCAGAAGACAGTACTCTACGCACTTGTCATCGCCGGGCTATGGCAAGGCACAGGTCTCGTGATGGTGTTGATGCTGGCAGGTTTGCGCGGGATTGACGGCGAGATCTGGAAGGCCTCGCGCGTCGACGGCATCCCGGCCTGGCGAACCTATATTTTCGTCGTCATTCCGATGATGCGCGGCGTCTTCGTCACCACGCTCGTCATCGTCGCTTCGGGCATCGTGCGCGTCTACGATCTGGTCGTTGCCATGACATCAGGCGGGCCGGGCTTCGCATCCGAAATGCCGGCCAAATATGTCTACGACTTCATGTTCCAGCGTTCGAACCTTGGGCAGGCGCTTGCCGCCTCCACTGTCATGCTGGTCACCGTGTTCATCTTCGTCGTGCCGTGGGCTCTCTACGAGTTCCGCCAGAAGCGCAGATAAGGGAGGCACCAAATGGCACTTGCCACCACAATCGAGCCTTCGGGCGCAAAACCCAAGCGCCGCTTCGCGCCGCGCACCATCATGCTCTACGGCATTCTCGGGCTTGCCGCGCTCTACTACGTGCTGCCGCTCTATGTGATGATCGTCACTTCGCTCAAAGGCATGCCGGAAATCCGTCTCGGCAATATTTTCGCGCCACCGATGGAAATCACCTTCGAGCCATGGGTGAAAGCCTGGTCGCAGGCCTGCACCGGTCTCTATTGCCACGGCATCCAGGTCGGCTTCTGGAATTCGGTGAAGATCCTGGTTCCCAGCGTCATCGTCTCGATCGCCGTTGCCTCGGTCAACGGTTACGCGCTGGCCAATTGGCGTTTCAAGGGATCGGAAGTCTTCTTCACCGTCCTCCTGTTCGGCGCTTTCATCCCGTATCAGGTCATGCTCTATCCGCTCGTCATGGTGCTGCGCGAGCTCGGCCTGTTCGCAACGCTTGGCGGCATCGTGCTCGTGCATACGATCTTCGGCATGCCGATCAACACGTTGCTGTTCCGCAATTATTTCGCCTCGCTTCCGCCTGAGCTCTTCAAGGCGGCGCGTGTCGACGGCGCGGGCTTCTGGCAGATCTTCCTGCGCATCATGCTGCCGATGTCGCTGCCGATCTTCGTCGTCGGCATCATTATCCAGATCACCGGCATCTGGAACGACTTTCTGTTCGGCGTGATTTTCGCCGGCACGCAGAACTATCCGATGACCGTGCAGCTCAACAACGTCGTCAACGCCGTTCAGGGTGTGAAGGAATACAACGTCAACATGGCCGCAACGCTTCTGACCGGCGCGGTGCCGCTTATCGTCTATTTCGTGTCCGGACGGCTCTTCGTCCGGGGCATCGCCGCCGGCGCAGTGAAGGGTTGATCCATGAACAGCAGCGTTTCCATCAAAGACCTTTCGCTGAATTTCGGTGCGGTCAACGTTCTGAAAAATCTCAATCTCGAGATCAATGACGGCGAATTCCTCGTACTCCTCGGCTCGTCCGGCTGCGGCAAGTCGACCTTGCTCAACTGCATCGCCGGTCTGCTCGATATCAGCGAGGGGCAGATCTTCATCAAGGACAGGAACGTCACCTGGGAAGAGCCGAAGGATCGCGGCATCGGCATGGTGTTCCAGTCCTATGCGCTCTATCCGCAGATGTCGGTGGAGAAGAACCTGTCCTTCGGCCTGCGCGTCGCCAAGGTGCCGCAGGACGAAATCAAGAAGCGCATCGCCCGTGCGGCCGAGATCCTGCAGATCGAGCCACTCCTGAAGCGCAAGCCGGCCGAGCTTTCGGGCGGCCAGCGCCAGCGTGTTGCGATCGGCCGTGCACTGGTGCGCGATGTCGACGTCTTCCTCTTCGATGAGCCCTTGTCGAACCTCGATGCGAAGCTACGTTCCGAGTTGCGCGTGGAAATCAAGCGGCTGCATCAGTCGCTGAAGAACACGATGATCTACGTCACCCACGATCAGATCGAGGCTCTGACGCTCGCCGACCGCATCGCCATCATGAAGAACGGCGTCATAATGCAGCTCGATGATCCCACGACGATCTACAACGAGCCGCGCAATCTCTTCGTTGCCGGTTTCATCGGATCGCCTTCGATGAACTTCCTGAAGGGTGAATTGGTGAACCGCGAAGGGAGGGTCGTGTTCGCGACCAATGATGTGTTGTTCTCGCTCGATGGCTACAAGGCTGGCGAGGCCCTTCAAGCGGGTCGGAAGGTCGTTCTGGGCGTCCGCCCCGAGCACATCCAGGTCAATGAGGAAGCAGCGTCCAGTGCGGAAGTCCATCATGCCACAGTCGACATCGAGGAGCCGATGGGTGCCGATAATCTGCTTTGGCTCAAACATGCCGGGCATACCATGTCGGTGCGCGTCAATGGTGCCCGGAGATTTGGCCCCGGTTCGGCTGTGAAGCTCGGCTTTGACATGTCTCTCGCATCGCTCTTTGATGCGCAGACAGAACTCAGAATTTGATCCATGCATGGAGGCGGTCTGACCGCCTCCATCTCACAGCGGTCCGGGGAGGTCCGATGTCGTCTTCGCTCAATGACAATTTCACCGTCGATCTGGCCGGGGCTTGGAGGCTGACGTCTCCCCACAGCGACCATTCGCTTTTCATGTCCCTGCCGGGTGATGTTCACACGGCTCTCAATGCGGAAGGGCTTATTCCCGATCCGTACTTCGGGCGCAACGAAGAGGTCGTGCAGTGGGTTGCCAAGCAGGATTGGGAACTGACGCGCCACTTCACTCTCGATGATACCGGCGGAGACTGGTATCTCGACATCGATTATCTCGATACGGTGGCCAGCGTCTTCGTCAACGATACGCTTGTGCTTGAGGGCAACAACTGCTTCCAGCGCTACCGTCCCGATGTTTCGAAGGCGTTGAAGACCGGCGAAAACACCATTCGTATCGTGCTGCATTCGAGCATTTCGGCCGGTGCTGCCCTTCAGGCCAAACAGCCTTTCTATATTCCATACAGCACCGGCAATTCGCCGATCCCGAACGGCAATATGCTGCGCAAGCCGCAATGCCACTTCGGCTGGGATTGGAACATCGCGATAGCGCCCCTTGGTCTCTATGGCTCCATCGCACTGAAGAAGCTGGAGATCGCGCGCATCGAGAATGTCGTCACCCAGCAGATTCACAATGACGACGGTTCCGTCGATCTCAAGGTGACGGTGGCGCTATTCGCCAAGGGAACGGGTATCGCGCAGCTCTATTTCTCGCTCGATGACGAACGGGTGCGCCTCGATGTCGGCGTCAATGCCGGTGAAACCTCGATCACCCATTTCATTCATATCGACAAGCCCAGGCTCTGGTGGCCGGCCGGCAATGGCGAGCAGGCGCTTTATGCCCTGTCTGTGGAAACCAATTTCGAAACCGTCACCCGACAGATCGGTCTGCGCACGGTCGAGTTGATTACCACGGAAGATGAAGCGGGTAGCCGTTTTGCCTTGAAGGTCAATGGTCGCGAGATTTTTGCGCGGGGCGCCAACTGGATTCCGGCCGACGCGTTGTTTTCGCGCTCCAAGCCGGAGCTGACCGAAGATCTGCTGCAATCGGCCGCGGACGCCAATATGAACGTCATTCGCGTTTGGGGCGGCGGCTTCTACGAGCATGATTGGTTCTACGACACTTGCGATCGCCTGGGATTGATGGTCTGGCAGGACTTCATGTTCGCTTGCAATCTCTATCCCTCGACCGGCGATTTCCTGGAGAATGTCGAGGCGGAGGTGGGCTATCAGGTCCGCCGGCTGGCAACCCATCCATCGATCGTGCTCTGGTGCGGGGACAATGAGCTGGTGGGTGCACTCACATGGTTCGAGGAATCCCGTAAGGATCGAGATCGTTATCTCGTCTCCTACGATCGCCTGAACAGGACGATCGAGACAGCGATGAAGAAGGCTCTCCCGGATGCGATCTGGTGGCCGTCCAGCCCGGCTTCGGGCTATCTGAATTTCGGTGATGCCTGGCACGCAGACGGCTCGGGCGACATGCATTACTGGTCGGTCTGGCACGAGAACAAGTCCTTCGACAATTATCGCAGCGTGCGGCCGCGCTTCTGCTCGGAGTTCGGCTTCCAGTCCTACACCTCGCTGCCCGTCATCAAGACCTATGCCGAGGCGAAGGATATGAACATCGCCTCTCCGGTCATGGAGCTGCACCAGAAGAATGCCGGCGGCAACGAGCGCATTGCCGGCACGATGTTCCGCTACTTCCGTTTCCCGAAGGATTTCCCGAATTTTGTCTATCTGAGCCAGGTCCAACAGGGCCTCGCGATCAAGACGGCGGTGGAGTATTGGCGGTCGCTGAAGCCGCATTGCATGGGCACGATCTATTGGCAGCTCAATGACACCTGGCCGGTGGCTTCGTGGTCGAGTCTCGATTACGGCGGCCGATGGAAGGTGATGCATTATCTCGTGCGGCGCTTCTTCCAGCCCGTATCCGTTGCGGCAATTCCGTCCGAAGACAACAAGACGATCCGCTTCTCCTTGGTCAACGACACCAATGCGGATGTCACGGCCGATATCTCCGTCTCGCTGTTGAAGCACAACGGCGAGCGGGTGCCGCTCAGCACGGCGCACGCCGTCTGCACGCCGGATGCGGCCGTGACGGCATTGTCGATCGACGCGGACCGGGTGCCAGCCGATTGCCTGCTGGCGTGGCGTTTCACCGCATCGAATGGAATGGGCGGTGAGGGGCATTATGTGCACGGTACCTACAAGGCTCTGGAGCTTCAGCCCGCCGGTCTGACGGTGCTGAGGGAGGAGAAGGAAGAGAATGGGACGGTGGAGCTTACCGTCACCGCAAAGGGACTTGCGCTGTTCGTGATGATCGAGAGCGAAATCGAGGGACGTTATTCCGACAACGCCTTCGATCTTGCCGCCGGCGAGAGCCGCCGCATCGTCTTCACGCCGGCCAAACCCATTGCAGGTGGCGTCCCTGCATTCCGCATCTACGATTTGCAATCCAGTCAGTCGGTGGACAGCTAGCTGGCGGCCACCCTGCTGATGGATTGAACTATCGCGCCGCATCGGCGGCGCTTTCGGGGCCAAAAGCCCAAGACAGACGGCCGGGAGGCCATTGGAGGAGTATCGATGACGAAACTTGGATTTCAGCTTTATAGCGCTCGCAATTTCCAGCCCTATTCGGAGATCTTCGTAAAGCTCGGCAAGGCCGGCTATGCCGAAGTCGAGGGCTTCGGTGGCATCTATGCCGATCTCGACGAGACGGGCCTCAAGAACTTGCGCGTCGAACTCGACAAGAATGGCCTCCGGATGGCAAGCGGCCATTTCAGCCCGGATTTCCTCGATGGCGAAGTGCAGAAGTCGCTGACCATTGGCAAGGTCCTCGGCATGGATTCGATCTATGCACCGCATATCGCTGCCGATCAGCGTCCGACGGATGCGGCCGGCTGGCGCGCTTTCGGCAAGCGTCTGCATGAAATGAGCAAGCCCTACAAGGACGCAGGCTTCGAATTTGGTTGGCACAACCATGACTTCGAATTCGTCAAGCAGGCGGACGGCTCGCTGCCGATCGAGCAGATCTTCGAAGCCGCTCCGGATATTTCCTGGGAAGCCGATATCGCATGGGTCATCCGCGGCGGCGGCGATCCCTTCGCCTGGATCGAAAAGCTCGGTCCGCGCATCACCGCCGTTCACGTCAAGGATATTGCTCCGGCTGGCGAGAACACGAACGAGGATGGCTGGGCCGATGTCGGTCACGGCACGGTTCCGTGGGCAAAGTTGCTCAAGGCGCTGGCCGGCACCAAGGCCAAGCACTTCGTCGTCGAACATGACAATCCGAGCGATGTCGATCGCCTGATCACGCGCTCCATCGCATCCTTCAAGAGCTTTTGAGGCACTTCCACATGACTAAGGAACTTGGCGTCGGCATCATCGGATGCGGCAATATCTCGACAACCTACTTCTCGCTCTCGCCGCTCTTCAAGGGGCTGAAGGTGCTGGCCTGCGCGGATATCAACATGGAAGCGGCGCGGGCGCGCGCCGAGGAATACAAGGTCAAGGCCCAGACCATCGACGAGCTGCTCGCCAATGACGAGCTCGACGTCATCGTCAACCTGACCATCCCGGATGCGCATTTCCCGGTTTCGAAGCGCATCCTCGAAGCAGGCAAGCACGTCTACTCCGAAAAGCCGCTGGTGCTGACGCTGGAGCAGGGCGAGGAGCTGCGCCGTATCGCCAAAGAAAAGGGGCTGGCCGTTGGCTGCGCTCCCGATACTTTCTTCGGCGGTGCGCATCAGCTTGCCCGCAAGTTCATTGATGACGGCGGCATTGGCCGCATCACCTCTGGTTCTTGCCATGTGATGAGCCCGGGCATGGAGATGTGGCATCCGAACCCGGACTTCTTCTTCCTGCCCGGCGGTGGCCCGATCCTCGATCTCGGCCCCTATTACGTCGCCAACCTGATCAACCTGATCGGTCCGGTGAAGCGCGTGGGTGCTATGACCTCCATGGCATCGCCGACCCGCACCATCACCAGCCAGCCGCGCAACGGCGAGATCATTCCGGTGAAAACGCCGACGACGATCCAGGCTCTGCTTGAGTTCGTCAGCGGCGCCAGGATCACGCTGACGGCAAGCTGGGATGTCTGGTCGCATCGCCATGCCAATATGGAGCTTTACGGCACAGAGGGCTCGCTCTACGTGCCCGATCCGAACTTTTTCGGCGGCACCGTTGAGGCGAGCGGCCGTGACAAGGACATCAAGCCGCTGGAAAACTGGGCGCATCCGTTCGGCATCGCCAATCAGGAAAGCCCGAGCGGCCCGCGTGCCAACTACCGCACCGCCGGCCTTGCCGACATGGCGGCATCGTTGATCGACGGCCGCGATGCGCGCTGCTCGCTCGACCGTACACTGCACGGCGTCGACGTCATGACCTCGATCCTGAAGTCCGGCGAAGAGGGTCGTTTCATCGATCTCAGCACGACCTGCACGCAGCCTGCGGCTCTGGGCATCGAAGAGGCACAAGCGCTCTTGAAGTAAGCGCAATAAAAGCTAGTTTGCGCGCGGGTGAGCAACCCGCGCGTTTTTTCATCTCGAAGGAATTTCACCATGGCCTGGCAACCGGCATCCGATCGCTATTCGAAAATGAAGTACAACAGAACCGGCCGTTCCGGTCTGAAGCTGCCGGCCGTGTCGCTGGGGCTTTGGCATAATTTCGGCGGCGACACGCCGCATGATCGCAAGGTCGACATGTGCCGCACGGCCTTCGACCTCGGCATCACCCATTTCGATCTCGCCAACAATTACGGACCGCCTCCCGGCAGCGCCGAGACCGCCTTTGGCGAGATCATGCGCACCGAGTTCGCCGGCCTGCGCGACGAGCTCATCATCTCCTCCAAGGCAGGCTACGACATGTGGCCGGGTCCCTATGGCGAATGGGGCAGCCGCAAGTATCTGATCGCCTCCTGTGACCAGAGCCTGAAGCGCATGGGCCTCGACTATGTCGACATCTTCTATTCGCACCGCTTCGACCCGGATACACCGCTCGAGGAAACCTGCGGTGCGCTCGACCATATCGTCCGTTCGGGAAGGGCGCTTTATGTCGGTATTTCCTCCTACAATTCGCAGCGCACGCGCGAGGCTGCCGCCATCCTCAAGGACCTCGGCACGCCATGCCTGATCCATCAGCCCAGCTATTCCATGCTCAATCGCTGGGTCGAGGATGACGGTCTGGTGGATACGCTCGAGGACTTGGGCATCGGCTCCATCGTCTTCTCGCCGTTGGCGCAGGGCATGCTGACGACGAAGTATCTCGGCGGCATTCCGGACGACAGCCGTGCAGCCCAGAACCACTTCCTGAAGCGCGACTTCATCCGCCCGTCGATCATCGATAATATAAGAAAGCTCAACGAGATTGCCGAGAAGCGTGGCCAGACGCTGGCGCAGATGGCGATCGCCTGGGTTCTGCGCGGCAACCGCATCACCTCCGCCCTGATCGGCGCCAGCCGTTCGTCGCAGATCGTCGATTGCGTCAAGGCGCTCGACAATCTCGAATTCACGGCCGAAGAGCTGAAGCAGATCGACGTCTATGCCAAGGAGGCTGACGTCAATCTCTGGGCCGAGTCGGCCGAACGGGACTGATTATCTGAGACGCCCGGAACCATGTTCCGGGCGTTTCTCATTGCTCCGACGCTGCCATTGCATCGACGCGCGAGAGCTTCTCGTTCATGCGTTTTCGGCAGCGGTCGGTCTGACGCTCGACGATGAACGCGTTGCGCTATAGCGCTGATTGCAAAAGATTGCTCCTCTCCATTACGCAATTGTAATTCGACTGTCAGATTTGTTTCATGTCTGTCACCATAAGTTCGCGCGCAGATTCTGAAATGAGGAAACAACCAATGAAAAAAATCTTCACCGTCCTTCTTACGGCATCCGCCCTGGCGATGCCGTTGGCTGCGACAGCGCAAGTCAAGCCGGCGCCGATCGGCAAGCAGGTCGTCGTCGAAAAGGAGGTCGTGAGGAAGAAGGTCGTGGTTCGCAAGGGCGGTTGGGTGAAGGGGCGGCGCTTGTCGGCTTCCGACCGGCGTCGCGCGGCTGAAATCGACTATCGCACGTTCCAGCTGTCCACGCCTCCGCGTGGCTATCATTGGGTCCGTATCAAGAATGATTTCCTGCTCGTCGGTATTACGAGCGGCCTGATCTCCAAAGTGCAAGAAGCGCGATAGTTCGGAGCGATCATCGACTGACACAGCGAGGGCGACCTTAGGGGCGCCCTTTTTCATGCGGTCAAATCGAAGCGTCCAGAATCGAAATCCCCGGCACATGGCCGGGGATTTTCAATGTTCGCGTTTGCCTCGATCTCAGCTCAAGCGGCCTGCCGCATGCGCCAGCATGGTGTAGACCTTGCCGGTATCCGAGGTGAGATAGGATTGCGTGACGGTGCGATCGCGATCTGTACGAGCGACGTCGGCGAGCAGCTTTTCGAAATCGGCGATGTAACGATCGACGGCGGTACGGAATTCCGGCTCGCGGTCGTACTTGCGCTTGATGTCGTCGAAGGTCTGCTGACCCTTCAGCGTGTAGAGACGGCGGGTGAACACGTCGCGTTCGCCGCGCTGGTAACGGCGCCACAGATCGACCGAGGCGTCGTGATCGATAGCGCGAGCGATATCGACCGACAGCGAGTTCAGAGACTCGACGACGTGACGCGGATTGCGGGCCACCGGAGCGGCTGTCTGTTCCGTTTGTGCACGCGGCGCGGCCTGGCGTGCCGGCGGCAAATCTGCGTTTTCGTCGCGAGAGGCGCCGCGCAGCAGGTCGCTGATCCAGCCGCCGCCGGCTACCGTTTCCTGACGGGCAGGAGCGGGCGTTTCAACAGGACGCTGCGGCTGGACGGCCGGGCGTTCAGCCGGGATGGAACCGCGCAGACCGAGCGTTTCGATCGAAGGCTGCTGCGGCCGGGGCGCCGGCTGCTGAGCGCTTTGCTGGGGTGCCGGCTGCTGAGGAGCAGGTTGCTGCGGCTTCGGAGCCGGAGCAGCTGCCACCGGCGCTGGAACGGCGGCTGCCGGGGCAGGTGCCGCAGGCTGCGGACGCGGGGCCGGCTGTGCGTTTGCCAGTGCGCGTGCTGCGGGTTCGGAGATTTCCAGCTGCTGCGTCGAGCGGCCGACGATCTGCGAGATATCCTGCAGGGCCTTGATCTGCTCCGCCACGGCGCGACGCATGGCGGCAGCGCTTTCCTTGGCTTCTTCAGGCAGATCGAATGCGCCGCGCTTCAGCTCGCTGCGGGTCATGTCGAGTTCGCGGCGGATATCGCCGGCCGAACGACGGATCTCGTCGGTAGCGCCGGCGAAGCGGCCGATCGCGTCATCGACTGCGACCCGCAGGGTTTCGCGCAGCTGCTCGGCTGCACCGTCGGAGGTCTTGCCGGCTTCGGCAAACATCCGCTCGACTTCCGAGAGCGAGGACGTCAGGCCGCCGCGCAGACGGTTGGTGAGATCGTTGGAACGGCGCTCGGCATTGGCGAAGGTGCTCTCCAGCGCCTGGCCCGCTTCCTCGCCAGCCTTCTGAAGTGAACCGCGCATATTTTCCGCGGCATCTTCGGCGCGCTTCTCGGCGTCTGAGAGAACGCGGCCGATATCGGCGAAGGAGGACTGGACGCTCTGGCGCAGATTGCCGGTGACCTGGTTGGAGCGCTGTTCGGCGCGGTCGAAGGCGGTTTCCACCATGGAGCCGAGGGCGCGCATGGTGTTCTCGATCTCTTCCGAGCGCTGAACGAGGCCGACTGCCAGGTTCTGCAGTGCCGTTTCGCGCTCTTCCAGCGTGGATACGAGGTTGGACTGAGCAGCACCCAGGAGCTGGGAGGCCTGTGTCAGCACCTTGGAGTGATCGTCGAAACGGCCAACGATGCTGCCGACCTGCGACAAGGTCTGGCCGGTGATTTCCGACAGCTTGTCGACCTTACCTTCGAGGAGACGGCTGGAGGCCGAAACCATTTCGCCTGCCTTGGTGGCGGAGTCGGCGAAGCGTGCCGATGTCGCACTGAGGCGATCGTCGACGCTTGCGAACTCGGCTGCGGCGTTGGAGAGCAGGCCGGTGATCGCGGAGTTGTTTTCCGCGAGACGGGCAATGATGCCGTTGACGCTTGCGAGCAGGTTGTTTTCCAGCGCGCTGACGGTGCCGACAGCATGTTCGGTACGCGATGCGATAGCGTTGATCAGAGCGGCGTTTTCGGCGCGCAGGCGCTCCGTGCTTTCCTGTGCTGCCGCGGTGATGAGAGCGGCTGCTTCCTGGCCGGTTGCCGCATAGCGGTCGACGATCGGACGTGCCTTTTCATCGATGAGGCGCGACAGTTCTGTGGAGCGTCCGGCCAGCATCGAGTTCAGCTCGCGGGTGCGCTCGTCGAGCGAGGTGCGGATCGAGGAGCCACGAGCTTCCAATGCCTTGTCGACATCGGCGAGGGTGGCGTCGATTTCGCGGGCACGGTCTTCCAGAGAGGTGCGGATGGCCGTTGTACGCTCTTCGAGGGCGCGCTCGACCTGAGACATGGTGGACGCGATTTGCTCGCTGCCGCCTGTAAGGGTGTTGCGAATGGCTGTGCCGCGGGCTTCCAGCGACTGTTCGGCCGAGGAGAGGGCCTGCGAGATCGTGTTGACCTGGTTGCTGACGAGGCCTTCGGCTTCGGCGACCTTGTTGACGATCGCATTGCCGGCTTCGGAGAAGGTCTGTGCGACGGCGGCTGCCTGGCTCGCCAGGCGGTTCTGCGTTTCGGAGACGCGGCTCACGAGGTCGTCGGAACGTTCGGTCATGGCACGCGTGAAGGCATCGCTGTGGGTGCCGAGGTTTTCGGCAAACTGCTGGCCGGTATTGGCAAGCAGATCGGCCGTGCGGGTTGCCTCGCTGTCCATGCCCTGAGCCGCATCGGCGACGGCGGTGCGCAGCGTGGTTGCGAGATTAGCTGCCTTGCCTTCGATGGTGCGGTTGACCGCTTCGAGGCCGACATTGAGGGCGCGATCCATGGTGGTCAGGCGCTCTTCGATCCGGGCGGCAGCCTCGTTGCCGCTATTGTCGATCCTGGCCGAACCGGTCGCCAGCGTATCCGAGAGGCGGTTGCCTGCGGCGTCGACCTGGGCGGTGACACCGGATACTCCCTCATGGATGCGGTTTTCGAGGGCCGACAAGCTTGCCTCGACGCGCGAACCGGTTTCCGCAAAGCGGCTGTTCATGCCGTCGATCGACTGATTGAGGTTGGACGAGAAGGTTTCGGCGGAGCGGGCGATGTCGCCTGCTGCCTGCTGAATGCGGCCGGCAATATCGCCTGCACCGCTGTTCAGGCGTTCTTCCAATGCCCTTGCGCTCATGTCGATGGTTTGGCGCAAAGACGCCTCACGGTCTTCGAGCGACATTTCGAGCATGCTGGCGCTGGTGGCGATTGACGTGCCGATGTTGGTGGTCTGCTCAAGCAGCGTATTGTCGATCTGAGCGTGGGCGTCGCGAAGCGTCAGGCTGATGGCGTTGCTGCGATCCTCGAGAGTGGAGCGCATGCGCTCGTAGGCCGAGGCAAGATTCTGGTCCATTTCGGACAGACCGGTGCCAAGCGTATTTTCGA
This sequence comes from Rhizobium sp. ASV8, assembly GCF_016429255.1. Lineage (GTDB taxonomy): Bacteria > Pseudomonadota > Alphaproteobacteria > Rhizobiales > Rhizobiaceae > Rhizobium. The sequence goes on from NZ_JAELUG010000075.1 coordinate 27,665, forward strand.
GCTGGCGCGTCGTGCTGCCGAGCACATTTTCCATCCGATCGGCATTGCTGCCGAGCAATCCTGACAGGGATTCAGTGTGTGCCGCAAGCGAGCGATCGAGGCGATCCTGATTTTCCGTGTAAGCAGCGCGAATGGCATCCGCCTTGTCGCCAAAAGCGCCTGCCACGCGGGATTCCGCGCCGGAGACACTGTCGAGCAGGGCGTTGGCGCGCGACTCCAGGGCGCTTTCGAAACGGTTCTGGTTTTCGGCGAGCGAGATCGCGAAGGCCATGCTCTTGTCATCAAGAGTGTTGGTCAGCGCGTCGTGGCCGCTGGTTACGGTATGAGCAATCGCACGGGCGCTGTTCGAGAGGGTTTCCTCAAGCTTTGCTTGATTTTCCGAGAGCGAAATTGCCAACGCCATCGTTCTGTCGTCGAGGCTGTTGACGATCTTGTCATGAGTACCGGCCACTGTGCTGGACAGCGCATCCAGGCGGCTCGAAAGGGTATCTTCGAGGCGCGACTGGGTGTCGGAGAGCGAGATGGCAAGTGCCATCGCCTTGTCGTCCAGGGCGTCGGCCAGTGCCGCGTGGTTGTTGGTGAATGCGCTGGCGATGGCGTCCGCACGATTGGCAAGCGTTGCTTCGAGGCGGGACTGGCCGTTCGTCAGAACGTCGGACAAAGCTCTCGTCTTGCCGTCCAACGTATCGGCGACACGGTCGGCATGGCCGGAAACGGTGTCCTCGAGGCGAGCCTGGGTTTCGGAGAGAGCAATGGCAAGCGCCATCGTCTTGTCGTCCAAGGTATTCGTAACGCTTTCGGCGTGACCGGAGACGGTGCTTTCCAGGCGAGCCTGGCTCTCGGCCAGTGCGACGGCCAATGCCATCGTCCTGTCATCCAGCGCGTCGGCCAAAGCGGCGTGATTGCCGGCAAATGCCCTGATGATCTCTTCGGCGCGGGTGGAGAGCGTTTCCTCAAGGCGGCTCTGTCCGCTCGTGAGCGCTGCGGCCAGCGCACCGGTCTTGCCGTCCAGCGTGGATGCGACCCGCTCTGCGTGACCGGAAACGGTTTCTTCCAGTCGAGCCTGGTGCTCCGAGAGCGCGATGGCCAGAGCCATCGTCCTGTCGTCGAGCGCGTTGGTAACGCTTTCCGCATGGCCGGAAACGGTATTCTCGAGGCGGGCTTGTCCCTCGGCAAGGGCGCGGGCAAGAGCACCGGTCTTGCCGTCCAGCGTGGATGCGACCCGTTCTGCGTGGCCGGAAACGGTTTCTTCCAGTCGGGCCTGGTGCTCCGAGAGCGCGATGGCCAGAGCCATCGTCCTGTCGTCGAGCGCGTTGGTAACGCTTTCTGCATGGCCGGAAACGGTATTCTCGAGGCGGGCCTGGCCCTCCGCCAAGGCGCGGGCGAGTGCGCCGGTCTTGCCATCCAGCGTCTCGCTCACACGTTCGGCATGGCCGGAGACGGTTTCTTCCAGACGAGCCTGGCTCTCGGAGAGAGCTATGGCAAGCGCCATAGTCCTGTCGTCAAGCGCGTTGGTGACGCTTTCCGCATGGCCCGAAACGGTGCTTTCCAGACGGGTCTGGCCTTCGGCGAGCGCGCGGGCAATGGCCTTGGTCTTTTCGTCCAGCGTGCCGGCGACCTGCTCGGCATGTCCGGATACGGTATCTTCCAGGCGCGACTGGCTTTCTGAGAGAGCGATGGCAAGCGCCATCGTCTTGTCGTCGAGCGTGTCGGCGATCTTTCCATGCGTATCGGCAAGCACACCGGTGATGGCATCGGCGCGGCTTGCCAGCGTGTTTTCCAGGCGAAGCTGGTTCTCGGCAAGCGAGATGGCCAGCATCGAGGTTCGCTCGTCGAGAGCGGCGGTCAGATGATCGTGAGAACCGCTGACGGCACTGACGATGCCTTCGGAACGTTCGGCCAGCGTCTGCTCGAAGCGCGACTGATTGTCGGCCAGCGCGCCAAACAGGGCGGTGCTGCGAGACGCCATGACGGCATCGATGCGCTCATGGGCAGAGCCCAGAGCCTGCGTGATCTCGCTGGTACGAGACGAGAGCGTGTTGTTGATCTCGGCGGCGCGGCCCGTGAAGGTCGTGGTGAGTTCTTCGGTGCCGCTCTGAAGCGCGGCCGTGACGTCCCGGGTCACACCCTGCACAGCATTGGTGAAGGTGTTTGCATGCGTCGACAGCGCCGAATGCAATTCGCCCGTGCCGGAGGCGAGGGCAGACGAAATTCCGCTGGTGGCGTTCTGGAGCGCAGAGGTGATCTCTTCTGCTCTGGAGCCGATCGCGCTTTCCAAAACTTCCTGGCCGGTCGCAAGCGTGGTCGCAAGAGCAAAGGACTGGTCTGTTAGGGACGAGCCGAGACGCTCTATGCTCGAGGTCAGGATACCTTCGAGAGCTTCGGAGTTGCTGCCGAGCGACTGATTGATCCGGGCGAGGCTTTCCGAAAGCTTGCTGTCGAGCGTGCCGGCGCGCTTGTCGAAGGCAGAGGTAAATTCGGAAACGCGATCGTCGAAAGTCGTCGAAAGCTGCGCGATCGTCGACTGGAAACGCTCTTCGAAGAAGCCGGAGCGGAGGTCGATGTCCATGATGGCATCGTCTGCCGTCGACTGCAGACTCTGACGGAAGCTCGCGCCTTTTTCGTCCAGCGACGAGTTGAGCTTGGCAAGGACGTTGTCCAGCGTGCCTGTGATGGAGCGTTCGCCGCCGGTGAGGCTCTCGCTGATTTCCCGGGTGCGGGCAACCAGCGTTTCGTTGAGCTGGCGGGCGCGGTCGTTTAGCGCGTTGTTCAGCTTTTCCGTATTCGCATCAAGCGTGGAGGCACGGGTCTCGAACTGACCGAGCAGCTCCTTGCCGCGCTCGCCGAGCGTCGACGACAGGGCATCCATACGGGAATCGAACTCGTTGCTAAGGGCGAGGCCCGAAGCGTTGAGGTTCTGCAGGAGGCTGTCGGTCTTGGCAGAAAGCAGCGTTCCGAGCGCCTGAACGGCGGAATCCGACTTCTCCATCAGCGCTGCGGCGCGCGTATCGATCATCGAGGCGAATGCTTCGCCCGATGTGGAGAGGCGCACGGCGATCTCTTCGGTCGCGAGCGACAGGTCTTCCTTGATCTGATCATGAACGCCGGCGATCGACGAGCGGATCCGTTCGGCGTGATTGACGATCGCATCGCGTTCGGTGCCCAGTTCGTGAACCAGGCCGCGGACGCGCAGTTCGTTGTCGGCATAGCTGCGTTCGAGTGCGTTGACTTCGGAGTGGACGAGGGTTTCCAGTTCGGTGGCGCGCGCAATGGTACGCTCGATGCCTTCGTTCATCGCGGAGACTTCGCGACGCACGGCCTGTCCCACCGTCATAATGCGTTCCGAGGCGACGGTTTCGGGCTCGACGAGGCGCAGGGCGACCTCAGCCATGGAGCGCGCGGCGTTGCGCATGTCATGCGCCCGCGAAATCATCATGCCGAAAGCGTAGAACAGCAGGACGGGGACGACCACGCCGACGATGCAGGCAATGACGCCGGGAAGGGCGGCGAGATCGGCAATCGAATGGATGTTGCGGATCTGCTCGCCATAAAGAAGGAAGGCGAGGCCGGCGCCGCCGATGATCCAGAACAGCGAGAAGATCGTCGCGTTGCGGACAGCATGGCTCTGCGAGCCGCCGTCGAGCGCCTTCAGGATACTGGCGGGGCTCGCCCGGTTGCCGTCATTGGCGGCTGCCAGGTTCGGGCTTTTCGGTGCCTCCGCGGGGCGTGGGGATGCTGTCGGGGCGGCTGCACTGCGTGCGCCGGCGGACTTGCGAGCGGCATCGTCCATGGTCTGCTTGATCGGCTGTTTCGGCGGCTCAGACACTTTTCGCTCCGGGACATCAGGCGCAGGACCGCTGCGAGACTCCAAGTTCTCGTCACTGAAATCGATCTGCAACGCTTCGTCCAATGCCTGAAAGGCCTTGTCCTCGACCGACTCGATGTACTTCTTGTTCGCCATGCGGTTACGCCTCGTTACAAACTCACTCGGGCCTGCCGTGTCGTTTCCGGTAATTCCGCCGCGTCCGGAAAGGACGAACCCTGCTTCCCGTGGGGGCCTCCGCTTCCAGTCGAAACCGGCTTTGGATTTCCCATTACATTTCAGAGTGGATAACTGGTTTTTCAAACGGATGTTATGAAAACATTACCATCATCCACTTCTTGGGCAAAGGCATGCGCCATCTACCCAATTTACCAGTATCGTAGTGACACATTCCCCTAGTCATGACAATTAATTCCACCTTAAATACAGTGGATCGTTAGGGTCGCGTTAACCCTCTTTGCACGTTCAACGTCATGAAAACCCGAGATTTTGAGCATGTTTAACGCACGTTAACCATGTCTCGAGTTTTACGCCCTCAATGTGCCAAAATTTAACTCGATGGCCATCCCCAGGCCGCAAGTATGCGGCAGGTCGCTAAAACAGTCGAAGCTAAAAGACGGGAGCGTTGGCACATGGCAGTATCGAATATCGCATTTGAATCTCCGGATAATTCGCGAGGACCGACCCCGACGCAGGTGAAGGCGATCGATCTGGTTCATCTCGGAAAGCAGACGATGGGCGACAAGGCCCTTGAAGTCGAGGTGTTGCAGATGTTTGCCCGGCAGGCGCGCTCCTGCCTGCAGGAGATCGGCAGCGGCGATGCCAAGCGTGTTCAAGCGGCGTCCCATAAGCTGACAGGTGCGGCGAGCGCAGTCGGTGCCTTTCGTGTCGCTGATGCGGCGGCGGCACTCGAAAGAAATGGAAATGACGCTGTCCAGATGGCGGCCGTCACCACTTCGGTTATCGAGGCCGAGAACTTCATTCTGAAACTCTCACGCTGAACCAATAGGTCGGATTATCGACAAAGTCCTTGCGCCGTCGAGCGGATCAGACCGTTTCGGCGGCGCAAATGTTGACTGCCCTGGCGAATTGTTGGAAGTAAAATTCTGGATCGTCCTTCTTCATTCACGAATTTCGGAATTCACTGACATGACCAAACTCACCATCGTCGCCTTCGACGGCACACGCTTCGACCTTGATGTCGACAACGGATCCACCGTCATGGAGAATGCCGTACGCAACTCCGTTCCGGGTATCGAAGCAGAGTGCGGCGGCGCGTGTGCCTGTGCCACCTGTCATGTCTATGTCGACGAGGAATGGACCGAAAAGGTCGGCAGCCCAGAGGCGATGGAAGAAGACATGCTCGACTTCGCCTTCGACGTTCGCCCGAATTCGCGTCTCTCCTGTCAAATCAGGATGAAGAGCGCCTTTGACGGCCTCGTCGTCCACGTACCGGAACGCCAGGCGTAATTTTCTCCGGATCACGCACCGCATGGTGAGTGATCCGTTCGACCTGCCGGATGGAGATATTCGCATCAGCCCCAAAAAGATGCCCCGCTCAGCTGGTGCAGCGAGCGAGGCGAGGCGGGCGCATCACCACAGGCAAGGGAGGAAACACCTATGGCTTCAGGACGCGCCAGGAGAACACTTAGCGCATGCTTTGGAAAATAAACCCCACTGCGCCCTTCAGCGAGAAAACCTGACGGCGCAGGCACTCAAAACGTTTCATTCGAGATATAGCCCGGTCTTTGGAATCAGTCGGTGCATCCATCTCTGTGAATGATAGGAAAAACCTATTTCAGATTCTCGTAAAGTTCAAAGAGCGAAAAAACGGGACGATTCACAGATATAGTGGCCGTTTTCACACAGCAGATTGCTTCCCGACGGTCATTTTCATGGAATGCGAGCTCTCGCGAGCGCTTTAGGGGCTGTTCTGCCGGCTGCGATAATAGAGCAATCTCTGCATGCGGCTCTGGAAGTTGATCGCTTCGATGCGATCGAAACGTGCCTGGTCGGCATCGTGGAGTTGGGTTTCCCGCTCCGTCACCTCATTGGCGTTTTCCTGAAGTGTGTCGCAATCGGCCGCCGGCCGCAGGGCGAGGATCTGCCGTTCCATCTGTCGAGCGTGCTGACGGGCGATTTCGACGTGCCGGTCCTCGTGGCGACGGATGTCGCCAGCCAATGTGTCCCAGATCATCGAAAGCTGCTTGCCGGCACTGCGCCGGTCACGCCAGCGCGGAAGGATGATTTCCGTATCGACGGTCACCTTTACATCGGAAATGTAGCAACGGCCATTCGCCTCGCTATAGGTCGCGTTGCCGCCGAAGCGAATCTTCGTGGCGCCGGGGTGATGGCTGCTGGAACCCATCGCCAGCGGTCCACGCTGATTGAGTGCCGCATCGAGTTCATCGGCGGTGCGGCCCTTGATGTCGAAATAGGAAATTGTCTTTCGGGCGACGACTTCGGCCTTGGCCATTTCGGGTAGGCAGAACGCGAGCAGCAGAGCACACGAAACAATGATCTTATGGGATGCAAGCGGCATTCGTGTCGCTACCATGTTGAACTTCTGTGAACCTTGCGGCATAGCCACTGTGAGCGCAATATCAAGCGCAAGGTTTTTTCATTTTCAATGGGATGGGATAGTTCTTGACGGAGCTTCGCAGCCACATATGGCATGTCGCACATGGCCGCAGCATCGAGGTCGGCAAGCAGAGCGTGATCATGGCGATCGTCAACGTGACGCCGGATTCCTTCTCCGACGGCGGGCATTACGAGGCAGTTGACGCGGCGGTTGCACATGCGCTCTCCTGTGTCGAAGACGGAGCCGCCATCATCGACGTCGGCGGCGAATCGACGAAGCCCGGCGCCGATGCCGTCAGCGCCAGTGAGGAGCAGGGCCGGGTGCTGCCCGTCATCGAAGCGCTGCGCAGCAGGACCGAGGCGCTGATCTCGGTCGACACCTATCGCGCCGATACGGCGCGACTGGCGATCGGCGCGGGAGCGCATATCGTCAATGATGTCTTCGGTCTGCAACGAGAGCCGGATATAGCAGCGCTTGCGGCGCAGACGGGAGCGGGGTTGTGCATCATGCACACGGGTCGCGATCGCCAGAAGCTGCCCGACGTGATCGACGATCAGCTGCTGTTTCTCAATCGCTCGCTCGATATCGCCGTCGCTGCCGGCGTCGGCAGGCAGCATATCGTGCTCGACCCCGGGTTTGGTTTTGCCAAGGA
>NZ_JAELUG010000718.1 GCF_016429255.1 Rhizobium sp. ASV8
CTATAAGGCTGCGCCGATGGGATATACGGTGAAACCCGTTCGCCATGAGACCACGCTGGTGACGAGTTTGTAGCTGTAGTCTCCGAAAATTTCAAGTGGCTCAGAGGCAGAGAGTCCATATCAGGGTGCTGTGCACTCGGTGGCGTTGAACAATCCATGTTGGGGCCAGCCGGCGGACTACCAGCGCAATCCCGAGGCCACTGGCGCTGTTGCGAATGAGGTAAGCTACGAGAAGCAAATTCAAGATCAAAGTCATCAAAGTCGTCATTGTCATTGTCATCAGGACGCGGCCAGATCATAGACACGCGCATGGCATGCAAAGAGCGCGAGAGCCGATGACGGGAGTCATGATCTGGCGAAGCACGTCAGTTTCCAGCAACGAAGATGTCCCTGTGTTTCTG
>NZ_JAELUG010000719.1 GCF_016429255.1 Rhizobium sp. ASV8
GGCTTGTAGTGGTGCAGGGCAAACACCAAGGCCAAGCTGCTGAGGGTCTTTTCGCCACCGGAAAGGTTACCAATGTTCTTCCAGCTCTTTTTCGGAGGCATAACACTGAACAAGATGCCCTCGCTAAATGGGTCAAGACTATCGACAAGTTCAAGCTCGGCGTTGCCACCCATTGTAATCATCTGGTACATTTCCTTGAGACGAAGAGAAATGGCGTTGAATCCTTCCATGAAGCCCTCCAATCGCAAGCGACGCAGTTCATCACAGCGCTTCTTGGCAGCGTCACGCTGTTCTATAGCTGCTTGTAGATCGGATGATCGGGCAGTGTGTTCCTCAACGCGGCGTCTGTATTCAGCCAACACCCCCAAGTCAATGGCGACATTCTGTGTCTTCTCTTCCAG
>NZ_JAELUG010000720.1 GCF_016429255.1 Rhizobium sp. ASV8
CCCCCCCCCCCCCCCCCCCCCCCCCCCCCCCCCCCCCCCCCCCCCCCCCCCCCCCCCCCCCCCCCCCCCCCTCTTTTTACTGATCCGGCCCCCACCGATATCTACACCCACGACACGTCGTCGGCAGCGTCAGATGTGTATAAGAGACAGCGTTGACATTGTTCTTCTTTCCATAGTCGTTCAGGATAAGGTCACGGAGTTGAGTTTCTACCTTGATCCAGTCTTCATCCGACAGTGATGGCCAAATGGGACTGTCTCTTATACACATCTCCGAGCCCACGAGACGGTCTATTAAATCTCGTATTACCTCATATGCATGAAAAAAGGGGGGGGGGGGGGGGGGGGGGGGGGGGGGGGGGGGGGGGGGGGGGGGGGGGGGGGGGGGGGGGGGGGGGGGGGGG
>NZ_JAELUG010000721.1 GCF_016429255.1 Rhizobium sp. ASV8
CCCCCCCCCCCCCCCCCCCCCCCCCCCCCCCCCCCCCCCCCCCCCCCCCCCCCCCCCCCCCCCCCCCCCCCCCCCCCTTTTTCAAGCTGAAGACGTAATCCGAGATTTAATAGACCGTCTCGTGGGCTCGGAGATGTGTATAAGAGACAGGAATATCTATTGTACGACAGATGCAGAACTACAAGCGTGAAAAGCAAGAAAACTTACCACCGCCCATGTCCGACAATTTAATTGTGAAATCATCCAGAAATCTGTCTCTTATACACATCTGACGCTGCCGACGACGTGTCGTGGGGGTTGATGGAGGGGGGGGGGGGGTGGGGGGTGGGGGGGGGGGGGGGGGGGGGGGGGGGGGGGGGGGGGGGGGGGGGGGGGGGGGGGGGGGGGGGGGGGGGGGGGGG
>NZ_JAELUG010000722.1 GCF_016429255.1 Rhizobium sp. ASV8
CCCGTAAACTAACAGCTCTGAACAATAGCTTGGAGTCATGCACCGCCGTATAGACCTGTGGGGAGAGGACGCTGAGGAATTCCGTCCCGAGCGATGGCAAGACCGGAAAGTATCGTGGAGTTACGCCGCATTTAGTGGCGGTCCCAGGATATGCATCGGGCAACAGTTTGCGCTCACTGAAGTTGCTTATGTTGTGATTCGCATGCTTCAGCGCATTGATGCTATTGATGGTTCAGAGGTTGGCGACGCATCGCACAGGGTCGGCCTGACTTCTGCGCCAGGCCACGGCGTCAAAATCAGGCTTCACTTTGTAGAATAATCGGGCGCTGTCGATTTTCACTGTTACCTAGATTGAAAGACAATGCTATTTGTTTCAGAGTAAGGTGATGGGTTACTAATGT
>NZ_JAELUG010000723.1 GCF_016429255.1 Rhizobium sp. ASV8
CCCCCCCCCCCCCCCCCCCCCCCCTCTTTTCCAGCAGAAGACGGAATACGAGATTTAATAGACCGTCTCGTGGGCTCGGAGATGTGTATAAGAGACAGCATCAAAGTCGGCAACATCAGCAGTGTTCTCGACAGCTTCGGTAGGAAGAGCGTAGGCGGCAGTGGCGCCGAGAGCGAGGTAAGCGATGATCTGAGAGAACTTCATTGTGAAAAGACAAGAAGAGCGATGGTGTTTGTGTTTTTGTGTAAGTGGGTTGTTGCGGCTGTTTGACTGATTTGAACAAGACGATTTGAAAGCGAGGAATCAGTCTGTCTTTAAATAGACATTTCCTCTAGCGTTACCAGTGACGATGAACATAACTGATGAAAGGCTATAGATCTACACCACCCTTGGCTCCGCC
>NZ_JAELUG010000724.1 GCF_016429255.1 Rhizobium sp. ASV8
CCCCCCCCACCACCGATAACTACACCCACGACACGTCGTCGGCAGCGTCAGATGTGTATAAGAGACAGCTATACCACCATCCCTTCGCTATTCCCACACGCGGATCCCCCCTGTAAGTGTGAGGCTATGATGCGACGCTTGTAAAAGGGGAATCCTGTGGAGGGTTCCTTTTAAGTAGCTGCCTTCTCCGTAGAAAATCAATTGGAGTCGTGTGACGTCCAACTTCTTTTGTTAACTTTGGGGCGCAAGACTCATGGTATAAGCTGCATTGGCATGGTTGAGCTATAGTTGTGACTAATAATACTGTCTCTTATACACATCTCCGACCCACGAGACGGTCTATTAAATCTCGTATTACGGAATCTGCTTGTAAAAAAGGGGGGGGGGGGGGGGGGGGGGG
>NZ_JAELUG010000725.1 GCF_016429255.1 Rhizobium sp. ASV8
CCCCCCCCCCCCCCCCCCCCCCCCCCCCCCCCCCCCCCCCCCCCCCCCCCCCCCCCCCCCCCCCCCCCCCCCCTCTCCCCCCCCCGCCCACCCCCGACATCAACACCCACGACACGTCGTCGGCAGCGTCAGATGTGTATAAGAGACAGGCCAAGGGCTCTGGGCCTATATGAATGAGGTATCATTCTTGAGACGAATTACACGCGAGACTTTTGCAAATGCCGCATCACTTACCCCTACCCAGCTCAGGCCTGTCTCTTATACACATCTCCGAGCCCACGAGACGGTCTATTAAATCTCGTATTCCGTCTTGTGGGTGAAAAAGAGGGGGGGGGGGGGGGGGGGGGGGGGGGGGGGGGGGGGGGGGGGGGGGGGGGGGGGGGGGGGGGGGGGGGGGGGG
>NZ_JAELUG010000726.1 GCF_016429255.1 Rhizobium sp. ASV8
CTCAAGCAGAGCGTACGCACTCACACGTCAGATTCGAGGAACCACCGCGGGAGCAGTACAATTCTGCGGCAGCCTCCAGATCCTTACACCAGCATACCATGTCCGCGCCTTCTGTTGCAACAAGCCGAGAGGCCAAGCGCCACGGCTGGTACCACGGGCCAGTGTCTTCCAACCGCGAGGGACAACAACCGCAGCAGGATAACAGGACAGCCCGGGTTGAGAAGATGGTACACCCAAACTTTAATGGCTTCTCTGGTTTTCCTGCAAGGGAGCAGCAGCCGCAGCAACAGCCAGAGCAGCAACCGGAGCCGCCGACGAACCCTGACTCTCTCCGCAGATTGGAGGCTCTGGTTGCCGTCGCTACAAGTGAAGGATCTACCGCTACAGCATACTGAGCGTG
>NZ_JAELUG010000076.1 GCF_016429255.1 Rhizobium sp. ASV8
GAAAACCACGCTTTGCGGCCGTTGACGGTAACAGCATTGCGGGCCTTGAGATCGACGGCAATGTGCTCGTAGCCAAGGACAATGCCATCAAGCGGATAGCTGGCTTTGTAGACGGCCTCCTTGGCACTGAACAGCAGGCGAGACGCAAGGCGCTCGTCGATACCGGCCAGGATGTCATCAGAGGTCCGTACGATGGCGGCGACGTCCTCGGGCAGAGGTTCTGCGGGCTCGACATCGATCCCAAGCGAGAGGACATCGGTTGTTCGCCCCACGGCAGCGACGGCAACAACCTCATCATGGGCGAGGGAGCCGACAAAACCGGCCGGCCAGAGGGGCGCGCCCGAAGTCGCGCGCTCGATGACGGCGTCCTTAATCCCTTCGTTCGTCAGCAATTGTCGGGCGATCGCGCGTGCAGCGCCGCTTGCGCGCCGTGCATCGAGCCGGCGCGAAAGGATGCTGCGCGCTTCTTTCTGCAGCAGCAGATTTTCATCGCCACTTCGGATCGAGCGACAGCCAATGCCGACGCCGGATGGCGCCAGTTTTGCTATTTCTGCAAGCAGCGCCGTTTCCGCCTGGCGGAGGGGCGCATCGCCGCTCATGCGTCGGCGACCGGCCTGACGAAGGAATGCAGCTTGGCGGGGTTGCCGCGCCAGATCGAGTACGGCTCCAGGATTTCGCCCTTCATGATGAAGCTGTCTACGTCGGCGATGGAGCCGTCGCCCATGGTCACGCCATAATGGATGAAAGCGGCGGGGCTCAGCGTGCAGCCGTTGCCGATGCGGATGAAGTCTGACTTGAAGGCGCCTTCCTCCAGCGAGTGCGCCTGGATGACGCAGCCTTCGTTCAGCGTGGCATCATCGCCGATCTCCACCAGCGAGCGTTCTGTCAGGTTCGAACCGCCGTCATAGACGCGCCGGCCGACCTTGACGCCGAGCGCGCGCAGGATCATCGGGCGGAAAGGCGTGCCGGCAAACAGACGGACGATCGGGGAATCCGCCAGCTTCCAATGGCGCTCATGCCGCCAGAAGGTGATGTCGTAGATGGTCGTCATCTGCGGCCGAAGGCGACGGAAGCCAAGGCTCGCCCACTCCACGAAAATATACAGGGGTATCGTGAGGCCTGCCGTCAGCACGACTGCGACGAAGAGTGCCGTCTGTGCCCATTCCGTATAGTAGTTCAGGGCCCGGTCCCAGATCGTCAGCGTCACGAACAGTGCTACCCACTGGGTCGCAAGGAACATCAGCGCGGTCGCGAAATTATGGCGATTCTTATGGGGCAGACGGGCGCGGCGATCCTCGTCGCTGACCCCCTGGATCAGTTCCTTGTCGCGCTTGACCATGCGCGGGATTTCGAAGGGCGGAGAGCCGAGCAGGCCGACATTTTCGCGCAGCACACCGTCGACCGGCACCATGACCTTCGTCCCAAGCAGGCAGTTCTCGCCGGTCTTGCCATCCGGCGGATAGAAGATGTTGTTGCCGAAATAGTTGCGCTCGCCGACCTTGGTGTGTTCCAGCCGGAAGGTGGAGGCCGATTTGTGGATGTTGATCATGTAGAGGCCGTCCGACACCATCGTGCCGCTGCCGATTTCGCACATCAACGGATTGTCCTGCTGCTGGTTGCTGCCGAAGTTCGAGCCTGTCTGCACGACTTCATTGAGATTCCAGCCGAGCGCCCGGATATAGTGCACGACAGCCGAACTGTCGCCGAACAGCAGGTTGACGAGGCGTATGTTGGTGCACACCTCGACGATGGACTGCAGCCAGAAATGGAAGCCATAGAGCCTGTAGGTGCGTCCGGGCTTGAGAACGAGGCTGAACAGACGCGGTACGGCCAGTGCGGCGAGAATTGCCACCGCGATGGCGCCGAAGAGCGTGATGGTCGTGCCGATGGCGACGATACCGATTGTTTCCTGGTAGTCGTCGCTGACATTCTGCCAATAGGTCTGGAACAGCAGCGGAAACGGCGTGACGAGCGCGAACATGGTGATGAGCTGCACCGTGTCATAGAGAATACGGCGCGTTCTCGAAAGCGTAACGCCATGGACCTTGCAATAGTCCGCCGAGGTCGAGACCGCGGGCGAGCCGTGCCAATGGTCATCGTTTGGAATATGCTGGCCGCGCCGAAGCGACGAAGCGTGGCCAAGCTGGGCGCGATCGCCGATCGAGGTGTCGATATCGATGACACAGCCGAGGCCGACGAAGGCATCGCGGCCAATGGCAATCCGACCGGTATGGATATAGCCGGCCTGGGCGCGGTAGCCGAGAAGCGTCGATTCCTTGCGCAGGATCGAATTCTCGCCGACCGAGATCAGGTCCGTGCACACCGGAATGGTGCGGCACTCGATGGTGGTGTTGCGGCCGAGCCGCGCGCCGAGCATGCGCAGATAGAGGCTGTAAAGCGGGCTGCCGCGGAAGAGCACGACTGGCGCCGTGCGGATGAGTGTCTGCACCACCCAGAAACGATAATAACGCAAGCCCCAGATCGGGAAGCTCTCTGCCTTCCAACGGCCGATCAGCAGCCATTTCATGAGCACCGCAAAGCCGGACATGCCGAAGAAGACGGCAGCCGACAAGATGGCGCAGCGCAGGTAGAGCTGCACCGGATCATCGAGCATGTCGTAGACCCAGTTGAGACCGTAGTTCAGCAGCCAAAGGCTGAAGTAGCTGTAGAGGCCGTAAAAGGCGAGCTGCCCCACACCGCAGGTCCAATAAGCGAAATTCGAGGCACGATGCGTCAGGCATGTCTCCTCGACAGCTGCCACTTCTTCCTCGGGTCCGTGCAGATGCTGCGCGAGGGCGGCGACGGTCGGATGCATATAGATGTCGCGCATCGAAGTGGTTGCCCACTCCTTGCGCGTGCGCAGCTTGGCGCAGAAGCGGGCCATCAGCAGCGAATTGGCGCCGAGATCGTCGAAGAAGTGATCCTCGACATAGATGTCGTCGATCTTCAGAACTTCGCGCAAGGCCTCCGTCATGAAACGCTGGTCGTCGGTTGACGGCAGGATTTCCTTGCGTTCCGTGCCGAGCCTCAGGCTGGCAGGCTTGGGAAGCTTGCGCGTGTCCACCTTGTCGGAGACCGTCATCGGCAATGCCGGCAACTCTTCCAGGAACGAAGGGACCATATAGTCGGGCAGGCGGCGGCGCAGTTCTCTGGCAAGATCGCCTCGGGCAATGGCATCGACGCCGATCTTCAGCGCATAGTATCCAACGAGTTCGACACGGCCGGGCTCGATCTCCCATGTCGTGACAGCGGCCTGGGCAATGCCTGGCTGGTCGAGGAGAACCGCCTCGATCTCGCCGAGCTCGATGCGATAGCCACGGATCTTGACCTGCGTGTCTATGCGGCCGTGATATTCGATCTCCCCATCGCTATTGATACGGCCGAGATCGCCGGTGCGGTAGATCCGCTGCGAGGGGTTGTTGGGCAGGCCGACGAAATCCGGGATGAATTTCTGTTCGGTCAGGTCCGGACGGTTGAGATAGCCGACCGCAAGGCCGATGCCGGCAATGCCGATCTCGCCTAGTTCACCCGGTTCCGAAAGCTTCGGCGACTGCGCGTCGAGGATGACGATGGAGTAGGTCGGCAGAGGCGCGCCGATAGTCACCGGGCGCTCCGGCGTCAGATATCCCATGGTCGCGGTAACGGTCGCTTCCGTCGGGCCGTAGGTGTTGAGGATCTGTCGCCCGTCCTTCGACCAGCGTATTACGAGATTGTGCGGACAGGCCTCGCCGCCCACCAGGATGGCGCGGAGCGTCGGTACGTCGCTTTCGATCGAAGAAAGCAGCGTCGGCGAACAGGCCATGCAGGTGATGGCATTGGCGCGCAGGAAATCTCCCAGCTCTTCGCCGACGAGCGTCATGCGACCCGGCGCAGGCACCACGGTAGCGCCTGCAGCGAAAGGTACCCAAATCTCCTCGGTAGAGAAGTCGAAGGCGATGGTCATGCCCTGATAGACACGGTCACCCGGCCGGTAGCCGTAGGCCTCTGCGGCGATGCGCACGAAGTTGCAGATGCTCTGATGGCGTACGGCAACGCCCTTCGGCCGGCCGGTCGTGCCCGAGGTATAGAGGATATAGCAGGTTTCGTCGTCCGTCGCTGCCACGTCCGGCGGCGTGTCGGCATATCCGGCGATCTCGGAATAGTTCCCGTCGATGACGACGTGAGGCACGGAAAGTCCTGCCGCGCGTGTGGCATAGTCGGGAACGGTGATGACGAGGCTGACGCCGGCATCCTCGACGATCAGTGCCATGCGCTCTTCCGGGAAGGCGGGCGCCAGCGGCACGAAGGCGGCACCGGCCTTCATCACGGCCAGGATGGTAATATAGGTCTCGGCGGAACGATCGAGAAGCAGCGCCACCCGGTCGCCCGGCTTGACGCCACGCTCGATGATCAGTCGAGCGAACCGGTTGGCCTGGGCGTCCATCTCGCGATAGGTCCAGACGCGGCCATTGTCGATGACGGCAGGAGAGGGGCCGTGGACATCGACCAGCATTTCGAAGACGCGGGAAAGCCGCTCATCGGGTCGGCCTTTGAGGATCGAATCAGGGCCGCGCAGGATCTGCGGCGCGCGGCCTTTCCCGACTATTTCAATAACGTCCTGAGCCTGGCCGTGCATTTCGGTCCCTGATTCATTGATTTCCAAAATTGCGTCTGCTTGCCGTGTCCGGCGGCGCCAAAGGCGGCTGCAGCGCAGGCGGCTTACGAGCTACCCAGGCAAAAGGAAAGTGGATTTTGCGGCATATTAAAAAAAAGTAACCTTTTGTGCCGCGTAGTGGCGCGAACGCTTCGCGCAGGCGCGTAGAACCGGCATTTGGCGGCCATCGCATGGGTATTAGTCTACCGCTGAGGACCATGTCGCTCCTCGTTCAGGTTCCAGGATCCTTGTGCCCGCGACAACAATTTCCCCACCGCAACCTAACTCAGGTTGGGATTGTGCAGGCACCTGACACAATCTGGCGTTTTCAGCCTATCGTCAAGCCAAACACGAACTCGGTCGCCTTTCCGACGCAAGCCGCGAGAAATCTTTGGTTTTTCAAGGCTCCCTCAAGAGCCGCAGCTACCAGGCGGCGAAGCCTTCGACGATCGAATCCGGCACGAGGCCGTTGGAGATGTCGGTGAAAGCCTGGTCGAGGATACTGATCGCCTGGTTGATCTCGTCCTCGGTAATCGTCAGCGGCGGCGTGATCTCCAGAACATTTCCGCTCATGCCGACATAGTAGAGTACCAGTCCCAGCTCGTAGGCGCGATAGATGAGCTTTGCCGTTTCGCGTTTGGCCGGAATACGGTTGTTGCTCTCTTCAGTGAGTTCGACGCCGCAGGCGAGTCCTCGGCCGCGTACATCGCCGATGAGCGCGTGCTTGTCGGCGAGCCGCAGCAATTCGCGGCGCAGCGTTTGCCCTTTCCGCCTGGCTGCATCGGCAAGGTTCTCTTTCTCGATCGTGTCGAGGACGGCGAGGCCCGCAGCTGCGCAGACGGGATTCCCATGCAACGTCTGCATGGCAAAGGCACTCGCACAGTCAAGGATCCTGGCCGGCGCGATGACGGCCGAGAGCGGCAAACCGCCGCCCAGACCTTTCCCAAGAACCAGGATATCCGGGACGAAGCCCTCGTGCTCGAAGCAATGCACCTTTCCGCTGCGACCGAGGCCGACCTTTACCTCGTCGCATACGACGAGGATATCGTGCTCACGGCATAGAGCGGCAAACTTCCGGAGGAAGCCTTCTGGCGGCACGATCACGCCACCATCCGACAGGATCGGCTCGATGAAAGCCGCGGCAAAGGATTTGGGCGCGGCCTCTTTCAGCTTCGCCTGGAAAAGCTCGATAACAGCGTCGCCGGTAGGGTCGTCACGGTAGGGCCGATAGGGATCAGGGTAAGGAAGTTGCAGCAAACCTTCCGCCTTTGCGGCTCCCGCCTGCACGGTATGGCCGGAGAATGCCATAGAGCCGACGGTGCAGCCGTGATAGGCGCCGGTAAAGGAGATGAGGCCGGTGCGGCCGGTCGCCTCCGTCACGGCTCGAGAGACTGCCTCGTTGGCGTCCGAACCGGAGTGGCCGAACCAAACCTTATGTGTGCCTTCGCCAGGAAAGGACGCCAGCAGCTTTTCGGCCAGCGCCACGGCCGGTTCGTTCGAAGCCGACAGAATGCTGGCACCGGCGGGATTGGCGACCGCGCGCGACACAGCGTCGACAATTGCTGGATGACCGTAGCCAAGGCTCGCGGCACCCCATGCTCCGGAAAAATCGATGAGCTCCCGGCCGCTTTCCTCGATCAGCGTCGCGCCTTTGCCTCCGGTGATAGCGAGAGGAAAAAAGCGCAGCTTCTGCAAGGAGCCGATGGCCTTGCCATCGCGGTCGTAGAGCGCTTCCGTCATTCCGGGCATTCCTCCAGCGCGGTTTCAAGGCAGCGGGTGAGGCAGGCTCCCCAGTGGTTTACGCCGGCGAGCGTGTCGATCAGGTCGTGGCGCACTTCAATCAGGGCGCCGGGGAGCCCCCGCCCATCCGCATGCACCGGAACTGTGTAGTCTTCGTCCGGATGAATGTTGTAGGGCTCATTGTCGCCGATGGTGAGATCGGGATCCGCGCTCAGCGAGCGGATCAGCGACCGGGCGAAGGGTTCGGCATCCCGATAGAGGATGCCGGCCTGCCAAGGGCGCGGGTTGCCGAAGTAGACCGGCGTGAAGCTATGGATGCCGACGACCAGCGTCCGCTTGCCTTCGGCCTGCCTCAGATCCAGCCGCCTCGAGATCGCATCGGCGAAGGGCTTGAACAGGCTGTCGACGCGATTTGCCTTTTCGGCGGCGCTCAGATCGAGATTGCCCGGGACGGTGGTGGTCTCGCTAATCTCCGGAATGGCGGTGGGCGCGCCGAGGGGTCGATTGCAATCGATCACAAGGCGAGAGTAGTTGGCCATGAACAAGGGCGCGTCGAGCGTCTGGCTCAGATATTGGGCAAGAGCCGAGACGCCGATGTCCCAGGCAATGTGGCGCCGGCGTTCGTTCTCCGGCAGGCCGAGATCACCGAGCGCCCGCGGGATGCGGTTGGATGCGTGCTCGCACAAAAGCAGGTAGGGCGAGCTGCCGTCAGGGTTGACGACCGCATAAGGCGGCGGTTCGTCGATTGCGAGCAGTGGCAGCTGCGGGTCGTGTCGCCAACGGTTTTCCGGGCGTTTGATGGCCGTCGTCGAAGTCATGATCCATCCATCAATATACGGAGGCGTAACGGGCGCAGAGCGCTTCGGGAGAAAGATCCGCGACGATCTCGATCTCCTTGCGCTTCATTGCAAAGTAGCAATCGAGGAAGTCCTTGGAGAACCAGCCGGTCACGGTTTCGTCGGCGGCGAGCGTGTCGAGGGCCTCGGAAAGGCTTGCCGGCAGGCGGCGGATGCCGAGCTTGGCCTGTTCTTCCGCCGAGAAGTTCGAAGGGTCCGAATTGATCAATGGCGGTTGCTCGAGCCCCGCCCGAATGCCTTCGAGGCCGGCCTTGAGGACGACGGCCAGCGACAGGTGCGGACTGGCGCAGGCGTCGGCGGCGCGATACTCCATGTTGAACTGTTTGGCGGGATCGCTGCCCGGCAAATCCAGTGTCGGGCAGATGCGCAATGTGGCCTCGCGGTTCTTTTCGCCAAGGCAGGTAAAGGCGGCGCTCCAGTGATGCGGCACGAGGCGCATGTAGGAGAGCACGGAGGGCGCCGTAAATGCCGCAAGTGCCGGCAGATGCTTGATGACGCCGGCGGCAAACGAGCCAGCGACCTTGGAAAGCCGGCCAGGCCTTGACGCATCGAAGGTGACTGGTTTGCCCTCAAGATCGGTGAAGCTCACATGCAGGTGCACGCCGTTGCCGACGCCATTGGGGTCGGTTTTCGGTGCAAAACTCGCATTCCAGCCGAAGAGCGCTGCCACTTCCTTGGTGACGGCGCGAATGGTCGCGCCTCTGTCGGCGGCGGCAAGTGCAGGCGCGGGGCGGCAGGTGATTTCGAACTGATCCTTGCCATATTCCGGCAGGAACATTTCCGGCTCTGCGCCGGCTTCCTTCAGCGCGGTCATCAGCAGCGGGCCGAACGGTTCGGCGCGGCGCTGCGCGCGCAGACCGAAGGAGGGAGCCGCCGGCCAGTCGACGCCGAGAAGCTGAAACTCCTGTTCGACTGCCGCGACAACCTTGAGCCCGGCCTCGCGCTCCAATTCCGAAATCGTTGCCTTCAGGAAGCTGCGTACGCAGCATTCCCAGGGCTCGCCCTTCAGATTGGTGATATCGGAGTGATAGAAATGCAGCGGTGTGACGTCGGGCAGGCAGGTGACGCGCGCCTTGCTGTCGGGATCTGCGATCAGCCGGAGATCGCCGGATGAGCCCCATGGGTTGGGATCGGCAATCAGGTCGAATGGCGTCAGTGCCAGATTGGCGGGCACCCAGCCGACGCCCTTGCGCAGGTAGCTGTCGATTTCCGAGGCAGCAAAGCTGCGGCCTCGGGTGATGCCGGCGATATCGGTGGTGACGAAGGTGGCAAGCTCCATCAGGTCGGAGGTTGCCTTGCCGTTGCTGTTGTCGCTCATGAGTTCCCCTTGTTTCGTGTCTGCCTATGGAGCTGCGCCGGCGGACATCACGCTGCGGCGAGGCCTTTCAGGCGGTCGACAACGGTTTCGGTATCTGTGGTCCAGCAATAGCCGGAATAGGCGCGAAGAGCGCCTTCATGGCGTTCCTGGCTATAGGTGGCGCAGGCATCCGCAACCACGGTCACCAGATAGCCGCGGTCGGCGGCATCGCGCACGGCCATGTCGACGCACTGATCGGTCACGACGCCGGCGATGATGAGATAGCGGGTGTTGAGGTTGCGCAGCACGTAGTCGATGTTGGTCGAGTTGAAGACGCCGGAGGATGTTTTCGGCAGGATGATCTCGTTGTCGATCGGCTTCAGTGCGTCGATTACCTGGCCTTCCGGCGAACCCTTCGGTACGTGCATGTCGGAAAGCTTGTGATCGAGCGAGCGGTCGCGGCCGTCGAGCGTCAGGCTTTCGATGATCGTGTGCAGCACGTTGCAGCCGGCCTTGCGGGCCGCGTCGAGGATACGAACCTGGTTCGGGACCACCGTATCGCGCAGGCGACGGTGATAGTAGCTGTCGGCATCCTGGGGATGCGTCGGATCAAGGTTCGGCTCGCACCAGATGCGCTGCATATCGACAAAAAGCACGCTGGTCATGCCGGGTTCGTAGGCGCTGTCGCGCCGCAGCAGATCCTTGCCGTACTGTACTTCAATCATGCCCATGTCTGTCCTCCAAAGGAAATCTCGTTTCGTCGTTGTCGCGGGATCTCACGTCCCGCTGCCGACTGCTGTGGTGTAGGCGTCTTCGGTAATGGCGTAGCTGCGGCGCAATTCTTCCATGCGTTCGATCCGCTGGCGGGATTGCGTTGCAAGCCGCGCGGTAAGGCCGGCAATCAGGGCTTCGGTCTGCGCGATAGCCGGGACCATCGTGTCGTAAGGCGACACCGTATCGACTGTTGACGTCAGAGTGACGGAGGCGAACTGCGCGATGGGCGAGAGCCATCGATCGGTGAACAGCACGATTTTTGCACCCTGCTTTGCCGCCTGCCGGGCAAAACGGATCGTATCGTTCTGATAGCGCCGGTAGTCGTAAACGAAGAGGACGTCGCGCTTGCCGAAGTCGACCAGGTGGTCGACCTGATCGGCCTGTGAACCGTTGATCCAGCGAGTGTCCGGACGTAATTGCTTCATGTGGGCCCAGAGAAGCCCGGCCATGAAGCCGCTGAAGCGACCGCCGAGACAGTGAACCCTGAGATTGAGATCAGCGGCCATGTCGATCGCAGCCTCGAAATCGTGGGGCGGCAACATGTGCATCGACGATTCCAGCGCGTGAATGCTGGCGCCCATGAAGTACTGATAGAAATTTTCCTGTTCGAGCGAGGGCTTGCGGGTGTCGAGCATCGACAGTGGCGAACTCATGCGTTCCTGCACTTCGTCGAGCAGCGCGGCCTGGAATTCCGCATAGCCCTCATACCCCAACTTGTTGGCGAAACGTACGACCGTCGGGTTGCTGACGTCGGCTGCCGCGGCGAGATTGGCCACGGTATTGAGCGCGGCCGCCGGATAGTTCGACAGCAGCTGCCGGACGATCTTGAGTTCGGCGCGGGTAAAATCGATGCCCCCTTCGGTGAGGCGATCTCGAATGGTCACTTCCTATCTCCCCCTGCGATCGGCGTTGGTCCGCTGATCTTCATTTTGTTACATTATTGCTATCAGTCAACAGAAATTGAAACAAGATTGACATATTGATTTTCTCGACTAACGTTTGTTGCGGGAACGGCCCAAAAAACCTGGGTCTAAAAAATCGGGAGAATTCTGATGGTGCGCATAAGGCGCGGGACCGTCGTCGGGATCATTGCGACGGTGCTCCCTCTGGTCATTGCGACCCTCGCGGCGGCAGGCCTCTTTCCGGGAGGCGGCGAACGGTTGGTAACGCTTTTCCTGATCTACGTCGTCGCCGTGATTGGTACATCCGTCTATAGCGGCAATTCCGGTATCATCTCGTTCGGCAATACCGGCTTCATGGCGATCGGCGCCTATGCTGCCGGGCTGCTGACCATCAGCCCGATCATACAGAAAACGGCCCTGCCGCATCTGCCGGCTTGGCTGACGGGATGGGGGCTACCGTTCATTCCAGCCCTTCTCGTCGCTCTCGTCGTCGTGGCGCTGGTGGCGATTGCGATTGGTGTTCCAGTGGCGCGGCTTGCCGGATCGTCGGCCTCGATCTGCACGCTCGGCTTTCTGGTGATCGTCCATGTCGTGCTTGTCGCGTCGAGCGATTTCACCCGCGGCAGCCAGACCTTCTTCGGCATACCGCGTGCGGTGAACATCTGGATGGCGTTGCCCTTCGCGATCATTGCCGTGGCGATTGCCCGCATCTACCGCGATTCAAGTGCGGGCATGAAGCTGCGCGCCTCGCGTGAGGACGAAATCGCCTCCACCGCTGTCGGCGTGAATGTGCGGCTGCATCGTTTTCTCGCCTGGGTTCTCGGCGCCGTTCTGTCCGGCGCGGCCGGGGTGTTGCTCGGTCATTTCATCGGTGCCTTCTCGCCGAAAGATTTCTACTTCAACCTGACCTTCCTGTTGCTCGCCATGTTGATCCTCGGCGGCATCACCACCGTTTCCGGCGCTGTCATCGGTACTGCGGTCATCATGGTGATCGTCGAATTGCTCAGGAAGCTCGAAGGCGGCGTCGATCTTGGCTTTTTTTCCTTGCCGACCGTCTTCGGCCTGACCGATATCGGCATTGGTTTGGCGATCCTGCTGGTGATGTATCGCCTGCAGGACGGCCTTCTCGGGGTGCGCGAGATCGACGAGCAGCTGCCGTTCCTAAAACGCCTGGCTGCCGGGAAGGCGCCGTCGGCCACAAGGCCCGCCACAACGGAAGCAGCCAGCATTGAAGGCGACGTGCTGCGGGTGGAAAATGTCGGCAAGCGGTTTTCCGGGCTCGTTGCGCTCGAGGATGCCAATTTCGAAGTTCGTCCGGGCCTCGTCACCGGCCTGATCGGCCCGAACGGCGCCGGCAAATCGACACTGATCAACAGCATCTCCGGCGTCGTGCCGCCATCGACCGGACGGGTGACCGTCGGCGGCGTCGATGTCGCCTCGCTGCCGGTTCATCGCGTGCCGATCGCCGGCCTTGCGCGTACCTTCCAGAATATCCGCCTCTTCAAGAACCTGACGGCGCTGGAAAATGTCACGGTTGCCGCAAGCGCGGTCGCGCGCGATGGCGCGGATCCCGTCGATCTTGCCCGCGAAGCGCTCTTTGAGGTTGGCCTCGGCGACGTCGCCGACCAGCTGGCGGGGACACTCTCTTATGGTGCGCAGCGTCGTCTCGAAATTGCCCGCGCTCTGGCCCTGAAGCCCCGCTATTTGCTGCTCGACGAGCCGGCCGCCGGCATGAACCCTGCGGAGACGATGGAATTGATGGCCGTGCTGGACCGGATCCGCACGAAATATCGTCTTGGCCTCCTCGTGGTCGAGCACGACCTCAAGCTCATCATGCGCCTGTGCGATGTCGTCGTGGTCCTGAACAAGGGGCAGCAGATCGCCATCGGTACGCCGGCCGAGATCCAGTCGAATCCTGCTGTCATCGAGGCCTATATCGGCCGTCGTCGCTCAACGGCAAAGCACGAGCCACCCAAAACCGAGGCACCTTTACTCAATCTCGATCCGCATACGAGCGGCAAGACAGCATAACAATCCAGAGGAGAATAATAATGAAATCGGCAATGAAGGTTCTTTTCCTGTCAAGCGCGCTTGGCGCCATGGCACTTCCGGCTCTGGCAGACGATCTCGTGGTCGGCCTGGCCACGGCGCAGACCGGCACTCTCGCCCCTTACGATCAGCCGTCGCTCAAGGGCCTGCAGATGGCGGTCGACGAGATCAATGCGGCTGGCGGCATCGCGGGCAAATTCCCGATCAAGCTCGTCGCCAAGGACACTCGCTCGGATGCCGGGCAGACAGCTCTCGTTGCACAAGAGCTTGTCGATCAGGGCATCAGCATCCTGATCACGCCGTGCGATGCCGATCCTTCGATCGCAGCCGGCCAGATCACCCAGGCGGCACATATCCCGACCTTCTCGTTCTGTGCGACGACACCGACCATGCCGCTGGCGGTCGGCGATTATATGTTCGGAAACTATCCCGCGGACAACGTTCAGGCCGCCGTTCTCGCAGGCTACGCCAAGGACAAGGGCTTCAAGAAGGCCTACATTCTGAAATCGCCGGACACCGCCTATACGCTGAAACTGCCGGAATATTTTGCCACCAGTTTCAAGGCAAAGGGTGGCGAGATGGTTGGCGAAGGCACTTTCGCCATGGGCCAGCAGGACTTCAGCGCCGAGGTGACGAAGATCAAGGCTCTGAACCCGGCACCCGACGTCATCATGACGGCTGCCTATGAGCCTGATTTCCCGGCCTTCATCCGCCAGCTGCGTGGTGCAGGCGTCAACACGCCGATCCTCGGCAGCGATGGGATCGATTCACCCACGACATTCGGCCTTGGCGCGCTTGTCGACGGTGTCGTCTTCACCACCGCCGGCTTTGCTGTCGACGGCAGCCCGCTCGCCGCCTTCAACGCGAAATACAAGGCGAAGTTTGGACAGGACCCGGATACGGTCTACATCGCCAATGGCTATGATCTGGGCAAGGTCATCGAAGCGGCCGTTACCAAGGCCGGCAGCGTCGAGCCGACGGCAATCCGCGATGCGGTCGCCTCTCTTGAAGGCGTAAAGGGCGTGACCGGCGCCATTACCTATGCCGGCACCAAGGGAATGCCGCTGCGTTCGGTTTCGCTGGTCCGCATCGATGGCGGCAAGCGTTCGCTGGTCAGCCAGGGTGTCCCGAACGCTGCGGATGTTCCTTCCCCGTGATCTGGATGACGTGCCCGCGGAGTTTTGCCGGGGGCACGTCACCGAAACGAATTCGTTCAATGGCTCAGGCGCAGCGGCTGCGGCAAGGATTTGCCCGATGATGATGAGTAGAATTTCCGACCAGGACCCCTTGCTTGAAGTGAGCGGGCTAAAGGTTGCCTATGGCCCCGTCGAGGCTCTGAAGAGTGTCGATCTCCAGGTTCGCAAGGGCCAGATCGTAACCTTGCTTGGCGCAAACGGCGCCGGCAAGAGCTCGACCCTCAATGCGCTTGTCGGCCTCGCCGCGAAGAAGGCCGGCAAGGTGACATTCGGAGGCAAGGACATTTCCGCACTTCCGCCTGAGACGATCGTCCGCATGGGCATGACGCTTACGCCGGAGGGAAGGCGCATCTTTCCAAGCCTCAGCGTCGACGAGCATCTTCTTCTCGGCGGCGCCATGCATAAGGGGCGAGGGGCCATCGATGCCGTGCGCGAAGACATGCTGTCGCGCTTCCCGATCCTGAAGGAGCGTTTGCATCAAAAGGCGGGATCGCTGTCCGGCGGCGAGCAGCAGATGCTGGCCATTGCCCGCTCGATGATGTCTTCGCCTGATCTTCTGCTGCTGGACGAGCCGTCGCTCGGTCTTGCCCCGCAGATCGTCGACCAGATCTTCGAACTCATCTCGGGTCTGCGCGAGCGCGGGCTGACGATCCTGCTCGTGGAGCAGAACGTCTCTCTCTCGCTTGAGATCGCCGATAGCGGTTACGTGATGGCCAATGGCAGGATCGTACTTTCGGGCTCTGCGGCCGACCTTCGCAATTCCACTGAAATCCAGGGCGCCTATCTGGGCGCCTGACCGGCAAAGGGACTTCATCTCATGGACATGTTTCTGCAGCAGCTGGTCAACGCGCTCAGCCTCGGCGGCACCTATGCGCTTCTGGCACTGGGTCTTGCCGTCGTCTTCTCGATCATGGGTCTGATCAACTTCGCCCATGGCGAGCTTATGACGGCGGCCGGGTATGGTCTCTGCTTTGCGTTGATCGTCGGCCTACCTTTCGGCGTGGCAATCATTGTGGCCCTGGCGGTCGCGATCGTGCTTGTGCTCCTAATGGAGCGCACAGCCTTCCGGCCGGTTCGCGGGGCGAGCGGCACCACCCTGCTTCTGACCAGCTTTGCCGTCAGCGCTATCCTGCGCGTGCTCTTCCAGAATTTCGTTTCGGCTCGCCCGAAGCCAGTTCCGATGCCGATGAGCCTTTCCGGTACGATCGAGATTGCCGGGCTGCATATCGGTATCATCCAGGGCATTTCGATCCTGGTGACCTTCATCATGTTGGCGGGGCTGAACCTCTTCTTGCGGACCACTGTGCTTGGCCGGGCCATGCGCGCGGCCTCCGAGGATTTCGCTATCGTGCGGCTCATGGGTATCCGCGCCAATGCGGTCGTCGCCACTGCCTTTGCGATTTCGGGCCTTCTGGCTGGCGTTGCCGGCATTCTCTGGGTGGCGCAGCGCGGCAGCGTCGATCCGCTGATGGGCTTCCTGCCGGTGCTCAAGGCCTTCATCGCCGCGATCATCGGTGGCCTCGGCAGCCTTTCGGGTGCCGTTGCCGGCGGCTTCCTGCTCGGCTTTATCGAGGTGTTTCTCCAGGCCTATCTGCCGGACAGTCTGCTGAGTTATCGCGATGCCTTCACCATCCTGCTCGTGATCGCGGTTCTGCTGTTCGCGCCGCAGGGGCTGCTTGCCCGCAAGACGATCGTGAAGCTCTGATCGAAAGATCGGAGCCTCGCTTCGCCGATAGTCCGCACCGCACATGGTCGAAGGCCTTGCGCCGCCAACCGCGTCTTCTTCCTCAGCCGACGAGGCTCATACTGCGTGAACGGCTGAGGTCCCTGTTCACGTAGCCGCCGGCAACGCGTCAAAGAATAGATGGATTTCCGCAATCCTGCCATTGGTCGCGATCACGACATCCGTGCCGGCATATGCGGGTGGCGCACCGGGCGGGCCAGAAACCCATTGGACGCGCCCGGATCGCCCGTGAAGAACTTCGGGGGCTCGCAAGACCGTGTATTGAAAGTCCGGATGTGTGGCACGGATCACGCCGGCGACGCGCACGATCTCGTCGCGTCCGCGGGTGACGCCGTTTGGTTCGTAGAATACGGCATCTTCCGTGAAGATTTCTTCCGCTGTGGCACGACGACGGGCGTCGTCACCTTCACCGAAAATCTCGTGAAGATTGCGGGTAAGCAGGGTGGCGATATCGTAGGGCATGGTTTTTCTCCATTGAAAGGATGAGCGGTCAGATCTGCACATGGCCGCCATCGACGAAGAGCTCGATGCCGTTGATGAAGCTTGCATCTTCGGAGGCCAGGAAGAGCACCGCCTTGGCGATTTCTTCTGGCTTGCCGATGCGACCGATGGGGATTTGTTCGGCGAGATAATTCTTCGTGCCCTCAGCCTGATCGCCGCCCCCGAAGAGTTCGTTGAGGCCCGCGGTTTCTGTGACGCCGGGGCTGATCGCATTGACCCGGATGCGGCGGTCTTTCAGGTCGAGGATCCAGTTGCGGGCGAAGCTGCGGATCGCCGCCTTGGTAGCGGAATAAACGCTGAAGGCCGGAGTGCCGGAAATGCTTGTTGTCGAGGAAGTGAGGATGATCGACGCGCCGTCGCGTAACAGCGGCAGCGCCTTCTGAACGGTGAACAGGGTTCCCTTCACGTTGGTGTCGAAGGTCTTCTGATAGTGGTCTTCCGAGATTGCCCCGAGCGGAGCGAATTCGCCGCCTCCCGCATTGGCAAAAACAATGTCGATGCTGGAATGCTTCTGCTGTACGGCGTCGTAGAGGCGATCGATATCGGCGAGACGACTCATGTCGCCCTGTATGCCGGTGATGCGGCCGCCGATTTCCCGGACGGCGGCGTCCAGCGTTTCCTTGCGGCGACCGGTGATGAAAACCGAGGCACCTTCGGCAGAAAAAGCTTTCGCAGTGGCGAGACCGATGCCGCTCGTGCCGCCCGATATCACCACAACTTTGTTTGCGAACCTGTTTGTCATTGCGTTTCTCCTTTGTAGCGGCGTGTTCGTCCGTCGAAAAAGAGCATGTCAGTAGAACGATGATGCTAACAGTCGGCAATTATGATACTTAGCGTTCTGAAAAAGGAACGATGATGCGCGCTGACTTGAATGATCTGGCTTACTTTGCCGAAGTGGTTGCGCATGGCGGCTTTGCCGCGGCGGGCCGCGCGCTGCGCGAGCCAAAATCGAAGCTGAGCCGCCGTGTCGCCGCGCTGGAGGCGCGGCTTGGCGTCCGTCTGATCGAGCGATCGAGTCGCCGTTTCAGGGTGACGGACATCGGTCAAAGTTTCTATGAGCGCTGCAAGGCCATGCAGATGGAGGCAGATCGTGCGGAAGCTCTGGTGGCCGAGGCGCAATCGGAGCCGTACGGCGTCGTGCGTATGAGTTGTCCGACAGGGCTCATCGAGGCGATCTCAACGCTTGTCACACAGTTTCTGGATCGTTATCCCAAGGTTCGCCTGCAACTTGTAGCGATCGATCGGCCGGTCGATCTCATCGAAGAACGGATCGACGTAGCGTTGCGTGTTCGGACCTCGCTCGACAGCGATGCATCGCTTACCATGCGGTCGCTGGGAGAATCCATTCGTATTCTCGTAGCCACGCCGCAGCTTGCCAGCAGGATCGCCGATGTCGAGGATCTCGGGCGTTTTCCGACGCTGGCGACCAGCGACGATCACGTTGATGTCGATTGGCACCTGGCGACGGATGACGGCCGCGCACATGTTCTTCGCCATGCGCCGCGAATTGGTTGTGCCGATTTCTCGGCGGTGCGGTCCGCGGCGGTCGCAGGCCTGGGTGTCGCGCTCCTCCCGGACCACACATGCCGGCAGGCGCTTGAGGCAGGTTCGCTGGTCCGGGTGCTGCCGGCATGGAGGGGAATGCGGGGCCAGGTGCATCTGGTCTTCACCACGCGACGCGGCCTTCCCCCTGCCGTTCGAAAATTCATCGACTGCCTCGCCGCCGGATTTCCGCGCGATGCCTTGACGCGGTAGATCTTCGTCATCCCCTTTGAAACTCGCTGGTGGCGCCGGTTGGCGGATGTCGCCGCCTGCGACATGCCTCTGAACGTACATAAGTCTGACCGGTGTCCTTCGCCGCCGGCGAGATTGGCCCGATATCGACAGCCTTGAGCGGAGGCGATTATCGAGGGCCGGCCGTCCTTGCAGCCGCGAAGTTTTGGCTTGGGCTAGGGCAATCGCCTACCGAAGTTTGAACATCGACGGAGTCGAAACATCCATAACAAGGATCTTTCGGCCCCGTTGAACGCTCAGCTGTCGTAAGTTGAGCGCCTCCGCTTTTTCTTTGAATCGCAGAAGCGCTCCGTATCCTGATTTCTTGTGCGTTGCGGATGGAGGGCCGTTACGCACTCTTCCCGGAAACGCTTTAGGCTGCGCGTGCGCTCCGATTTGCGATACGGTGATCCCGGCCGATATCGGCAGCCGTCACGAACTTCTCCAGCATCGACGACAGGCCCTGAGCCTCCTGAACGAGACACGTGGCAGAAGCCGTCATCTCTTCAACCATTGCCGCGTTGCTTTGCGTGGCCTGGTCCATGATGTTGACCGCGGTGTTGACCTGCTGCAGCCCGCTGGATTGTTCCCTGGCAGCCATCGCGATGGCATCCATATGGTCATGAATTGACTGGACGAGTTCGGAAATTGCGCCCAGGCCCTCACCGGTCGCGCCGACGAGCTTTACGCCATCCACCACCCGCTCGCGCGAGGCGTTGATCAGCGTCTTGATCTCCTTGGCGGCGGTTGCGGCGCGTTGCGCCAGCTCGCGAACCTCATGAGCAACGACTGCGAAACCTCTGCCTGCATCGCCCGCCCGCGCTGCTTCCACGCCGGCATTGAGGGCGAGGAGGTTGGTTTGAAAGGCGATCTCGTCGATGACGGCGATGATCTGTCCGATCTGCTGCGACGAGGTTTCGATGCCCTGCATCGCCCGGATCGCATCTTCAGCCACCGTGCTGAATTTACGGGCATTGCCGCGGGTCTCGCTGACGAGGTCGCGAACCTCGCCGGTGCGCTGCGAGGTGGCGCGGACATTGGCGCTGATTTCCTCCAGTGCGGCTGCTGTCTCCTCCAGCGAGGCGGCCTGTGCCTCGGTGCGCTTGGCGAGGTTGTCGGAGGCGGCGGAAATCTCGCTGCTGCCGCCATGCACGACTTTCACCGCCTGGCCTACGGTCGACAGCGCCGTCCGCAACTGACGGACGGAGCCATTGAAATCGTGGCGCAGCGGCTCGAATTGCGGAGCAAATCTATCGGAGATTTCGCATAGGAGATCGCCGGAGGCGAGACGATTGAGGCCGGCGGCGAGCGAGCCCGTTGCCGCATGCAGGCGGCTCTCCGCCTGCTCGGCGGCCTCGCGCTCGATGCGCTGGCGCTCCAGATCGGCATTGCGGCGGCTCTGTTCCGCTTCCGCTTCCAGTTCGGTATTGCGCTTTGCGGCGTCGCGGAACACATCGACGCAACGAGCCATCTCCCCGACGAGATCGCGGCGTTGCACGAAGGGAACTGGCTCGGCCGTTTCGCCCTGCGCAAGACCCATCATGCGTTGGCAGATGGAGCGAACCATCTTCGAAACGACGCGAACGGTCGATAGGCAGAGGGCCATCGCGGCGAGGAAGATGCCTATTGAAAGCATCAACACGGATTCCAGCTGCCACTTGAGATGGGCGATCCGTTCGCTGGTCAGGCGTTCGAGAAGAGCCGAGGTCTCGTCGACAACGGTGTTCACAAGTTCTGTCTGCGCATTGGTGGCCGAAAACCATTCAGCGACTGCCTTGGCATCCGCCGTCACGGCCTCGTTCCTATACATGGCCTGCATCGTCTTTTCCAGGAAGAGACCTTGCGGGCCGGCATGGAAGGCGGAGAGTTTTTCCACCTGGGTCCGCGGAAGAAATTCTTCGATCTTCTGGCCGTAAGTGTCGCGCAAGTTGCGCGCATGCAGCAGGAAGGCAAGGTCATCCTGTGTCAACGGCGTTCCGCCGAGGAACTGCTTGCCAAAATTGATCTCGATCTGACCGGCATCGCCCACCTGCAACAGGGCGTGATAGCCGTCGATCAGCCGGGCAAGCCCAAGGTCGTCGATGGTCGCGGCGGAGCGGCGCACGAGGTCGAGCCCGGCGGCAGAGGCCGGCTGCAACACGGTCAGTGCCTCGCTGCTGTCCACTTCACCGTTCGCGTCCACGTGACGGCGGTATTCCGGAAGTCCCGCCAATTTCGAGCGGATGATCCCGACGTCGTTTTCGATCGTCTTGTCGGTGTTGCCCGCCGATCTCCATGCCTCGAAAGCCGCAAGAAGGTTGGCAAGCGCCTCATCCGTCACGGCCCGCTGGCGCGCTCGCGTTTCGGGCGTCGAAAAATCCTCGGCCGGCAATGCCTGCGCAATCTTGCGGCCGGCTTCCGCCAGATGCTGCACCACCATCTGGCGCTCGATGACGGAGTATTTGTCATAGGCTTGTGACACGACCTGCATGCCTAGCCAAAGGAAGGCGAGAAGCGGCGCGGCTGCGATGAGGTAAAGGAGTTGTTGCAACGAGAACTTGGACATTCCGAACCACTTTCTGCTCTACTACCTATTGGGGAGGAGAGCATCGATAGAAGAATATCCTTAATTGTGCGTTATCGGAAACAACAGTTGGCGTATATGATATAGTGATAACATTCTGACGGTGTCATTGCCCGTCGAGAGACACGCCATTGGCTCGAATTCGCACTTGCTGCACGCTCGCGAAGATGGCCTATTCGTATCGGTGAGCAGCGACACCGTCTCCACCACTCCGATATTCGAGCGCTACGGCGCGAGATGGGTGCTTTTCGCATTGGGAGGGGAGCCTTCGGCCCTCGAGAACCCCTCGAATGGCCGCGTCTCGGCAGGCGACCAAAATCACGAAACTATTGGGAGATCCTGGGAAGGCCATTGCGGAGAACCGAGCCGGATTTGTCGGGTTCAACTGGAGCAACGCAGCTCGTGGCCCGGGAGCGCAAGCAGCACTACGCTCGGATTGAAACCGGACGGCAAAGCCATCGGCGCGACCGTCTTCAGTCTCAATGTCGACAAAGCTGTGGCAGCCTTGGCTGCCACAGCTTTTTAAATCACTTCGGAAGCTGCGCGCCAGCCTGGTTCACGGCGTTGGCAATCGTTTCGCAGATCTGCTTTTCAGTCACGTTCTGTGCTTTTGCCGAGGCTGCCAGATCCTGGCTTATGCCCATGGCGGAGATCTTGCCCTTCGCGCCTTCTGCTTCAGCGGCATCGCCCTTCGCTTTGTCTGAGGGTGCGGGGATGAGGGCGACCATTTTTTCCTGGATCGCAATGGCTGCGCCGTCAATGTGGCCGCTGGTCTGGCAATATTTCAGGATGCCCAGCTGATTACGCGCCGAATTGTATGCCATTTCCATCTGATCGCTTGTTGCCTGCGCAAAAGCCGGTGCGGCAAATCCAAGGGCTGCGATGCCGGTCAGAATAATCTTTCGCATATAAAACTCCTGATTGCTTCAATATGCTGGGATTTATCCTCGATCGTGTGGAAGACAAGGGTTTAAGGGGCAAAAGTTTCGCCGTTCGGCAACTTGAGCGTTCTTTTTCCGAGGGTGCTCAAGCGGAAACTTGGCTTGATTGGACATCCTGTCGGGCAGGCTGAAAGCTTATCGTGCTCCCGGCGCTTATCGCGCCGTGTGTGACATCGGAAGCGAGGAGGGAGGCCCCCTCGCTTCCTTGTTAGTGTTTACTTGGTTTCGATCGCATTCCAGCCGTCGACGATGGCCTTGATGGCGGTCGAGAAGCTCTTTACGTCGGTCGGGAAATGTACCTTGGCGTAGCTTTCCTTTGGCAGCATCGCTTCTGCGACGTCCTTTGGTAGTTCGACATCGCGGGTCGGATGTGCATGGCCCTTGGCAAGCAGGATCTGACCTTCATCGGAGAACAGGAAGTCGAGCGCGCCCTTGGCGGCGTTCGGGTGCGGGGCGACGGCGCTCACATATTGAGCGAAGAGCATGCCGACCGTTCCGTCTGTTGGGATGATGACCTTCAGCGGCAGGCCGGTTGCATCGCGCTTGGCCTGGCCGTCGAAATCGTAAACCAGCGATATCGGGCATTCGCCCTTCTGAATCGATGCGACGTTGAGGACAACGCCCTTGCGCAGGTTGCCGCTGTCGCGCAGTTGCTTGAACCAGTCGAGACCGGGCCGAACATTCGCTTCGCTGCCGCCATTGGCGAGTGCTGCGGCAAGAACCGAGGCCGTTGCATAGGTGGAGACGCGCGGATCGCGGCTGCAGACCATGTCCTTGTATTCCGGCTTCAGCAGATCGTTCCACGATGCCGGTGCCGTCTTGACCTGATCGGTGTTGACGAGAAATGCGATCGCGCCCCAGTAGGATGCGGCCCAATGACCGTCCGGATCCTTGAACTGCGGCTTGATGCGATCCCAATTGGCGTTCTTGTAGCTGCCTGCAAGCTTCTCATCGAGCAGTCGACCGACGAAATCATAGCCGATATCGGCGATATCCATGACGGGAGCGCTCTTTTCAGCCAGCAGATGGGTGATCTGTTCGCCCGATGTCATGTCGGTATCGACATGTTCGACGCCATACTTCTTTTCGATTTCCGTGAAGATGGCGCCCAGGTTCACCCAATCGTCCGACATTCCATAGGAGACGAGCTTGCCTTCCTGCTTGGCGCCGGCGACGACAGCCGGCGAGCTTTCGGCAAGAGCGAAGCTTGTGCTGCTGCACAGAAGAGCGACGCTGAGGGTATATTTTACGGCTTTTGCAATCACGCTATTGGTCCTTTGTTTTGGAGGTAGTGAAACGGGGACGTTCCGAGCGATGAGCGGACGTCGTGAGAATGCCGAGCGAGATGAGCCAGGCACATGCGAAACTGATGAGAGCCAGCGCGCTCGCCTGGCGCGCGTCGAAGCGGGTGAATTCGACGAGGTAGATCGGGAATGTCTTGAACCGGGTGCCGATGAGCAGACTGGCAAGCGCGAACTCGACAAAGGCGGCGGAAAAGACCAGCAGGCTCCCGTTCATAACGCCGCTGCGGATATTCGGCAGAATGACAGCCAGAAACGTCCGGGTTTGGCCGGCGCCGAGGCTGCTTGCCGCCTCCGAAAGCGTGTGGGTATCAATCGCCTCAAGGGCGTTCATGACCGGTCGGTACATGAAGGGCAGTGTGATCACCACATAGGCGGCCACGAGTAGAACCGGTGAACTGGCAAGCGATAGGGGCGCTGCGCCATAGAGCCTGATCAAACCCAAAGCCAGGACTGCGGCGGGGAAACCAAACGGGATGATGGTCAATATTTCCATCATCGGCTTGGCGCGTGGCAGCTTCGCGTGAACCCAGTAGGCGGTGGGAACCACGAGGGCCAGGGAAACCAGTACGCTGGCACCGGAGATATAGACCGAATTGGCAAGCGAGGTCTTGAAGGCGGACTTCGCGGTGACCTTGCTCCACCAATCCAAGGTAAAGCCTTCCGGCCAGATCGACCGGTCCCAGCGCACTGAGATCGAAAACAACGCGGTCGCCAATATTGGCACGATCATGAACACAAGGAAGAGTGTGATAACGGTGAACTGCGCCAATGACGACGCACTGGTCCTCTTGGATAGGCTTGGTGTGGTCATGATGCGATCTTCCTCGCATTGCGCACGAGGAACTGGTGGGCAGCGACGCAAAGCGCCATGATCAGCAGAGAGAGAACAGCAATGGCATCGGCCAGCGCCGGCTCCAGCTGAACGTCGCCACGGATAAGTGCGGCGATCTGGATGGTGACGAGATTGATCGAGGAGCCCGTCAGGGTCCATGCCGTCGCATAGGCACCGAATGCATTGGCAAAGAGCAGAAAGAAGCTGCTGACGAGACTTGGCCAGAGGATTGGAAGCGCGACCATACGCCAGTAGAGAATTGGCCTTGCTCCAAGAATGGCCGCAGCCTCTGCCCATTCCTGGCGTAGTCCCTGAAAGGAGGGGATCAACAAAAGGATTGCCAGCGGTATCTGAAAATAGAGGTAAGAGACCACGAGGCCGCCCAGCGAATAGATGCGGAAGCCGGGATAAAGGTCGATGCCGATCTGCTTCAGGAGTAGCGTCACGATCCCGGTCGAGCCGAGGGTGATGACGAAGGCGAAGGCAAGCGGTGCCCCGCCGAAATTGGCAGTTACATCGGCAAGAGCGGTCAAGCTGTTCCTGACCAGCGGACTGCGGCTGTTGACAATGACATGGGCGACCGTGGCGCCGGCGATCGTTCCGGCAGTCGCAGTTGCGAGCGACAGCCCGATGCTGTTGACGAAGGCGGCGACAATGGCCGGGTTCAACGCCCTGGCGAAATTGTCGAGCGAGATGGTGTCCTTCGTCGTCAGCGCCGATTTCACCAGCATCATCAGCGGGGCGATTTCGAAGGCGAGTATGAAAGCAAGAAAGGGCGCCAGTCCAAGCCATGCCCAGGAAAGGCGCCGGGTGCCGGCAGATTTCAGCATTTTACCACCGTGCCATCGACGGCGATGGTCACCAGACCGGCATAGTGCGCGCCGAGATCAGCTCGGATCCTGTCATGATCGGTCGCGGGATAGGTGTGCGTGACGATGAGGTGCCTGACACCTGCCGCCTCTGCAATGCGTCCCACCACATCCGAGGTGAAGTGATCGGTTGTCGGATATCCCTTTTCAAAGGAGCATTCGCAAAGGAGGATGTCCGCCTGACGCGCGATGTCGATCATAGCATCCATATCCGCGGCATCGCCGGAATAGACGAAGACCCGGTCTTGCGTTTCGACGCGAAAGGCGAGGCTGTTTGTCGTGTGTCCGGTCAGGCAGGCTTCCACCGTCAGCCCGGCAATCTCGTGCCGGCCAACCTCAAGCTCTATGACTTCGAGCGCGTAGGATTGCGGCAGGGCGTCTCTGAAGATCGCAAGCAATTCGGCGATGAAGGTCTTCAGGCCGCGGCAGCCGACGATGGTCAGCGTTTCTGTCCGGCTCCAACCCGGAGTCGCCTCCAGCGCCTGCAGCAGCGTCACGAGATCGAGCGTGTGATCCGGATGCAGATGAGAAATGAAAATCGTCCGTATATCGCGATAATCCAGCCCGGCCAGCGCGAGACGAGCCAGTGCACCGGGACCCATATCGAACACGACAGGTCTGCCCGCGATCTCCAGCGCGTGGCACGATGTGCTCAGCCCGCGCGCGGGCAGAATAGTTCCTGCTCCAACGACGGTAAGCTTCATTATGTCACCGTTGCGCGATACGCTCGCCTGGCTTGTCTCTGTCATGCCTGTTCAACCCAATTTCGAAAACAGGGGTGTTTAACCACGCGAGAGTGACAGGCAGGTGACAATCATGTTATTATTCATACTAATTAGATGATCGGCTTTTGCCGACAGGCTCACCCTCCTGCTACCAACGTCGGATACCTTAGAAACCCCCATGGAATCAGTGCGCTAGCAGGTCAGATGCGTTGGGGATGTCGGAGGAGGAACGCATGCGGTGTGCTTTCGGCCTCCAGTTGCCTGCCGATGCCGATGGAAAAATGCGGCTATGTCGTCCAGCGTCATTTCTCGTTGACGTCTGTCTGTCCGGTTGCCCGGCTGCTACGCTTTTGTGGAGCAGGAGGCCTCTTATACGTTGTTCCTGCCGGTGAGATGATTGGATCCGCCGGCGGGCAGGCCAGACAGTAAGTTGCTGACTAAGGGAAAGTTTGCGGATGTTATTTCAACGGCCTTGCGAAAAATAGAAGACTAATTCCATAGGCTATATTGGATTGGTCAGATGGCTTCTATACCCTTGAGCAGCATTCGGTTTTCGAGGGATTTCAATGACGATCGCAGCCAATTTCAAGGCGTTTACTCTGGCTGCCGGCCTTTCCTTGCTTGCCTCATCGGTCGCATTTGCTGCTGATGAGAACAAGCCGGTACAGGGCGGCACGCTGATTTACCTGGAGCAACAGGCCCATACCAATCTCTATCCGCCGGCAGGGGGCTTTTACCCGAACGGCGGCATTCTCAACCAGATCACCGACAAGCTGACCTATCAGAACCCGGAGACGCTGCAGATCGAGCCCTGGATTGCCGAATCCTGGACCGTCAACGACAAGGGGACGGAATACACCTTCAAGATCCGCAGGGGTGTGACCTTCTCGGATGGAACACCCGTCGATGCCAATGCCGTCGCCAAGAACTACGATACGTTTGGTCTCGGCAACAAAGACCTGAAGCTGCCGGTTTCCGAGGTACTCAACAATTACGATCACAGCGAAGTTGTCGATCCTTATACGGTCAAATTCTACTTCAAGAAGCCGTCGCCCGGCTTCCTTCAGGGAACCTCGGTCATCGGTTCGGGTCTCGTCTCGCTGAAGACGCTTGCGTTGCCTTTTGATCAGTTGGGCGATGCGACGAAAATCATCGGCTCCGGTCCTTTCGTCGTCGAGAGCGAGACGCTCGGCAAGCAGCTGTCGCTGAAGGTACGCCCCGACTACAACTGGGGTCCGGCCAAGTTTGAGCATCAGGGCCGCGCCTATCTCGACGGCATCAAATACATCATCACCGGCGAGGACAGTGTGCGTATCGGAGCACTGCTTTCCGGCCAGGCCGATTTCATCCGCCAGCTTCAGGCCTATGACGAAAAGCAGGTCAGCGATCAGAGCTTTGCAATCTATGCAGCGCCGACGCGGGGGGTGAACGACAGCGTCGCCTTCCGGCCGGACAATCCGCTTGTCGCCGACCTCAAGGTGCGCCAGGCGCTGCTGCATGCCACCGACAGCAAGGAGATCGTCGACACACTATTCTCGGCGAACTATCCTCAGGCAAAGTCTGTTATCTCGTCGGTCGCGGCCGGCTATGAAGACCTCTCTTCGAAGCTGACCCACGATCAGGCGCTTGCCGAAAAGTTGCTTGACGAGGCCGGCTGGAAGAAGGGCGCAGATGGCCTGCGCCAGAAGGACGGCAAAACGCTTTCGCTCGCCGTTTACGAATCGCTGCCGCAGCCGCAGAACAAGGCCGTGTTGCAGCTGGTCGCCCAGCAATGGGCCAAGGTCGGAGTCAAGCTTCAGGTACTTGCGGGAACCTCGGGAAATCTGGTTACGGACAATATCGATCCGGCAAAAACGCCTCTGGTCGTCGCCGAGGTGGGCCGCGCCGACCCCGACGTCATCAAGAGCCAGTTCTACGCGAAAAACCGCGATGCGCTTCTTCAGAAGGGCGGTCTCAACGCCAAGGCAACCTTCTCGGACGACAAGCTGAACGGCCTGTTGGAGGCCATCGCCTCGGAAACGGATAGCGACAAGCGCCTGGCGGCGGCGAAAGCCGCCCAAGCCTACCTGCTGGATGCCGCCTATGTCATTCCCTTCTTCGAGGAGCCGCAGGTTTTTGCCGGTGCTCCCTACGTCAAGGGTGTGGCTTTCGAAGCTGTTGGCCGGCCCTCCTTCTACAATGTCTGGCTTGCCGCACACTGAGTATCTCCTGCAGCCCGTTCAATGGGCCGGGCTGCATTTTCGTAACGACAGGCTAATGCCATGACGAAATACATTTTAACGAGGATCGGCCAGGCCCTGCTTGTTCTGTGGGCCGCCTTCACCGTTTCGTTCGTGCTGCTGCAATCGATGCCGGGCGATGCGATCCTCATCAAGTTCCAGAGCCCCGATTATGGGCTGAGCCCGGAGCAGCTTGCCGATATCAGGGCCGCCTATGGGGCCGATGGACCTATGCTGCAGCAATATATCCATACGGTGTGGAGCTTCCTGTCTGGCAACTTCGGCTATTCGTTGCAGGCGGGTGTCCCCGTAAGTTCGCAGCTTGCCGTCAGCCTGCCGTCCACCTTGCTGCTTGCCGGCTTCAGCTTTCTGCTCGCTGCGATCCTTGCCGTCGTCATCGCCATCCTGGCCAATCTATCGGGTTTTGGTTGGCTGCGTGGTTTCATGCAATCACTGCCGTCGCTGTTCATATCTGTGCCGACCTTCTGGCTCGGTATCATGTTCATCCAGATCTTCTCGTTTCGCCTGCGGCTGGTGCCGGTTATCGATCCCGGTCCGTGGCAGGGATTGATCCTGCCGATTCTGACTGTTGCCATACCGATTTCCGCGCCGCTAGCGCAGATCATTTTGCGAAACATCGACGAGGTTTTGACCCGTCCTTTCATCTCGGTGGCGCGCGCCAAGGGCGCATCGCATGGACAGGTTCTGTGGCGCCATGTCGCCAAGAATACGCTGCTTCCTGTGCTGACGGTTGCAGGCCTGCTGTTCGGCGAACTGATTGCCGGGGCGGTCGTGACCGAAACGGTCTTCGGGCTGAACGGCATCGGCAATCTGACGAAACATGCGGTCGATGCACAGGACGTCGCTGTGCTGCAGGCGATCGTGGTGATTTCGGCCGCCGCCTTCGTCACGATCAACCTGATCGTCGACCTGCTCTATCCGATCCTCGATCCGCGCCTGAAAGCAAGGCTTGGAGCCAACTGATGACGAATTTCTACACAGCGGATCTCCATCGCCCGCTCGAACATGCCGATGCTCCGGAAAGCCTGTCGGTGCCGCCGGCCCGCGAAGACGCTCGCCCGCTTGCGCGCCGTTTTTCGCTTCCTTTTCGGCCGAGCTTGCTTCTTGCCATATTCATACTGACCGTGGCGGTCCTGTGGGCGCTTTTCCCCAGTGTCTTCACGAGCTACAACCCGGTGGAAGGGTTGCCGGGGCAGCACCTAAAGGCGCCCAGCGCCGCTCATATTCTCGGCACGGACGCGCTTGGCCGCGATCTCTTTGCCCGCATCGTCTACGGTTCCATCCACTCTCTGTCGGGAGCGCTTGCCGCTGTCGGCATCGCGCTCGTCATCGGCACGGTTCTGGGCGTGCTGGCGGGATCGCTCGGCGGCCGGATCGAAACGGTGATCATGCGCATCGTCGATGTGATGCTGTCGATCCCCGACCTGTTGCTGTCGCTGAGCATCATCGTTCTCCTTGGTTTCGGCACCGTCAATGCCGCGATCGCTGTCGGCTGCACGTTGATTGCCAAGTTTGCGCGCCTGGTTCGCTCTGAAGTCGTCACGGTTCGGCGAAGCGACTATGTCGAGGCTGCATTCGGCAGCGGCGGCACGTTTGTCCGCGTGCTGTGGCGCCATATTCTCCCGAACTCGCTGACGTCAGTGATCGCCTTCGCCGCACTGCAATCCGGCTGGGCCATCCTCCAGCTGTCGACACTCGGATTTCTTGGCTATGGGGCGCCGCCGCCGACACCGGAATGGGGGCTCTTGATCGCGGAAGGGCGTAATTACATCGCAACCGCCTGGTGGCTGACGACGGCGCCTGGCCTCGTCGTCGTGCTCGTGGTGATCTCGATCAATCGCATCAGCCGTTCGATCGCGGAGATTGGCAAATGAGCCATACGATATCCGACAAAACAAATGAGTTTGCTGTGCCGGTGCTGGATGTTTCCGGCCTGAAGATCGCCTATCGCGATCGCAGCGGTTCTCGCACGGCGGTTCATGGCATCGACTTCACCGTCAACGCAGGCGAGGTCGTCGCGCTCGTTGGTGAATCCGGCTCGGGCAAGAGCTCGACGGCTCAGGCCATTATCGGCTTGCTGCCGCAAAACGGCCATCTGGAAGGGGGCCGGATCAGGCTCAATGGCCAGGATATTGCCGGCTGGCCGCAGAAGCGGCTGGACGCGATCCGCGGTTCCATCATCAGCCTCGTGCCGCAGGATCCCGGCAATTCCCTCAATCCTGTCAGGACGATCGGCGAGCAGGTCGCCGAAGTTCTGGTCATTCATCGCAGGGCGCCGCGTGCGGCGGCCTATCTGCAGGCCGTCGAGCTGCTGGGCCGCGTCGGCCTCAGTCAACCCGAGCTTCGGGCACGCCAATATCCGCATGAACTTTCGGGTGGCATGCGGCAGCGCGTGCTGATCGCCATCGCCATCGCGCTCAAGCCTTCCTTGATCATCGCAGACGAGCCGACCAGTGCGCTTGACGTGACTGTGCAGAGACACATCCTCGACCTTATCGACGATCTCAGACGGGAATATGGGGCAGCCGTTCTGCTGGTCACACATGATCTTGGTGTTGCTGCCGATCGCTCCGACAGGCTGGTTGTCCTGCAGAATGGCCGCATTCAGGAGCAAGGGCGGACCGCCGAGCTTTTGAGGAACCCGCAAAGCGCCTATACGCGCCGGCTGTTGGCCGACGCCCCGTCGCTGAATGTCGCTCAGTCGCACTCTCCCGCGCATCCCGTCGATGCGAAGGTTGAGTCGGGCGATGATATCGTCGTGGTCGAAGGGTTGGTGCAGGAGTTCGGGATCGGCGGCAAGGACGGCGGCCTGAAAGCGGTCGATGACTTATCGTTTCGCGTCAAGCGCGGCACGACCCATGCGATTGTCGGAGAGTCCGGTTCCGGCAAGACGACGACCATCCGCATTGTCTCTGCGTTCCAGCGTCCGACGGCGGGAAGGGTCATTATCGACGGGCTTGATCTGGCGTCGTTGCGCGGCGAAACGCTGCGGCTCTTCCGCAAGAAGATCCAGCTCGTTTATCAAAATCCTTTCGGCTCGCTGGATCCGCGCCAGACGATTTCTGCTATCGTCGAGGAGCCGTTGCTGAACTTCGATCCGCTGCCGAGAGCGCAGCGATTGGAAAAAGTCGCTGCTGTCATCGAGAAAGTCGGTCTGCCGGCCGATGTCCTGCAGCGGCGGCCGCATGCACTTTCCGGCGGTCAGCGTCAGCGTGTCGCTATCGCCCGGGCGCTGGTGCTCGATCCGCAGATCCTGGTGCTGGATGAAGCCGTCTCGGCGCTCGACGTGACGGTTCAGGCACAGATCCTCTCGCTGCTCGACAGTCTCCAGCGCGAGCTTGGTCTGACCTACCTCTTTGTTTCCCATGATCTCGCCGTGGTCCGTCAGATCGCCGACACGGTCTCGGTTCTTCACAACGGTAAGCTGGTCGAAAACGGTCTCGTCGAAGAGGTCTTCGGCAATCCCAGCAGCGATTATACCCGTGAGCTGATCGACGCCATCCCCGGCAAGAAATACTCGATCGCTCTTCATCAGCCCCAAAGCAATGCAGGATAATTCCATGAGCACGCCAGTTTCTCCCAAACGACTGGGCTTCTTCAGCCGTGTCCTCGATCAGGCAGGCGCTGCCGAGCGCTACCGGCTCGTGAGCGAGCAGATCATTCACGCGGAAGCGCAGGGTTTTGACAGTGCCTGGGTGGCGCAACATCATTTCAATGGCGATGAGGGCGGTCTGCCGGCGCCGCTGGTTTTCCTCGCCGGTCTTGCCTCGCGCACGTCGCGCATCCGGTTGGGAACGGGCGTCATCACGCTGCCGATGGAAAACCCGGTGCGCGTCGCCGAAGATACCGCTGTGCTCGATCTTCTATTGGAAGGGCGCCTGGAGGTTGGCTTTGGCACAGGCGGCACACCACAGGCCTTTCTCCCCTTCGGCATAGAAAGCGCCGATCGCGGTCCGATCTACGGCAAGTATTTGACGCTCATTCGCGATGCGTGGACAGGACAGGAGCTTGCCGGCGGCAACCGTCTCTACCCGGTTGCGCCGCATCTCATAGACAGGGTCTGGCAGGCAACCTTTTCCGTGGGCGGCGGCGAGCGGGCTGGCAAAGATGGTGACGGCCTGATGCTGTCTCGCACGCAGCCGCGCCCGGACGAGGCGCCGGATGCCGAGCTTTGGGATCTGCAAAACCCCATTATCGATGCCTATTTCGCGGCTCTGCCGAAGGGCCGAGCACCGCGGATACTGGGATCACGCAGCCTTTTCGTCGCCGATGATCGCAAGGAAGCGCTTCGCCTTGCCGAT
Source organism: Rhizobium sp. ASV8 (assembly GCF_016429255.1). Taxonomy (GTDB): domain Bacteria; phylum Pseudomonadota; class Alphaproteobacteria; order Rhizobiales; family Rhizobiaceae; genus Rhizobium. The sequence continues at coordinate 31,242 of NZ_JAELUG010000076.1, forward strand.
ATCGGCCTGCGCCGAAGTGCCGAGCGCTTTGCCGCCAGCGGTTTCAAGGTTCGCGGCGAAACGACGGCTGATCTGATCAAGGCATTCGATGTGCATGTCGGCACGCCTGAGGATGTTATCGCCTCCTTGCGCGCAGATACTGCCCTTGAACGCGTCACGGATCTGGTCTTCCAGGTGCATTCCATCGATCCGCCGCACGATTACATCCTTCGTTCCCTCGAGCTGATTTCACAGAAGGTTGCGCCCGCCCTCGGCTGGTCGAAGCAGATATTCGCCAACAAAGGTCCGCAGCTTGCGGCCTCAGCGTAAAACAAGAACCGAAGAAGAGAAGGTATATCCATGACCTCGTCGACAACTGACGTCATCGATCTGCTGGCAGGCATTCGCGAGGGATCCTCGCTGCATGCCTTGCGGACGGCACGGCCACAGACCCGCGACAACGCGCAGAAGAGCTACGAAGCCCTGTTCGAGCCCGCCCATGAGGGTGATGTAAGCCACAGCGAACGCTTTGCCTTGGCATCGTTCGTGGCGGGCCTGCATGCGGCCGATAATGTCACCCAGTTTTATCTGGCTGCGCTGGAGAAGGCGGAAAGCGAGCGTGGGCTGATCGATGCCGTCAAGGCGGAGGTCAATGGCGGCCGTACCGTCGGCCCCTATGGGCACTATCCCGCCGGACCGCTTTCCACCGAAGATCGCGAAGGGCTTGTCTATCATGTATCGGAAGCGGGACGCCCGGTTCTTGGCAGCAAACTTTCGGCGGCATTGGAACATGCCCACCTTCTCGTCTATCGTCCGCGTGAGGCAAGCGCCGAGGCGCTCCAGCGGCTCCTGAATGCCGGCTGGACGACGACGGGCGTGGTGACGCTATCCCAGATCGTTGCATTTCTTTCGTTCCAAATCCGGGTGGTTGCCGGGCTGAGCGCATTGAGTGCCGCCAGCGCCGAGCACACCGTCTCCGCGTAATTGCAGAAGGATAGTTCCCATGACCGAGACCGTTATCCATCCCACAATCGAAGATCGACCGAGTGTCTTTACGCAGAAGGAAATCGGCTGGACGCCCTGGCTGCACCCGCTTCCCGAGGAAGAGCTGACTGAGCGCCACTGGCGAGGGCTCGTCGACGCGTCGCGCGCCAAGTCGCCCTATTTCATGCTACTCGCTCGTGATCCGGAGATCCTCGAGGCGCGGACGAAAACCGACAAGGACATTTTCTACAATGTCGAAGCCGGGTTGCCGCGCGCCGAACGCGAGCTTGCCGCAACGGCTGCGTCGCGCACCAACGGCTGCATTTTCTGCGCATCCGTTCACTCCCGCTTTGCTTCTCATCATTCGAAGCGCAGCGACGACGTCCAGCGCCTGCTCGATGAAGGCACCGGCACCGATCTCGGCAGCCGGTGGAATGCGATCGTCTCGTCCTCGGTCGCGTTGACGGCGACGCCGTCTGAATTTGGGGCCAGCGAAATCGCAGAGCTGCGCAAAGAGGGCTTGAGCGATCTTGAGATCGCCGATGTCATCCATGGTGCGGCTTTCTTTAATTGGGCAAACCGCTTGATGCTGTCGCTTGGCGAACCTTTGCCGGCTCAGTGATCTGGCTGCGTCGGCCCTACATGTCGATGCGCGGATGACCTTCATATCTTGCCCGGCGCACTCCAAAGCATAGGGGTGCGCCGGGACAAATTCCTGCATGGTGTTTCCCAAGACGCTTCTGTCGTCGTGGCCAGGAAAGCCACCAGAAAACACGGTCTTCGAACCATGCCCGGGAGGGCGCCGACACGGCACGGGTCTCGACTACGAACGAGGCGCCCGCGCTTGCTACCGCAGCCAAAGTTTGATACTTAACAAGCTAAGTGTCGTGCATGGATGTGAGGCAACGTTGGAACTGTTGAGCTCTCTGGATCTGCTCCACAAGGACCGTATACGGACGCCCTTCAATCGCTGGGTTGATGATCTTCACGACATTTGCGGCAGTTTCCGCCCAAGCAGCATGGATACGAGCCTCGACATTCATGGCGAAGCCCGGCGCATCAATGCGTGCGGCATGGAATTTTCCCATATCTCGAACGATCTCGATCGCATCCACCGCGATTGGGATGATGTGCGGCGTGACGCGGTCGAGCAGCTCTTTCTGATTGTCCAGCTGGAAGGTTCCTGCGGGGTGGAGCATTCCGGCCGCCAAAGCGCGCTGAATGTCGGCGACTGCATACTGGTGGACTCCACCAAGCCCACGACATTTCATTTCCACGGGAAATACAGCAACCATCTGTCCCTCAACGTCCCGGGACAGCTCATGTATTTCCATGGCAGTGACAAGCTCAACGTCGCGCGCACACTGGAAGCCGCCAATCCGATGGCGGTTACCTTGCGGGCATTGGTGGGCAAGATCCTTTCGACCTCAGAGAGCGACGCCCAGGCGCCGGACCTTCGCCAGACGATGCTCGATGCAACGCGACAGGCGTTCGTATCCGATCTCGAAAGCTTGCTGTCCTTCGACTCGCTGAATGATCTGGGATCCAGCCGGCTGCACATGGTCGACGTTCTGATCGATCAGCATCTGACCCGATCCTATCTCTCCGCCAAATGGCTGGCCAAGCGCATCGGCGTGTCGATGCGGGTGCTTCAGCTGCATTTCCAGGACATGGGAATGACCTGCACGACCCTCATTCGCGACAAGCGCCTGCGCTTCGCGCGTGAGAAGATCAAACAGCTCCGGTTTCAGCACGATGCGCAGACCATTGCGGATGTCGCCTATTCGGTCGGCTTCAACGATCTGTCCTATTTCAATCGTTGTTTTAAAGATCTTTTTGCCTGCACGCCGACCGATCTTCTGAGATCGGCAGATCGCAGCCTCGCAAACTAGCGCAGTCCCGGCGCTTACCTTCACACATGTTTGCCACGCCCGTCGAACGACGGCCGCTCACTGAGCGGCCGCAGACCCAATCCAATTGGTCGGGCGAGCAAATGGAATCGGCGCGACCTCATCCCAGATTCGTTTCGCTCCAAGACAGGCCTTCAGCCGCGTGTTCGTGTGTGCGGACGCGGTCGCAAAAGAAAAGCCGCCCGAGGTTTCTCGAGGACGGAAAGCGCCGACGTATTTGGAGGAGGAACGAAAGCTATGATTTCAATGAATTTCAGGCGTGCCATTGCGCTCGGCCTGTTAACGGCGACAACGGCTCTGGCGGGTTTTTCCGTTGCGCAAGCGCAGGAGCTTGTCCTCGGCGTCATCGGCAACAGCAAGGATATGGTGCAACCATATTCTCCGACAGACTCGGTATCTGCGGATTCCATGTACGATCAGCTGTATGACGGCCTCACCAGCCACGATTCCAAGGGTGGCGTCGTCATGCGCCTTGCGGAGTCCATGACCCCGAATGCGGCCATGGACGTCTGGACCGTCAAGCTTCGTCCCAACGTCAAGCGCCAC
>NZ_JAELUG010000727.1 GCF_016429255.1 Rhizobium sp. ASV8
CCCCCCCCCCCCCCCCCCCCCCCCCCCCCCCCCCCCCCCCCCCCCCCCCCCCCCCCCCCCCCCCCCCCCCCCTCTTCCCCCCCCCCCCCACCCCCTCCCACACCCCCCACGACACGTCGTCGGCAGCGTCAGATGTGTATAAGAGACAGACATTGTCCATTTCGTTTTGGCACGCGAACCAAACCAGTTATTGTCACATCAGACACGACCACCATGTCAAGCTCATCAACACCATACGCAACACGGGGCGCCTGTCTCTTATACACATCTCCGAGCCCACGAGACGGTCTATTAAATCTCGTTTTCCGTCTTCTGCGTGCAAAAAGGGGGGGGGGGGGGGGGGGGGGGGGGGGGGGGGGGGGGGGGGGGGGGGGGGGGGGGGGGGGGGGGGGGGGGGGGG
>NZ_JAELUG010000728.1 GCF_016429255.1 Rhizobium sp. ASV8
CCCCCCCCCCCCCCCCCCCCCCCCCCCCCCCCCCCCCCCCCCCCCCCCCCCCCCCCCCCCCCCCCCCCCCCCTTTTCAATGACCCCCCCACCCCCGACAACTACACCCACGACACGTCGTCGGCAGCGTCAGATGTGTATAAGAGACAGACAACAACATCTTCCTTGTCGCTCGCCTTGTCGCGTATGACTCACATTGCAGAACCTACATCGACATCCATCACGCGTATTTAAACAACCAATCTTGCAACCCTGTCTCTTATACACATCTCCGAGCCCACGAGACGGTCTATTAAATCTCGTATTACGTCTTGTGGTTGAAAAGAGGGGGGGGGGGGGGGGGGGGGGGGGGGGGGGGGGGGGGGGGGGGGGGGGGGGGGGGGGGGGGGGGGGGGGGGGGG
>NZ_JAELUG010000729.1 GCF_016429255.1 Rhizobium sp. ASV8
TGATAGGCCGCCGTCTCGTAAACTTCGTCATAGATCAAAAGAATATGCAAGCCTAAGAGCCATACTTGTTACTATCGGCGAATGTCGCGATCCTGTTTATTCTCAGCCTGTCAAGTCTCGAATAGAGCAAGAGAGTCTACTACGCTTCTTGTACAGGCACTCTTGGCAGATATGCGCCGTTGTTCGTCAGTGCTTTTGCGGATTGAACCCAACCCGACACTGAGCCCAAACCCCATCTTTCTTACGGCCCTCCGGACTCGTACACACCACCTCCTCAGTAGCCCCGTCGGCCTGCCACACCACCCATCGAATCCTTTGCAACCTGACGTGTGGCTTTAATAATAATCACAAATTGATTTCGGGTCCGTCGTATTCCTTCTCAATTCCGTTGTGCTTAGAC
>NZ_JAELUG010000730.1 GCF_016429255.1 Rhizobium sp. ASV8
CCCCCCCCCCCCCCCCCCCCCCCCCCCCCCCCCCCCCCCCCCCCCCCCCCCCCCCCCCCCCCCCCCCCCCCCCCCCCTTTCAACGCCTAAGACGGCAAACCAGATTTAATAGACCGTCTCGTGGGCTCGGAGATGTGTATAAGAGACAGCATCACACCTTAGCAACCTTGGCTTCGTGCAGCCAATGCCAACTTCGACGGCATGAGCTTTATCAAAAGACTTTGTAAAAAAAAAAAAAAATTACCCTGCAGCTGTCTCTTATACACATCTGACGCTGCCGACGACGTGTCGTGGGTGTAGATCTCGGTGGGGGCCGTATCATTAAAAAAAGTGTGTTGGGGGGGGGGGGGGGGGGGGGGGGGGGGGGGGGGGGGGGGGGGGGGGGGGGGGGGGGGGGGGG
>NZ_JAELUG010000731.1 GCF_016429255.1 Rhizobium sp. ASV8
CCCCCCCCCCCCCCCCCCCCCCCCCCCCCCCCCCCCCCCCCCCCCCCCCCCCCCCCCCCCCCCCCCCCCCTCCTCTCCCCCCTCCCGCCCCCCCCCACACCAACACCCACGACACGTCGTCGGCAGCGTCAGATGTGTATAAGAGACAGGAGATACGCTGGCTACTACTGTTGGCATGCTTCTGCCACTTCTTACGCAATTTGGACATCACCACCATTAAGTTTTTTTCTTTGGGAGTATAACTGTAGAGGCTGTCTCTTATACACATCTCCGAGCCCACGAGACGGTCTATTAAATCTCGTATTCCGTCTTCTGCGTTTAAAGAATGGGGGGGGGGGGGGGGGGGGGGGGGGGGGGGGGGGGGGGGGGGGGGGGGGGGGGGGGGGGGGGGGGGGGGGGG
>NZ_JAELUG010000732.1 GCF_016429255.1 Rhizobium sp. ASV8
CCCCCCCCCCCCCCCCCCCCCCCCCCCCCCCCCCCCCCCCCCCCCCCCCCCCCCCCCCCCCCCCCCCCCCCCCCCCTTTTTCAAGACTAAGAGGGCATACGAGATTTAATAGACCGTCTCGTGGGCTCGGAGATGTGTATAAGAGACAGGTCATGTAGTGGTCATTAATAACAGACTTGGCGAGCTGCACATCCTCATCAACTAGAGACAGCTCGCTCCGCAACGACGTCAACGATCGGTAAGGTTGGTGCCTGTCTCTTATACACATCTGACGCTGCCGACGACGTGTCGTGGGGGTAGGTCTCGGGGGGGGGGGGGGGGTTGGGGGGGGGGGGGGGGGGGGGGGGGGGGGGGGGGGGGGGGGGGGGGGGGGGGGGGGGGGGGGGGGGGGGGGGGGGGG
>NZ_JAELUG010000733.1 GCF_016429255.1 Rhizobium sp. ASV8
GTCTTTAATCGCCGCCCTACCTACGACTTGCATGTGCAAATGATTGTATCCTTCACCAGATTCAGTACCATTTGCTAGGCAGCAAGGCAGCAACTAGAAAGGAGCGGATCATTATGTGCGGGAGTAAGTATAATAAAATCCAACCTAAGAAAATCATACTCGAATTGTCAGTATTTATTTAGCGAGCGACATCTGCCCCAGGTGCATCTATCGGAAAGGTCGTTGTGCCATCTCCTCCCTGCCCGGCTCACGTCTGTACCGGCCAGTAACATTCTCGCATTTCCGCACATGGCGGCTCACTTGACCACAACACAAGTCAGAATGCACGTCCTCTTATAGTTGCCTATTCTTCGCTCATAATTGGTAGTGTTTAGATGCTTATATAACTCTTCATCTACAG
>NZ_JAELUG010000734.1 GCF_016429255.1 Rhizobium sp. ASV8
GACAATCTCAGTACGCCATTTTTGTCGGTCGACAAACACAGCGCCTCGAGGACGCGGCCTGCGATCGGTCGCGATTCGAGCAAAGAGTAAGAGTGCGCCAAGCAGGCCGAAAAGACCAGCTAAAAGGCCGCCGCCAAATGCATAGCCGGCCCAGCGCAAGGCCGTGAACCAGCTGACGGCGTAGCCCCAGGCTATGAGGGCTACTACGCCTGCGATAAGCGCCTCTCTGCGTTTTAGGGCCATGGCCGCAGCTGCGATGCGTCGAGGACCATGACGCAGAAATGGAAGACGTAGATTTGCAGATTGAGGGAGCTCAAACCGGGGTCGCCTCCAAACGGTGATGAGCTATCGATTGCAGAGTCGCGGCGGCGGTGTGTTTACTAGGTACGGAGGTAGTTAG
>NZ_JAELUG010000735.1 GCF_016429255.1 Rhizobium sp. ASV8
GTTAAGGATGAGACGACCCTGACAGAGATTGCGTCCCGCACACCACAGCAAATCACACAGCTCGCCAAACGCCTAAACGTGCCTGCTCCCATTCAATCACGCTTTGCTCGCGCCGCCTCAATCCTGCCGCACGTATCAGTTTCCATTGACAATACAACGTCGCTATCGCTGACAGTAGGCGTCAAGCGCCTCAACGCCCTCGTGGAGCGCGACGCACGAATCTACGCACCAATGCTGCCGAAACCCCAGTCAGAAGGCTGGTTCGTCATTGTCGCAGACATTGCAAAAGACGAGGTCATTGCCGTGAAGCGGCTGAGCTGGTCATCGCCTGGAAAGGGCGGCAGCGCAGCCAAGAAGATTGACGCCAAGACTAAGCCGACGGCGCGATCGGTGGTCAAGC
>NZ_JAELUG010000077.1 GCF_016429255.1 Rhizobium sp. ASV8
GATGCCGGTCCTCGAAGCTGATTTCTTCGCCGTTGCGGAGCCCGGCGGACATTCCGAGCTTAGCAGCAAGCCTTTCGGCCTGATGTTCCAGGCCCTCGACAGCTTGAAGCCAAACGAGATCTATGTCTGCTCGGGTGCCTCGCCACGCTACGCCCTCTGGGGCGAATTGATGTCGACGCGCGCGCTCAAACTGAAGGCGGCGGGCGCGATTTGTGACGGTTATTGCCGTGACAGCAGCGGCATTCTCGCGCTTGGCTTTCCGACGTTCTGCTACGGCTCCTACGCACAGGACCAAGGGCCGCGAGGCAAGGTCGTGGATTACGGCATCCCGATCGAGATCGGCGGCATACGCGTCAGGCCTGGCGACATTCTCTTCGGCGACAGAGATGGCGTCCTCGTTATCCCGTGCGAAGCCGAACGGGAGGTGATCGCGCTTGCGCTGGAAAAGGCTGAAACCGAGAACAAAGTCCGTCTTGCGATCGAGGCCGGCATGAGCACCGTGGAAGCCTTCGAGCGCTTCGGCGTGATGTGACCTGAGCATCCCGCAACGCTAGAATCCGAATACACTGTGGACGCGCGACAAAGGCGCGTGCCAGCGCTACGGATCACGCCGTAGCGCTGGCGCAACCTTGAGCGCGCACGCGCGACCTTAAGGTCGCGGCAATAGAACGAGCGACAAGACGGAAGACGTCAGGAATGACCGTTTGCCGAGACGATGAGATCGGCAGCTTTGCAGCAGATGTTCGTTCGGCTGCGCGACCTCTTGTGCGTCAAGATGAGCGGCCCGACCACTCTCCGACTGAAACAGCAGGTCTTCGTGCTGTTCCGTCTGAGAGCTGCTGTTTTTTCAGGTCATCTGCGAAGGAAGGGTCTGCGCCAGTTCGTCAACGGCCACCCGGACCTTGAGCGGCAGCAACGGCGTCTGCGGCCAGAGTGCATAAGCATCATATAGAAAACGGGGCTGGTCGGGCAGCACGACAGCCAGTTCACCCGAGGCCAGGCGGTCACGAACCAGCCAGGCAGGCAACCATGACAGGCCGAGACCCGCAGCCGCCGCATCGGCCATCGCGCCTAGGTCGTCAAGGCGCAAGCGTCCGCCTGGGAAAATCTCAAGCGGCGCCATGCCGGGCCGCGGGAACTGCCAGGGCCGGACCCAGCCGGCGCGACCGTAGAGGATGGTCTGATGCTGCATGATATCGTCGATATCGGCGGGCGTTCCGCAACGATCAAGATAGGCCGGTGATGCGCAGAGGATCATCGATTGGCGCGCGACGCGCCTGGCGACGATGCCGGCGCGGTCCTCCAGCGTTCCCGTGCGGATCGCCAGATCATAACCCTGCTGGACCAGATCGGAGATGGGGTCACCGAAGGACAGCTCCAGCTCGAGGCGTGGATACCGCTGCGCCAAGGCATAAAGGACGGGCGCAACGCAATGCCGTCCGAAATGAGCCGGCATGGTCACGCGCAGACGCCCGGTCGGCTCGCCGAGATGGTTACCGGCGAGCGCCTCCGCGGCAGCCGTCTCGGTCAGGATAGTACGGCAGCGGTCGTAATAAGCGCGGCCGAAATCGGTCACGCTCTGCTGTCGCGTCGTCCGATTGAGGAGCCTCATGCCCAATCGCTCCTCAAGGAAACGAATGTGCTTGCCGACCATCGGCGCCGAGATATCGAGCGCTTCGGCGGCGGCGGCGAATGATCCGAGATCGACCGCTCGAACGAAGGCTTCCATGCTGGTAAGGCGATCCATTTCGAAACCAATGGTTATTAATGAGCAAAGCGACTCACACTTTATCGTCGAAAATCGCCATGCAACAAGGTGCCATTCGAAATTAATCGGAGTGAAGTCATGGCTAAGATCGTTCGCTTTTCGGAGCTCGGTGGACCTGAGGTCCTGCGTCTTGAAGACCTTGAAATCCCATCTCCCGGCCCGGGCGAGGTGCGCATCAACGTGAAGGCGCTCGGTCTCAACCGGGCCGAAGCCTTGCTGCGACGCGGCACCTATATCGAGGCAGTTACAGGGCCTTCGGGGTTGGGGCTGGAGGCAGCCGGCATCGTGGAGAGCGTTGGTGAGAATGTCGAAGGGCTGCGTCCGGGCGACGCCGTCAGTGTCATTCCCCCGCGCTCGATGGTGCGCTGGCCGATGCATGGCGAGGTGATCCGCGCACCCGCGGAACTTGTCGTGAAGCATCCGGCTGCGCTTGGATTTGAACCGGCCGCGGCGCTCTGGATGGCTTATCTGACGGCCTATGGCGCGCTCATCGAGATTGCGGGACTGAAGGCCGGCGACACCGTGGCGATCACCGCAGCGTCAAGCAGCGTTGGCCTTGCAGCCATTCAGATTGCCAATCTTGTCGGCGCCCGGCCCATTGCCATCACACGCACGGCAGCGAAGCGTGAGGCGCTGATTGCTCAAGGCGCGGCGGACGTCGTCCTGTCGGAAGGTGACGATTTCGCCGGCAGGTTGGCAGCGGCCGGCGGCTCATCCGGTATCCGCGTGGTTCTGGATGCGGTCGGTGGGCCGATCTTTGAACCGCTGACGGCGGCGATGGCGACCGGCGGCATATTGATCGAGTATGGCGGCCTATCGCCTTTGCCGACGCCATTTCCGTTGATGGCCGTGCTCAGCAAAAGCTTGACGTTGCGCGGCTATCTCGTTCACGAGATCACGCATGATCCCGTTAGGCTCACCGCGGCAAAAAGCTTCATTCTTGCAGGGGTCGCCAAGGGCGCCTTGAAACCGGTCATCGCAAGAAGCTTCCCGCTGGATCAGATTGTCGAGGCTCACCGCTATCTGGAATCGAACGAACAGTTCGGGAAGGTTGTTGTAACCCTCTAATTCTCGCTTTCTTCAATAGCATGCCGAGCGGTCCCGTAAGATCGCTCGGTTCCTATCGCGAATTCGATGAGATTGACGTCGGGACTACCGGACGGATGGAGCCCCTACCCACGTCCCAACGTCTAAGGCCTTAGGCTCGCCCTTGCGTCGAAACCAGCGCCCAATCGAACTGCGCCGTCCCCTTTAGGTTGAACAACGCGCCGTCCGACCAATCGATACAGCTCGGATCAGTACCGCTCCGGCATAGAAGATGAATAGAGTTCGCCTCGGGAGATTTCGTAACGGACCTTCACGTTGCCGAACATCTGTTACCGATTGTGGGAGCCACTGCCGAAACGGCCATAGCCGAGCACGGCTTCAAGACGGGTGTTCTTGATCGGCTGCCTGTCGCAAACCGTCACATGCTGGATCTGAGAGGCCTTTGCTTGAGAGACGATCCAGCACGCTGACAATTTCGCGAAGTCCGCGCGCCTGCGCATAATGCATCAGGCCGCCGCGCCAGCGCGGAAAGCCATAGCCGTGGATCTCGACGAGATCGATGTCGGCAGCGCGAAGGGCAATCCCCTCTTCCAGAATGCGGGTCGCCTCGTTTACCATCGGCAGGATGATGGCATCGGCAATCGCCGTCTTGTCCCATGTCTGTTGCGGCCGTCTGGCCGCCACCTCGGCAATAACAGTCGCAACCGCGTTCGAGAGCTGTGGCGTGCGGTCGCCGGGTTGATAATCATACCAACCGCCATTCGATTTCTGGCCGATGCGTCCGATGGAAACGAGCAGGTCGCCGACAGGCGCAAATGGCGTCTCGCCGCGTTCGCGCGCGGCCTTGCGTTGAAAGGCTGCGATATCGAGGCCGCCCAGATCCTGCGCCTCGAATGGCCCCATCGGCATGCCGAAGGCACGCATGGCGGCATCGACGGCAGCGGGTGTCGCGCCGGATAGCAACAGACGCTCAGCCTGCGCCCGCGTGACCTTGAGGATGCGGTTGCCGACGAAGCCATCGCAAATGCCGGCACGGACCGGGATTTTGCCAAGTAAGCGAGCAAGCGCAAAGCCAGTCGCCAAGGCGTCCGGCGCCGTGGTCTCGGTCGGCACAATTTCCAGAAGCTTCATGACATGGGCAGGGCTGAAGAAATGCAGGCCAAGAAAACGTTCCGGCTGCGCGAGGCCCTCCCCGATCTCGTCCGGATCGAGATAGGATGTGTTGGTGGTCAATACAGCATCGGCTCGGCAGGCCTTCGACAATTGGGCAAAGACCGCGCGCTTGACGGCGAGATCTTCGAACACCGCCTCGATGACAAGATCCGTATCTGCGAGCGCACCATAGTCATCCGTCCCGATAACACCTCTCATCCGTTCTGCCGCAACATCGGCCGAGATGCGGCCGCGTTTTACCGAGCCCTGGAAGATCTGGTTTACATTGGCAAGCCCCCGCTCGACGGCGGCTGCGTCACGCTCGACGAGAACAACCGGCAGGCCGGCGTCCCTAAGTGCCGCGACGATGCCGGCTCCCATGGTGCCGCCGCCGATGACGGCGGCCGAACGGATATGGCGCGGCACCACACCAGCAAGCTCGGGCGGCCGCGGCGCTGCGCGCTCGGCGAAGAAGACGTGACGCAACGCAGCGGCTTGTGCTGAGCCGCGCAAGTCGAGAAACGTCTCGCGTTCAAAAGCTGACGCAGTGAAAAAATCCGCTTCACTTGCCATCTGGATACAGGCAAGCGCACGAAGCGGGGCGACCTCTCCCCTCGCCTTGGCGGCGACAGCCTTCTCCGTGCGTGACCAGAAATCGTCCTCGACCATCGGAACGCTGCGCTCAGAGATCGGCTGCGGCTGCGGCCTTTGCGAGGCTTCCCGCGCGAAGCCGACGGTTGCCGACAGGAGGTCGCCCTCGACCACCGCATCGACGAGACCCAGCTCTCTTGCCTTTCCAGCCCCGATCGTATTGCCGCCGGTCACGAGCTCAACCGCAGCCGGAACCCCAATCAGCCGTGGCAGACGAACCGTGCCGCCGGCGCCGGGAACGATACCGAGTTTCACCTCCGGCAAGCCGAGATTTGCCGACGCGGCGGCAACACGATAGGCGCAACCGAGCGCGACCTCGAGCCCGCCGCCAAGCGCACTGCCATGAATTGCCGCTATCCACGGCTTCTTCGCGCGCTCGATGCCGGTAACGACCTCTGGAAGATGAGGCGGGACTGGCGGTTTGCCGAATTCGTTGACATCCGCTCCGGCAATGAAGGTGCGGCCAGCGCAGGCGAGGACGACGGCGCTGACGGTTTCGTTCGCCTCGGTGGTGAAAACCGCCTCCATCAGCGCCTGTCGCAATGCCTGCGAAAGTGCGTTGACGGGCGGATTGTCGATGGTGACAACGGCGATTGCGCCTTCATACGTAATTGTGACGGTCATGGTCTCTCGAGTCTCGATGGGCGATAGAGTTTGCGATCCGGCAACGGAGATTAAGCCGCGACGGGTCGCCGCCACATCACGACGCGAAAGCGGTTGGCGACAAAGGCCGCGTCCGTCAGGCTGGCATTGCCCGCCGGGTTCGCGCCGGTCACGTGGAAATCGCTGAAGGCGGCACTTTGGTTTACATATATGCCGCCGGTCAGATTGACCGAGAGATTGACACCCGCCTTCGCGAAGCGATCGGCTGCTGCCAATACGCTGGTCTCATCGGTTTCGTAGAGCGCGGCTGTTATCGCGCCCTTGCTTTCTGAGAGTTCGGCTGCACGGTTGACGCCCGCAGCCACGTCGTCCACGGCGACCACGAAGGCAATCGGGCCGAAACGTTCCTCGGCATAAGCTGCCTCCGCGGTCGCGTCGACCGAAAGGATCAGCGGCGTTGCCGTGCGTGCCTCGCCCATTCCCTCGACTGGTGCTGAATCACGCACGATGCGGCCAAGCGACCGAGCCTCGCTCACCCTTGCAACGGACGCCGGATTGGCGATCGCGCCGCAGACGCCGGCAGCGCGAGCCGGGTCGGACAACAGGCTATCGATGGCGCCGGCGATGCCGGCGGTCACAGCATCGAAGCTCTTGTGGCCCTCATTCGTCGCGATGCCGGAACGTGGCACGAAGATATTTTGCGGGGCCGTGCACATCTGGCCGCTATAGAGGGACAGCGAGAAGGCGATATTATCGCACAGGCCGACAAAATTGTCGGTCGCTCCGATGACGATCGAGTTGACGCCGGCCTCTTCCGTATAGACATCGGCCCTGCCGGCATTGGCCCGCACCCATGCGCCGAAGCTGTTGGAACCGGTGTAATCGATGATCGCGGTCGCAGGATGCTGGACGAGGTTTTTCGTGATTTCGGAACCCACCGCGTCGGCTGCCAGCAGCACCGCGTTGGCGTCGAAGCCCTCTTCGGCAAGCACGTGCCTGATGATTTCAACGGTGATGGCAAGCGGCAATATCGCCGCTGGATGCGGCTTGACGATGACGGTGTTGCCGGTCGCGAGACTGGCGAACAGGCCCGGATAGCTGTTCCAGGTCGGAAAGGTATTGCAGCCGATCACGAGGGAAATCCCGCGCGGCACGATACGCCAATGCTTCTCCAGAACGATCGGATCGTTCTTGCCTTGCGGTTTTGTCCAGATCGCTTGCGCCGGGGTGCGGGTCATCTCGGCATAAGCATAGGCGACGGCTTCCAGACCCCGATCCTGCGCGTGCGGGCCGCCTGCTTGAAACGCCATGGCAAAACCTTGCCCGGTCGTATGCATGACGGCATTTGCCATTTCGAAGCTGCGGGCGTTGAGGCGGGAAAGAGCCTCGATACATACGCCGATGCGCACATCAATGGATGCCGCCGCCCATTGCGATGCGGCGGCTTGCGATGCCATGACAAGCGCATCGCTGGATGCGGCGGGGTAGCTGATGTCGAGCGCTGACCCATAGGGTGAAACTTCCTCACCCACCCGGTCTTCCACCGGATGCCCGGCAATCTCAAAGGGCTTGCCAAGCCTGGCTTCGTAGTCGGCAAGACCGTCGATCCTGGCGGTTTCGCCGTATATTTTGCCGCTTGGAATTTCCGAGTAGGCGGACCAGTAATCGCGGCTCACGGCCGCATCCAGCGCGGCCTGCAGCGTCGGATGATGGCGGTCGAAAAGTGCTGTCATTTTTGTGCCTCCCAATCGTTGTTTTTATAATTGACTGACCGGTCGGTTTATGCAAGAGTTTTTTCGAGGTCGCCGCTGGGAAGGGTGACAGGGAGGATATATGTCCGATTCCGAAACTGTTCTGTCAGTGCTTGCCGATGGCGTTTTGAGCCTCACGCTCAACCGACCCGACAAACTCAATTCCTTCAACGAGGAAATGCATCTCGCGCTGCGCGCCGGCTTCGAGCGCGCCCATAAGGATGCAGATATCCGCGCCGTTCTCCTGACGGGCGCCGGCCGCGGCTTTTCAGCCGGGCAGGATCTCGGCGACCGCGACCCGCGCAAAGGTACGCCGGATCTCGGCCATACGATCGAGACCTTCTACAATCCGCTTCTGCGCCTGATCCGCAGCCTGGAAAAACCTGTCGTCTGCGCCGTCAATGGCGTGGCCGCCGGCGCCGGCGCGAATATCGCATTTGCCTGCGACATCACGCTTGCCGCCCGCTCGGCCCGCTTCATCCAGGCCTTCGCGAAAATTGGCCTCGTGCCGGATTCCGGAGGCACCTGGAGCCTGCCGCGGCTCATCGGTGAGGCGCGGGCCAAGGCGTTGGCACTCACCGCAGAACCATTGGATGCGGAAACGGCGGCAAGCTGGGGCCTGATCTGGCGCGCTATAGATGACGACAAGCTGATGGATGAAGCAAAGGCGCTTACCGTCCGGCTTGCATCAGGTCCGACAATGGGCCTCGGTTTGACAAAGCGTGCGATACAGGCGGCGGCGACCAATTCGCTCGACGAACAACTCGATCTCGAACGCGATCTGCAGCGCGAGGCCGGCCGCAGCGCCGATTATGCCGAAGGCGTTACGGCCTTCCTCGAAAAGCGCAAACCGGAGTTCAAGGGACGATGAGCATCAGCGAAAATCTTTCGCCGCAGGAGCTCGCGGAGGCCTGTGCGAAGTCGATGTGGGAAGAAGACAATGCTACTCGCCATCTCGGTATGGAGCTGCTTTCCGTCACGCCGGGCGAAGCAACCCTTTCGATGGCCGTGACCGAAGCAATGACGAACGGCCATGGCACCTGCCATGGCGGCTACATCTTCACCCTGGCAGATTCAGCCTTCGCCTTTGCCTGCAATACGTACAATCAGCGCACCGTCGGCCAGCATTGCTCGGTGACCTATATCGCACCGGCATTCAAGGGGGACCGGCTGAAGGCGACGGCGCGGGAAATGTCGCGTCGTGGACGCGGCGGCATCTATGACATCGCGATTACCAATCAGGACGGCGAGCAGATCGCGGAATTTCGCGGCCACTCGCGCACGGTCAAGGGCGCGCTCCTGCCGGAATAGACTTCACGTCGGGAGCATCTGGAGCATTTCCGGGAAAAGTGCATGGCCATTTTCCTTCCGGAATGCGTGGAGAAACAAGAGGATAGAGACCTTCCGCGTTTCGAAGGGAAACGGAAAATCTCTAGCATTTCTGGAGGAGAGATTCATGGAAAACCTTTCACCGCGGGCCGGCGAGCTTGAGGCAATAGAGACAGCCTCGCGCGACGAGATTTCCGCGTTGCAGCTGGAGCGCATGAAATGGTCACTGACCCATGCCTACGAGAACTCCCCCTTCTATCGGCAACGCTTCGATGAAGCGGGCGTCCATCCCTCCGACCTGAAAACGCTTTCGGATCTCGCCAAGTTCCCCTTCACGACGAAGAAGGACCTGCGCGACACTTATCCCTTCGGCATGTTCGCCGTTCCGCGCGAGAAGCTTGCACGCATCCATGCCTCCTCCGGCACGACGGGAAAGCCGACGGTCGTTGGCTATACGGCGAAGGACATCGATACGTGGGCGACCGTCGTTGCCCGATCCATCCGCGCCGCCGGCGGCCGCGCCGGCGATCTCGTGCATGTCGCCTACGGTTATGGACTGTTCACCGGCGGCCTCGGCGCGCATTACGGCGCCGAGAAGCTTGGGTGCACGGTGGTGCCGATCTCGGGCGGCATGACGGAACGGCAGGTCACGCTGATGCAGGATTTCAAGCCGCGCATCATCATGGTCACGCCGTCCTACATGCTGTCGATCCTCGACGAATTCCGCCGCCAGGGCATCGACCCCAGAGAAAGCTCCCTCGCCGTCGGCATCTTCGGCGCCGAGCCCTGGACCAATGCCATGCGGGAGGAAATCGAGCAGGCTTTCGACATGCACGCCGTCGACATCTATGGCCTGTCGGAAGTGATGGGGCCTGGCGTTGCCAGCGAATGCGTCGAAAGCAAGGATGGCCTGCATATCTGGGAGGATCATTTCTATCCCGAGATCATCGATCCAGTAACCGGCGCCGTCCTGCCGGATGGCGAACTCGGCGAGCTGGTCTTCACAACGCTGACCAAGGAAGGACTTCCGATCATCCGCTATCGCACCCGCGACCTGACGCGGCTCCTGCCCGGCAGCGCGCGCTCGCTACGCCGCATGGAAAAAGTGACGGGTCGCTCCGACGACATGATGATCCTGCGTGGCGTCAATGTTTTCCCGACGCAGATTGAAGAGCAGATCCTCAAATGCCGCGGGCTTGCTCCGCATTTCCAGATCGAGCTGACGCGTGCTGGCCGCATGGACAACATGACCGTTCATGTGGAATGCACGCTGGAGGCGGCGGACGAAGCCGCACGGGGCATTTCGGCAAAGGAGCTTACCCACCACATTAAAAGTGTGGTCGGCGTTACGACGAAAATCACCGTGCATGCACCGGGCGGCGTCGCCCGTTCCGAGGGCAAGGCAAAACGGGTGGTCGATAACCGCCCGAAAGAGTGATCGGCTCCTCTGCCAGGATAGTCTGGCAAGGATTTGATTGTATATAGGAAAGGTCGGTCGCCTCTGGTGGCCCAGATATAGTCAGGCAGGAATGAGCAGAGCAGGACAACATGGCACGCACGCGCGCAGTTGATTTCGAGGAAAAGCAGCGTGGTATCCTGGCGAGCGCCGCGGCTGTCTTCGCCGAGGTCGGCATGGAGAAAGCCTCCATGTCGATGATCGCCTCGCATAGCAATGTCTCGAAAGCCCTGCTCTACCATTACTATCCCGGCAAGGACGCCCTGATTTTCGATATCGTGCAGACGCATCTGACCGAGCTCGAAAGTGCAATCGAAGCAGCTGACAGCCTCAACGTGACGCCGCAGGAACGCTTGCGCCTGCTCGTGAAAGCCGTGCTGAAGAACTATGAGGGTGCCGACAACGAACATCAGGTGCAGTTGAATGGGACGCACGCCCTGTCGCCCGAGCAGCTCGCGGAATTGCGCATGATCGAACGGCGGATCGTCAAGCGCTTCTCCAGCATTATCGAAGCCCTTAATCCGGATCTGAACAAGAACAGGCCATTGCTGATGCCGGTCACCATGTCGCTCTTCGGCATGATGAACTGGGTCTATATGTGGTTCCGACCTGACGGGCCGATCACCCGCGATGAATATGCCGATATTGCCACCACCCTCATCCTCGAAGGGGTCAAGGCCGTCAGCTGAGGCAGGCGATCAATCACTGAGCTTCATTCTCTCGAGAATCAGCGGATCGTATTCCGGGGCGCGAATGCGTCGGCGATCAGGCTCGGGCGCGGTCAAGGGCGCGACGGCGACGAGCTTCTCTTTTGCCTCCAGTGCCAACCGTTGATAGATTGATGTGCCCTGGCGCTTCCAGGCGATCTCATCTGCCGTAAGTTCTCGCACGACACGCGCCGGCGAGCCGACCGCGAGGCTGTTTGCCGGGATTTCCGCGCCGGCCTTAACGAAGGCCATGGCTGCAACGATGGCGTTTTCACCGATGACGGCCTCATCCATGATGACCGCGTTCATGCCGACCATCGCATTGGCGCCGATCTTGCAACCGTGCAGCACCGCGCCATGGCCGATATGCCCCGCCTCGCCGATCGTGACTTCCAAGTTCGGAAAACTGTGCACGACGCAGGTCTCCTGCACATTCGAGCCACGCTCAAGCACGATGCGCCCGAAATCGCCGCGCAGCACGGCGCCCGGCCCGACATAGCAGGCGGGGCCGATGATGACATCGCCGATGACGGTTGCGGCCGGGTGCACGAAGGCCGCCGCGTCGATGACCGGTATCACGCCATCATAGGAATAGATCTGCGCCATTCAATCGCCTCCCAAACCTTCCACATCCCGGCCGGTTTCGGCCACCGATTCAAGCCGTTGCGCGAATTCGCGACGCAGAGTGCGGCGTAGCTGGGCGGCCTTGTGTCGACGGATATCGACCGGCGTTGCCGGCACCAATTCTGGAACGCGGACCGGGCGGCCAGCTTCATCGACGGCAACCATGGTGAAATAGCAGGAGTTCGTGTGACGGCGCTCGCCGGAGCGGATATTTTCCGCCTCGACCCTTATGCCGACCTCCATCGACGTGCGACCTGTATCGTTGATCGAGGCGCGGAAGGTCACGAGTTCGCCGACATTGATCGGCTCCTTGAACAGAACCTGATCAACCGACAAAGTCACCGCATATTGCTGGGAATAGCGGGAAGCACAGGAAAAAGCGACGCGATCGAGCAGGTTCAGAAGTGCGCCGCCATGCACCTTGCCGCTGAAATTCGCCATATCCGGCGTCATCAGCACGGTCATTTCCAGGCGATGCGGGTCTTGCTCGATCGTCGTCATGCGCTCACTCTCTCGTTTTCGCCACCATCGTCAGAACGTCATACTGCGCGACGACGGCGTCTAGCTGGTTCGTTACCTTGCAATCCCAACGCACCTCGCCATGCTCGGCATTGACGCGGGGATTGATCTCCTTGCAGGTCAACTGCACCTGAAGCGTATCACCCGGATTGACCGGTGTCAGGAAGCGCAAATTGTCGACGCCGTAATTTGCAAGGACCGGACCCGGCGCCGGATCGACGAAGAGGCCGGCGGCGAAAGAGACGATGAGATAGCCGTGGGCGACGCGACCGTCGAAGAACGGATTGGCCTTTGCGGCTTCCTCGTCCATGTGAGCGTAGAAAGTATCGCCGGTGAAGCTGGCGAAATGCTCGATATCGTCGAGCGTGACCGTCCGTTTCGCGGTGACGAGCTGATCGCCGATCTTGAGTTCGGCAAGCGACTTGCGGAACGGATGTTCACTGCCGGTCTGCGCAGCAGCCCCCTCCATCCAACGACCGGTGACCGCCGACAACAGGCGCGGTGTGCCCTGGACGGCCGTGCGCTGCATATAGTGCTTCACGGCTCGGATGCCGCCAAGCTCCTCGCCGCCGCCGGCGCGGCCAGGACCGCCATGGACGAGGCCCGGCAAGGGGGAACCATGCCCGGTGGAGCTCTTGGCACTCGCACGGTTGCCGATCATCACACGGCCATGGAACGGCGCGAGGCCAAGAACGACCTCCTCGGCGAAACCGGGGTCATTGGTGAAGACGGAGGCAACAAGGCTGCCCCGGCCACGCCGCGCCAGATCGACCGCCTCTTCCGCCGTATCGTAAGGCATCACCGTGCTGACGGGACCGAAGGCCTCGACATCGTGGATCGCCCGCGCCGAGCCTGGCTTGTCGCAATAGAGGAGCACCGGATTGAGAAAGGCGCCTGCCTTCGCGTCGCCAGACATGACGCTTGGATTGTCGGGATCGCCGCCGACGATCTCGGCATCGACGGCTAGGTCGCGGATGCGGGCACGCACTTCCTCGCGTTGATCGAGGCTCGCGAGCGGCCCCATGCGAACCGTCTCGTCGGCCGGATTGCCGATCGCGGTCTTGCCGAGACGATCGTTCAATGCCGAAATGAGAGCATCGCTATAGGCACGCGGCGCAATGACGCGGCGGATGGCCGTGCATTTCTGCCCAGCCTTCACGGTCATCTCGCGGGCGACTTCCTTGACGAAGAGATCGAATTCTTCCGTGCCCGGGGCGGCATCAAGGCCGAGAACGGCCGCATTAAGGCTATCTGCCTCCATGGTGAAGCGAACGGAGTTTTCGATAATGGCCTTATGCGTCTTGAGACGCTGGCCGGTCGCTGCGGAACCGGTGAAGGTAACGACATCCTGGCCTTCGACATGATCAAGGAGATCGCCGACCGAACCGCAGACAAGCTGCAGCGCACCTTCCGGCAGCAGGCCGGTCTCGATGATGCGGCGAACCATGAGTTCGGTGAGGTAAGCGGTCTGGCTTGCCGGCTTGACAATGGCGGGAACGCCGGCGAGCAAGGTCGGGGCCACCTTTTCCAGCATGCCCCAGCAGGGGAAGTTGAAGGCGTTGATGTGAACGGCAACACCCTGCAGCGGGCTTAGAATATGCTGCGCGGAAAAGCTCTGATCCTTGGAGAGCTGCTCCACATCGCCATCGAGCAGCACGCGCGCGTTCGGCAGCTCGCGCCGACCCTTGGAAGCGTAGGACAGCAGCGTTCCGATGCCGCCTTCGATATCGACCCAGCTATCGGCCCGCGTGGCGCCCGTTGCCGTCGAGAGCGCATAGAACTCTTCCTTCCTCTCGAGCAGAGCCTGTCCGAGCGCCTTCAGCATTGCGGCGCGCTCATGGAAGGACATGCGTCTGAGCGCCGGACCGCCCTTGTCGCGACCATGCGCCAGCGTCTGCTTGAAGTCGATGCCGGAGGAATCGATTGACGCAACGGGTGCACCGGTCGAGGCGTCGAGCAGCGCTACGCCTTCCTTGGCACCGGCGACCCAAGTGCCTCCGACATAGCTCTCAAGCCGGCGCGGCTGATTTGCCATGATGTTCATCCGTGTTTCCTTCCTTCATTTTCCAACAATCCCGAATGGAGGCCGCCAGGCGGTTTTCCAGGGATCGCTTAAATCAATCCGAGCGCAGAGAGTTGCGCATCGACATCGGCTTGCCACTCGGCAAGTAGGGATTCATTGGGTTGATGGCGCAGACCGAAGCGCGACAACGTTTCGAAGCGGGTGGAACCGGCATGGCCAAAACTCTCCGCAACGCGCGGATACCAATAGGCGACCGAAGCGCGTGCCTTCACCCGTCCCTCGTCATCGGCAACGATGCGGGCAAGACCTGCAGCGCCAAGTTCCGCGTGCCGTCTTTCGCGCGGCAGAATGATACGAAAGACCTCGGCCAACGGCTGGTAGGATACACGCCCCAACTCTTTCAGCTGTACGATGCTGGCCGCTCCCATCAGAACGTTCATGATGACCGCATCCATCCAGCCCTCAAGCGGGTAATGGAAAACGGAAAGCCGCATATCGCCGCCTTGCCTGACAGCGCCGATGTCGGCGTCACGGGATAGCCGCGCCGCCCAGGGATGATGGACGGCATAGCGGCCGCCATCGACGCCGAAAGTCTCCATGAGTTTCAGGACCTGTCCGGCGTGGTCGGTCTTTTCCAGAACGATGCGTGCCGCGGAAATCCGCTCCTGAATGCCGGGCGCGTCGTTGATGATATCGGCAAAGCCGGCGGAACCGGCCAGTTCGCTATCGACGAAGCTTGCCATCAGTCGCAACAACTCGCCGCGATAGCGCGGGGTCACATTGTCGGGCGAGGACAGCACGCCGCCCTCCTGCAGATATTGCTCGATCGGCATCGTCTCGGACATTTCGTTCCTCCCTTCGATGCGGTTTGGCGCTACTGGTCGTAGCTGACGACGATGCGGTCGGTGAGCGGATAGCACTGACAGGTCAGCACGTAGCCCTGGCGCACCTCGTAGTCTTCGAGCGCATGGTTGACCTCCATCTCGACCTCGCCTTCGAGAACCTTGGCCCGGCAGGTGGAACAAACGCCGGCCTTGCAGGCATAGGGCACGTCCATCGCGTTTTCGAGCGCGGCATCGAGCAGGCATTGGCCATGTTTTGGAAACTTGAAGACGCGCGTCGCGCCGTCGAGCGTCACGGTTGCCTCGCAGCTCGTTCCATGATCGGCTGCGGCGGCGCTCTCTACTTTGCGGCGGGCACGGCCAGGCTGCGAGGAGGCGAACAGCTCGAACTTGATCTGGTCGTCCCGCATGCCGTGCTCGCGCAGCGCCGCAGCGATTGCGAGCATCATCGGCTCGGGGCCACAGATGAAGGCGGTCGCGACCGACGTCAGATCGATCCAGTGCTTGAAGAGCGCCTTGCATTTTTCCGCATCGATCCGGCCGGTGAAAAGATCGATCTCCTGCGCTTCGCTTTCGAGCACGTGCAGGACCGAAAGGCGACCGAGATAGAGGTTCTTCAGATCCTCCAGCTCTTCGCGGAACATGATCGAGCTGATCTGCCTATTGGCATAGACGAGGGTGAAAACCGAGCGGGGCTCGCGCGCCAACACCGTCTTGATGATCGAGAGAACCGGCGTGATGCCGCTGCCACCGGCAAAGCCGAGATAATGCCTCGCCACGTCGGGCTCGATCGCGGTGAAGAAGGCGCCCATCGGCGGCATGGCTTCCAGCGTATCGCCGGCCTTCAGGTTTTCGTTGATCCAGGTCGAAAAGCAGCCGCCATCGACACGCTTGATGCCGACCTTCAAGATGCCCTCGTCCTTGCCGGCACAGATCGAATAGGAACGGCGCAGCTCCTCGTCATCGAACTTGCGGCGGAAGGTCAGATACTGCCCCTGCGTGAAGTCGAAGACAGTCCGATCCTCCTCGGATGGCGCAAGCGTGACGACGACAGCATCGCGCGTCTCGCGGCGTACATCGGTAACGGTCAGGGGATGGAAACGTGCCATGGATGCGGGCCTCGTCCTGTTGGGGTCAAATGCACTTGAAGTAGTCGAACGGCTCCAGACAGTCGGTACAGCGATAGCTCGCCTTGCAGGGCGTCGAGCCGAACTGACTGATCTTCTCCGTATTTGCCGAGCCGCAACGCGGACAGGCGATGGTGAGGTTCGAGCGGCCGGCGAGCCGGTCGATACGCTTCATCAAGATGCCGTCGGCAGCAGTACCGTCGATCGGTGGAGCGATGCCGTAGGCGCGCAGCTTCTCGCGGCCCTCGGCACTGATCCAATCCGTCGTCCAGGCTGGCGACAGCCGTCGCTCCAGCCGCACCCGGTCGACGCCTTTTTCTGCGAGCGCCCGTTCGATATCAAGATTGATCACGGTCGTTGCGGGACAGCCCGAATAGGTCGGTGTCACCGTGACGACAAGCGTATCCTCCTGCCAGCCGACATCGCGGATGATGCCGAGATCGGTTAGCGAAATCACAGGGATTTCCGGGTCCGGCACTTCCGATAGCCAATGCCAGATCTCTTCGACCGGAGGGTGGAGTGCGGTCGCCATGCCAGCCTCCTACCAGGTTGCGCCCGGATAGGCGCGCTGCAGGAATTGCAGCTCCGTGAGGATGTAGCCCAAATGCTCGGTATGAACGCCACGGCGGCCACCCTTATGCATATAGCCATCCGCCGGACGTTTCAGCGTCGCTTCCGTCAGCGTGTCAGAGATGATCTCGTCCCAACCGGCTTTGAGGCTTTGCGGCTCCGGGATAACGCCGGCCTGCGCCAGCGCTGCATCGGCGGCATCGCCGACGAACATTTCGCCGGTAAACGGCCAAAGTTCGTCCAAGGCTTCCTGCATGCGGCGATGGCTTTCGGCCGTGCCGTCGCCAAGGCGGATGATCAGGTCGCGGCTGCGATCGAGGTGATAGGAAACTTCCTTGAAAGCCTTTTCGGCGATCTCGGCAATGCGCCGGTCGGTTGAGCCTTTCAACGCCCTCAGCAGCAAATAGTGCCAGGCATCGAAGAGAAATTGCCGCATGAGTGTCTTGCCGAAATCGCCATTGGGGCGTTCGACCAGCAGGATATTGCGGAACTCGTAACCGTCGCGCAGATAGGCGAGATCATCGGCCGAGCGGCCGTTGCCCTCCACCTCGCCCGCAAGCCCGAGCCAGAGCTGGGTCTGGCCGATCAGGTCCAGCGCGGTGTTGGCAAGCGCAATATCCTCTTCCAGCGCCGGCCCGCGGCCACACCATTCGGAAACGCGATGACCGAGGATCAGCGTGTTATCGCCGATGCGCTGGAGGAATTCGACAAGGGCGGCCCGATCGACCGCCGGATCCAGTGCTGCGGTTGCCATCACATATGCCCCACTTCATCGGGAATGTCGAAGAAGGTCGGATGACGATAGACCTTGGAATTGGAGGGATCAAACAGCGGGCCTTTCTCCGAAGGCGCACTGGCGGTGATCTCGGACGAGCGCACCACCCAGATGCTGACGCCTTCGTTGCGGCGGGTATAAACATCGCGCGCATTGTTGATTGCCATTTCGGCATCGGGCGCATGCAGGCTGCCGACATGGCGATGGTTGAGGCCATGCTGACCACGGATGAAGACTTCCCAAAGCGGCCATTCGCTGGACATGTTTTTCACTCCCTGAAAAATTCGACCCGCCTTATTCGGCGGCGACCCTGGCGACGGCACGGCGCTCAGCCGCTTTCTCGGCATGCGCCGTCAAGCCGTCGCGGAACCACGCACCATCATCCCATGCTTGCTTGCGGGCATTCAGTCGCTCCGCATTGCATGGGCCGTTGCCGGCGATCACGTTGAAGAACTCTTCCCAATCCGGCTCGCCGAAATCATAGCCGCCTTTCGCCTCGTTCCACTTCAGATCGGGATCGGGGACGGTCAGGCCGAGATATTCGGCCTGCGGCACGGTCTGGTCGACGAATTTCTGACGCAGCTCGTCATTGGAATTCTGCTTGATCTTCCAGGCCATCGACTGGGCCGAATGCACCGAGGCATCGTCCGAAGGGCCGAACATCATCAGCGACGGCCACCACCAGCGGTTCAGCGCATCCTGCACCATGGCCTTCTGTGCCGGCGTGCCCTGCCTCGCCATCTTCATCAGGACATCGAAGCCCTGGCGCTGATGGAAGCTCTCCTCCTTGCAGATCCGGATCATGGCCCGCGAATAGGGACCATAGGAACAGCGCTGCAGCGGGACCTGGTTCATGATGGCAGCGCCATCCACCAGCCAGCCGATCGCACCGATATCGGCCCAGGTCAGCGTCGGATAGTTGAAGATCGAGGAATATTTGGCCTTGCCGGAATGGAGCTGCTCATACATCTCGTCGCGGCTGATGCCGAGCGTTTCGGCGGCGCAGTAGAGATAGAGGCCGTGGCCTGCCTCGTCCTGAACCTTGGCAAGCAGGATCGCCTTGCGTTCCAGCGTCGGTGCGCGCGTAATCCAGTTGCCTTCGGGGAGCTGGCCGACGATTTCGGAATGGGCGTGCTGGCTGATCTGACGGATCAAGGTCTTGCGATAGCCTTCGGGCATCCATTCCTTCGGCTCGATCTTCTGGCCGGCATCGACGCGTTCCTGGAAGGCGCGCTCCTGCGGATCCATCTCGTCGAGGGAACGGATGCGGGTGCCGTCGGTTTTCACCATCTGTGCATACATTGATCTTTCCTCCGTCTTTCCGCGTCTTGCGCGCTCGAGAATGATCGCAGGCCTGCAGTTGTCTTGAAGCGTGTCGGCAGGGCCGCCGCTTCACGGCACCGTCAGTATAGGCCTGTTTCTCGTTCTCCTCCACGAAACCTCACATCGTCAGCGATGGAATTAGCCGACCGATCGGTCACTGTATTAGCATGCGATATGTCACAGTTCAAATCAATTTTCGGAAATTTTTGTGACATTCATGGTCGCGAAAGACTATCCCAGCGCAATGAAGTCGCTATGTAGTTGAGTAGATTGGGCTTTCAGCGGGATACGAGGCGATCGAGCCTGGCTCGGCTGGCCGCAGTTGCCTCCTGGAGCTTGCCGGCATCATTGACGAAACGGCGGCCGACATAGCCATCGGCCTTCTTGGAGAGGCGCAAATAGAGATCGGCAAAGAGGCGTCGCGCCTCTTCGCCCGGCCAATTATCCGGCAACGCCGATTGGGGAAGATGCGGCTCGCGCAGCACGATCAGGCGATATTGATGAACAAGAAGCAGCCGCGCGATCAAGCAATCGAACGGCGAAAGCGCCGCACAATCGGCGACATCAAGCGAAAACGACCCGAAGCGACCGACGAATTCTTCATAGGCCTCGGCGAATTGCGGCAGGTTCCAGGCCCCCTCCGCAAATTCCCTCAAAGCGCCGTTGTCGGTCGCAAGCTGGGCATCGAAGACAACGACGCGCCCCGGCAACGGCGGTGCCGGATGCGTTCCCACCGCCAAGCGTGGATTCAACCTGGCAAAACCATCCCGCTCCAGACCCTGCATTATCTCCTCGGGAGCAGGGCCATTGATGAGGACGAATTGCCATCGAACTGCAGGTTCCGGCCCGTAAAATAGGCTGGCGGCCTCGACAAACTCGCTTTGGGCCGTGTCCGTCAACCGGTAGAAACTGCGCCGGCCTTCCCGCTCCCCGACAAGCTGGCCTGCCGTCACCAGTCGCGAGACCGCGGTCCGCACCAGCGTTTCCGTAATGCCGACGCTCTTGCAGGTTTCGATGAGGTTGCCGATCCAGATCACCCCTCCCCGCGGCTCTACGACGTCGCCATAGATCGTCACGATGAAACTTGCCGCCTTGATGGGCAGATCGACGAGCAGCGCCGCAACCGCGTCGCTCAGATCATCTCCAGGTTTCACACTATCAGTCGACAATCGCGCTCCGCTCCGCCTCGGCAAACTGGAGGTCTATTAACGCGGGACGCCGGGAATGTTCAAGGCAAGCCCGCATCAAAGGAAAGATATGCTCTCTATCGGGATGCATTCGTCGGCAACGCCGTCGTGTATTTCACGCATTTCAGCGAGAAGTGCGACGAAGAGCTGAGGACGGCTTCGTGTGTCAGGATTCCCCGCATCAAAAGCCCTTCATACTCCCTGACATCGGCGACGACGGCTCGGATGAGATAATCCCACTCGCCGGACATCGAGTAGCATTCGAGAACTTCGCGATAACTCGCGATGAACTGCTCGAAATCGCGACGGGTCGCGGGATCGTGCGTCTTCATCTTGACCTGGCAGAACACGTTTAGTCCCTTGCCGATCTTGTCTGCATCGACAAGGCGAACTGTTCGACCGAGTACGCCCGCATTTTCCAGCGCCTTTATTCTGCGCCAGCAGGAGGCAGGCGACGCTCCGACCTTTTCTGCGAGCGCCGACTGGCTGATATCGCCCTCGTCCTGCAAAACACGCAGAATCGCCCTGTCGACATGATCCAGATCGAAATTTTCCATTCAAAAAATCGCCATTCATGAAATAGACATTTCAGACACTACCGCGCAATCCAGGAAATTGAAAGGAATACAGCGGGTGTTTTGAATTAGAATCTGTGGGCCATATGGAGGAGGATCACATGGCCCATCTCGCCGTCAGAAAGCATGAGCGGAACGCGCCCGACGATCGCATCGACTGGCGCAAGGTCGCCTATCTTGTCCAACTCTCGAGGGCCCTCGACGAGATGGAAGAGAAGCGGCTCGTTCCCGAGAAGAAGGTTCTCTATCAGTTTTCCGCGCGTGGCCACGACATGGCGCAGATCCTGCTCGGGACGCAGCTCACAGGCTTGCACGATGCGACTTGCGGCTATTATCGCTCGCGGCCGCTTCTGCTGTCTCTCGGGGTTGATCCGGTCGATGCCCTCGGCTCCGCCATGGGCCGTGCCGGCGGCTATTCCGACGGGCGCGATATCGGCGTCGTCTTCAATTATCCGAATCTTTCAGGCGCTTCGGCGCTGCCCATGTGCGGCGGCGTCGGTGCTCAATACACGCCGACCGCCGGCTGGGCACAGGCAATGAAATATTACGCGACCACATTGGGTCGTCAGGACTACGCACGGGATATCGGCGTCGTTCTTGGCGGCGATGGTTCGGTTGCCTCGAACGGCTTCTGGGCAGCCCTCACCGCCGCGACAACGCAAGCATTGCCGATGCTGTTCTATATCGAGGATAATGGCTTTGGCATTTCAGTCCCGTCGACAGTGCAAACGCCCGGCGGCAATATCGCCGCGAACCTTGCGAGCTGGAAAAATCTCGCAATATTTGATGGCGACGGATGCAATCCCGCCGAGGCGGCCAATCTCATCCAGGATGCGGTCTCCTTCGTTCGGGAAGAGCGCAAGCCCGCCTTGCTGAGGCTGACGGTTCCGCGCCTTGAGGGACATAGCTTTCAGGATACGCAAACTTACAAGAGCGAAGAGACGGTCAGGCGCGAATGGGAGCGCGATCCCCTGCCTCGCCTCAGAGACTTCCTCGTGCCCGCCGTGATGACGGTACAGGAGTGGGATGCCTGCGAAAGCGACGCGCGCCGGATGGCCGAAAGCGCCCGCATTGCAGCCGAAGAGAGGCCGGTCGCCGACCCCTCGTCGGTAACACGCCATGTCTTCTTCGATGGCGAGATGCAGACCATGGGCGGCCAGTACCCCATGGGCTATGCGCAACGGAAGACGACGACGCAAGCCGAAACATCCGGTGCGCGCATCAACATGGTCACTGCCATTCGCAAGACCCTTGAACACGAGATGTCGATCAACGAACGGGTGGTGATCTTCGGCGAGGACGTCGGCCCGAAAGGCGGTGTCCATGCCGTCACCCTCGGGATGCAGGAGAAATTTGGTGACGAGCGGGTGTTCGACACGTCTCTTTCCGAAGAGGGAATTATCGGCCGGGCAGTCGGCATGGCGTTAGCCGGGCTGGTCCCGGTTCCCGAAATCCAGTTCCGAAAATATGCCGAACCCGCAACCGAGCAGCTGAACGACTGCGGCACCATTCGCTGGCGCACGAACAACCGCTTCGCAGCGCCCATCGTGGTCCGCATGCCGGGCGGCTTCTTCAAATGCGGCGATCCCTGGCATAGCCAGACCAACGAAGTCGCTTTCGTGCACCAGCCCGGATGGAAAGTGGCCGTTCCGTCGAATGCGACAGACGCGGTCGGCCTGCTGCGCACCTCGATCCGCGGCAATGACCCCGTCATCTTCTTCGAACACCGGGCGATGCTCGATCATGCATGGGCGCGCCGCCCCTATCCGGGCGACGATTTCGCGCTGCCCTTCGGCAAGGCAAATCTCACCCGGACCGGCAATGACATTACCATCGTGACCTGGGGAGCCATGGTGCAGCGATGCGAGGAGGCTGCCGAAGGTATCTCGGCCGATATCATCGACCTAAGAACATTGATGCCCTGGGACCAGGAGGCAGTGCTCGTCTCCGTCGCCAAGACCCATCGATGCCTCATCGTACACGAAGACCTCGAAACCGGCGGATTTGGCGCGGAAATTTCCGCCGTCGTTGCGGACAAGGCCTTCATGGACCTCGATGCACCCGTCTCCCGCCTCACCATGCCGGATATTCCGAGCCCGCATAATCCCGTTCTCCTCGATTGGGCCGTGCCGTCGACGGAACGGATCACCAAGCGCATTGTCGAACTGCTGGAGTTTTGAGTATGGCCAATTCGATCGAAATCAATGCCCCCATCGAGCAGGAAGGCACGAAAGCGGTTGTCCGCAATTGGCTGAAGCAGATCGGCGATCATGTCAAAGAAGGGGATGCGCTTGTCGAGCTCGAAACCGACAAGGTGACGCAGGAGATAGCGGCGCCTTGCGACGGTATCCTCAGCGAAATCGCCATGACGGATGGTGACGACGCGACACCCGGGGCGACGCTTGGGCGCATGATCGTCCCCGGCAACGGTGTTGCAGTCGAAGCGACGATTGCTCCGACGCAGGTGCAGAGCGATCCGGCAACACGCGCCAAGACACATTATTCGCCTGCGGTGCGCCAGGCCGCGAGGGAATATGGGATCGATCCGGCCGCGCTCACGGGCAGCGGCAAGGATGGGCGCGTGACACGCGCCGACATGGAGCATGCGCGCGAAAGCGATACGCTCATGGCCTCCCCGCCGCTATCACACTCCGGTTCCGCGGAACCTGGCAATGTGCAGCTGGAATCCCCAGCCTCGTCGGTGCCGATGGACGGTCGCGCCCGGATCGTGCCACATTCCACCATGCGTCTTTCGATTGCAAAACACATGGCTCAATCCCTGGCAACCGCCCCGCAAGTCACAGCGGTCTTCGAGGCGGATTTCACGGCGATCATGCGTCATCGCGAGATCCATAAGGAGCCGATGAAAGCCCTGGGCATAAACCTCTCATACACTGCCTATTTCCTGGTGGCGTCTGTAGCGGCAATGAAAGTGGTGCCCGAAGTAAACAGCCAGTGGCATGATGAAAGCCTCGAGATCTTCGAGGACGTCAACATCGGCGTTGGAATCGCGCTGGGCGAGAAAGGCTTGGTGGCTCCGGTCATCCGGCAAGCGCAGACTTTATCGCTCGAAAAAATTGCAGGCCGGCTGCAGGATCTGACAAACCGGGCGCGATCCAATTCCCTTAAGGGCGAGGAGCTGAAGGGCGGAACCTTCACGATTTCCAATCATGGGGTCTCGGGGTCGCTGCTGGCGTCCCCCATCATCATCAACCAGCCGCAGTCGGCCATTCTCGGGGTCGGCAAGCTGGAAAAACGCGTCGTCGTCCGGGAGGTCGATGGGGTCGACGCGATCCAGATCCGACCGATGGCCTATGTGTCCCTAACGATCGACCACCGTTCGCTCGATGGGCACCAGACAAATTCCTGGTTGACTGAGTTTGTCCGAACTCTGGAGAACTGGCCTCAATAGGCACCTGTCTTGGTTAGAACGAGAGCGATAAGTCAAAGTGAAGATGACGGTCCGCTGCAATATTGACTGTACGAGAACGGTCGGGCCGCCAAGGATACGAAATCAATCCGTTCTTGTACCCAACCGACAATCGTCAATTACAATGCGGAGGCGCCAGTCCGGCGGTCGGAACGGAGCTTGCGGTTCTCTTTCAAGGCGCGCTGGAACTTGTCGTCCGTTTGAACATGCTGGCCGAGATCGTCGAGAAACTCGTGGACATCGCGAAGGCTGTCGACAACGATATAACGCAGTCCATTGCCCGCATCGATCCGATCGTGGCCGATGCTGACGCCGAAGCCGCCAGCGACCTTGCGAAACCAGGCCGAACGCCAGTTCTTGAAGCCGGTAGGGTCCGCCTCGAATTCCGCGAGTAATTCCCTTTGTCTCTCGATCCGCGAAAGGAATGCCGCAACCATATCGGGTGCACCAGCCTTCGGCTTTTCCGCTCTTTTTGCAGCCCATTTCTCGATAAAGCCGGATGCGGGCGGCAGATCCTGCATTTCTTCGTGCTCGATAGCCGCAGCCAGGCCCATATCCATCGGCTCAGGACAGTGTTCGCTCGGGGCCTTGTCAACTGACGGTACCTCCCCTTCCGCTAGATCCTGCTTAAGCTCCGAAGCGAATGCGCCCCAGATCGATCTCTTCTGCTCGATCGGTTGCGCTTTGGTTCGACGGGAGCTCTTGATTTCGAGAATGAAGGGTTTTGTCTGTTTAACCATCTTGTCCGGGTATGTGCTCACTGACGCATTGAAATTGACGAGGGATCAGTTGGGATTGGAGGCGCGCAGGGCTTCGGTCTGTCATTGCGACATAACCGTGACTTGCGGTCTTTGCAAGACGAGATCGTGCCACGAGCCGCCTTTCGCCTGAAATCCCTGCCATTGCTGGCTTTTTGCAGGGTTTTGTCCCGCCTTGGCGTCGGTGTTTTGAAGCTGAAGTCCCGGCTCGGCGAAGCCCGGAACAGGGCCGACAATCCGCATATCTCTGATCGCCAACGGCAGCGCCGGACATATCGCGGTTCGGCGGAGGTGGCTGGCCGAGTGTCGGCATCTCTGCGCGGATTGGCTGTCGCTAAACGAAATCGACACGGTTTTTTCTCTTGCCGCAAGAAGCGGGTGGCTACCGAAACCGAGCTGAATAGGGTGCGACCCGGAACGACAACAAAAGGATTCCGACATATGGCTCTACTGGAACACAAGGTCGCGATCGTGACCGGCGCATCTTTGGGCATCGGCCGCGCGGTCGCGTTGATGTTTGCCGAGCAAGGCGCGGCAATGGTTTTGACTGCGCGGCGCCCGGCTCAGCTTGAGGAGGTAGCGGAGGCAATCCGCACGAAGGGCGGCAGGGCGATCATCGTCGTCGGCGATGTGGGCGTGCCCGATACCCATGAACGGGCCGTCGCCGCTGCCGTGAGCGAATTCGGCGGCCTCGACATCGCCGTCAACAATGCCGGCACGGTCGGCGCAATGAAGCCGCTTGCCGAGCTTTCGCCGGAGGATTGGCAGCATACACTGACCACCAACCTGACCTCTGCCTATCTCGGCGCGCGCAGCCAGATTCCGGCGATGCTCTCCCGCGGCGGCGGTTCGATCGTCTTCACCTCCACTTTCGTCGGCACGAGCGTCGGCATTCCCGGCATGGCCGCCTATGGCGCCTCGAAAGCCGGATTGATGGGGCTGGTGAAGGGAATTACCGCCGACTACTCCGCGCAGGGCATTCGCGCCAACGCGCTTCTGCCCGGTGGTGTGGACACTGACATGGCGGGTGATCAAAGCCAGAAAGACTGGGCCGCCGGACTGCATGCAATGAAGCGGATCGCTCGACCCGAGGAAATTGCCTCTGCGGCCCTTTTCCTCGCCAGCCCCATGGCCAGCTTCGTTACCGGATCCGCCCTCTTCGCGGATGGCGGCAACGCCGCGGTGAAATAACGGCCGGCGATCGGCCGACCCAGCTGCTTTATCGGGCAACCTGAGATGCAGGCAGCTGGGTCTTCTTGCAATCCTGACCCGTGGCCGTTATCGCGCTTGCCGGAAAGACGGCGATCGCGTTCCACGACATGAGCGCGATCGCGTCGCGCTCATCATCCGACAGCGGTGCAGGATTGAAACGGCGCCACTTCAACGTGTTGCGGATGCCGCCGCCGATATAGCCGGACATCGTCGAAGGCTGGAGGTCCTGCAGCAGGCCGGCGGCTTTGCCCGCAGCCATCAGACCAACGGAATACCGTGTTACCTCACCGAAAATCGCACTCATTTCCTCGCCCGAAATCAGCGGTACGTTGGAGAGATATTCGAACAGGAGGGCCCGCTGGCGATCCTGCCAGATGAAGTCGATGTAGTCGTAAATATAGCGGATGATCTGCTCGCGGGGGTCGGCCTGCTCGGTGGATGATCGGACAAGATGCGCGGCCACAGTCGAGGTCAACTGCGCATAGACCCCGCGAATGAGATCGTCCTTCGATTTGAAGTAATTGTAGATGGAGCCGGTTGCCACGCCGGCGGCTTCGGCGATCGCCGCCATGGAGCATTGCAGACCGTTTGCGACGATCAGTTTCGCGGCGGCATCGAGGATACGCTCGCGTCGAGCTGGATCTAATTCCATTCTGAATGAACCTTCATTCACCTGTCATGTCGCCTGTGTATCGATGTGTCGTCACACAAGCAAGCGCCTTTGCAAGGCATCTGCCGGAAAGCGCACCACGCACAGGAACCGACGTCATGACGGCCCACACGACCTTCATTCACCTCACCGACCTGCATATCTCCGACCCGACCGTAACCGACGACCATCTTTACTCCGACACATCGAAAACGTTGGTCGCGATCCTTGCCGATGTCAAAAAGGTGGAGCCGACCCCGAGTTTCATCATTGCGAGCGGAGATCTGACCAATCGCGGCGATGTCGGCTCCTACGAGGAACTGAAGCGCATCATGCGTGAAGCCGATCTCGGCATTCCCGTCCTCTACGCGCTCGGAAACCATGACAAGCGGGACGGTTTCTACAAGTCGATGACCGACCGCATTGAAGACTTCAGCGCGCCCTACGACCACGCTGCAGTCATCGACGGCATCCATATCGTCGTCATGGACTCCAGCCATCCGTTCAAGATCGGCGGGAGCTTCGAAGCCTCACAATTTGCATGGCTCGAGGCCGAGCTTGCCAACCATCCCAACCTGCCGAAGCTGCTGGTCATGCATCACGCCCCGGCGCTCGACGCCAATCCGGACCTTGAATGGGAAGCATTGGCAATCGCCGACACGGAAAAGCTGCGCGTCCTGCTTGAGGGCCGCAATGTCATCGGCATTCTTTCAGGCCATATCCACTTCGATCGCGTCAGCAACTGGCACGGAATTCCGGTGATCGTCGGCGTCGGCCAACACGCGGCAACCGACGTGCTTTATCTGCATGAGGGTGTACGCATGCTGTCGGGCGCCTCGTTCGCAATCGGCACCGTGCGCCTTTCCGGCCTGACGGTTTCCTTCGTGCCGCAGCCCTCCGAACGACGTGAACTGCATAGTTTCACCTTCGCCGACATGGGCGAACTCATCAAACGGTACGAAGAACAGGCAGCGCTCGCGGCCGCCGAATGACCGGGGAGGTCTCCAGAATGAAACGCAGATCGTTTATCGGCGCCGGCTTTGCCTTGGCGACGCTCGCATCGGCGGCGTTCGCAGGCCAGATCCCGGCCAAGGTCGATACACCCGTCACCATCAACTATTACAACTACAACCTCGCCTCCACAGGGAACGGCGCAGCCGCCACCAAGCGCCTGATCGCAGAATTCGAAGCCGCCAATCCGAACATCAAGGTCAACGGCATTGGCGTACCGTCTTCCGACATCAGCACGCGCATCCAGGCGGACGTTGCCGCCGGGCACGGGCCGGATATCGCCCAGATGGTATTTTCCGACCTCGACTTCTTCGTCAACAATCTCGGAGCAGTTGCCCTTGAGGATACGGTACCTGCCGGAGAGCTGTCGTCGCATTTCGAAGGCATGTCGCCGAAGGGCTTGAAACTGGGCGTCTATAACGGCAAGACCTACGGACTTGCCTATACCTTTTCGACGCCGGTGCTGTTTTACAATGCCGACCTCTTCCGCAAGGCCGGCCTTGATCCCGACCAGCCGCCCCAGACCTGGGCCGAGGTGAAGGTTGCGGCCAAGGCAATCGTCGACAAGACGGGACAGGATGGCCTTGCCACCGGCATTTTCGGACCATCCGCGGGCGACTGGCTGTTTCAGGGGTTGATCCGTTCCAACAACGGCGATGTTCTTTCAGCGGATCGCAAAAAGCTGACCTTCGCCGAACCGGCCGCTGTCGAAGCCGTATCGATGCTGCACGATCTCTACGCAGCCGGCGTCTATTCCAACCTGGATATCAATGCCGCAATGGACGGAATGGCGGCCGGAACGGTCGGCATGTATCTGCAGACCTCTGCCATCCAGGCCTATCTGGTGAAGGGCGCTATCGGCAATTTCGATCTGCGCGCCACGACGATGCCGCGCTTCGCAGAGAAGCCGGTACGCCCCAACAATTCCGGTAGCGCGCTTGTCATCATGAGTGCCGATCCGCTCAAGCAACGGGCCGCCTGGGAACTCATGAAGTTCATGACATCCAAGCATGCCTATACGGTCATTACGTCGGAAATCGGCTATCTGCCGTTGCGCACCGATATCGTCAACGATCCGCAATATCTCGGCAATTGGGTGAAGGAACATCCTCTTGTCCAGCCCAATCTGAAGCAGCTGGACGTGCTGGAGCCCTGGGAGTCGTTCCCCGGTCCAAACTATCGTCAGATCGCCAAGGCGATGATGGACGGCGCCGAACAGGCAGTGTTCGGTGGCGGCGACCCGGCAGACGCAATGAAGACGGCGCAGGATACCGCTCAGGCGCTGATGCCGGCGCGCACCAATTGAACTGACAATAACCTCCTCCCGCCCGATGGCGGGAGGAGGTGCCGCAAAACCGCACGATATTCCGGAACTTGCACCGACGCGTCATGAGAGAAGGGGCAGGCAAGCGCACCATGACCACGATCACCGCCTCCACCGCATCATCGGTCGCATCCGCCAGGCCGCGCCGTGGGTCTCGAAAATCCGGCTATCTCCCGTGGCTCTATCTGTCGCCGGCCATCGCCACCTTTCTCCTTTGGATCTACTGGCCGCTGATCGACGCCTTTCGGCTGAGCTTTTACGAATGGAACATGCTGGCGACCTCGCCGATGACGTTCGTCGGCTGGACCAATTACGTCAACATCTTCTCGCTTCCGAAGTTTTGGCAGGCATTGCGCAACACCGGGATCTATGTCGTTGGCCTCTTGCCGCTTGCTGTTCTCTTGCCGCTGGCAATTGCCATCTTCACTGCCGACCTGCCGGGGCGCGCGCGAAACATCTATCGCGCAGTGATCTTCGTACCGATGATCGTGGCTCCCGTCGTTGCCGCTGTGTTGTGGCGTTGGTTGCTCGACCCAGGCCACGGCATGGTCGCCATCACCCTGAAATCGATGGGAATTCTGGCGCCGCGCTTCCTGCAGGACCCCAAGATCGCCATCTGGACGATCACGGTGCTGACCGGGTGGAAGCTGATCGGCTTTTCGACGCTGATCCTCTCGGCCGCCAATGCCAATATCAACCCGTCCCTGATCGAAGCCGCGCGCATGGACGGCGCCAGTCGCTGGGACATCGTTCGCGACATCAGGCTGCCGCTCCTCAGTTCTACCGTGTTGTTTCTGGTGATGATGACCATCCTGCTCGGCGCACAATGGAGCTTTTCCTACATCAATGTGCTTACCGGCGGCGGTCCGCTCGGGGCAACGACGAATATCTATTATCTCCTTTGGGATTTCGGTTTCTCCAGCCTTTCGGTCGGCTGGAGTTCGGCGGCGGCCGTCGTCCTCTTCATCGGCTTTGGCGTGCTGGCCTACGTTCTGTTCCGGCTGATCGACAGGTTTTCCTTCTATGACAACTGATGCCCCCGCACGCCCGCCTCGGCGCGGTAACGCCATCCTCGGGATCGAAAAGACCGCCGGCCATGCGGTCATGGTGGTCCTATCGTTCTTCTGCCTCTTTCCCGTCTATTGGATGATCGTAACATCGCTGCGGCCGGCGAACCGCGTCTTTGAGAAGAGCATTTGGCCGACCACGGCTTCGCTCGACAACTACATCTACGCACTCAATGCGATCCCGATCGGCCGGATGCTGGTCAATACGCTGATAGTGTCTGTCGTGGTTACCGTCATACAGCTACTCACGGGCTTGCTCGCGGCCTATGCCTTCGCGCGCTGGCGCTTCCCCGGCGACCGGATCGTCCATATTCTCGTTGCATTGACGTGGCTTGTGCCGTTGCAGGTGGTGATGATCCCGAACTACCTGATCGTCGCCAACCTTGGCCTGCTCGATAGCGTCACCGCTCTGATCCTGCCGCATTTCGCCTCGGCCCTTGCCATATTGCTGTTGCTGCAGACCATGCGCAGCTTTCCAAGAGAGGTGTTGGAGGCCGCCCGCATGGATGGTGCCGGCAGCTGGCGCACCCTCTGGGAGGTGATCACGCCCAATCTGCGCGGCACGATCGCCTCGCTCGCTATCCTGATCTTCATTTCAACCTGGAACGAGTATTTCTGGCCGCTTCTTCTGTCTCGCACGCCGGAAAATAGCGTCATCCAGATCGGCATCCAGATGTTCATGACCTCGGAAGGCACGCTTTGGGGACCGCTGATGGCCGCCGCCACGATGGCTAGCCTTCCAATTTTCCTCCTCTATATCGTCCTGCAGCGACAGGTCGTTTCCTCCTTCATGAAATCGGGAATACGGTGATGGACACCAAAGCCATGCGTCACTTGCCCATTAAGGGCACCTATAACGTTCGCGATCTTGGCGGCTACTCCGCCGGTCTCACAAACACGCTCTGGCGTCGTGTCCTGCGTGCCGACGGTCTGCATCGTCTCGAAGAAGAGGGCATGGCATCCCTCGTCAGCGAGGGCGTGCACGTCGTGATCGACCTGCGCAATGCCACGGAGCTTGAACACCAGCCCAATCCCTTCGGCCGCAATGAGGCGGTGCGCTATCACAATATCTCGCTCTTCGATGCCTTGGCCCCGACCTACAGGCCTGATACGGACATCCTGCTCGATCTTTATATTCGCGCCCTGCGGGAGCGCCGCCAGGCGATAGGCGAAGTGCTGTCGCTGATCGCCGAGGCGGACGATGATGGTGTCGTGCTTTTCCATTGCACGGCCGGAAAGGACCGAACCGGCATTATCGCAGCGCTGCTGCTTGCGACCGCCGGCGTCGACACGGCAACCATTCTCGAGGATTATGCACTGACAGGCCCGATGATTGCGCCCATGATCGACGACATCCTGGCCAATGCGGTGGCGCAGGGTGGCGACATCGAGAAATTCCGCCCGCTGCTTGCCTGCGAGCCGGGGACGATGGCTGCGACAATCGATTTCATCGAGACCGAATATCGTTCAGCGGCGGATTATCTCGTCTGGGCAGGCCTCCGACCCGCAGCGATTGAGCGGCTCAGAAAGCGTCTGCTCGGATAGCCGCTCGTCGCGGAATAAGAGCAAATTCCTTTCCGCGTTTCAGCAAAGAGCCACGCGCAGCTCGACATCAGCGGCTCCGTCGTCGACTGTGCTTGTCCGCCAAAAAGCCGAAGGAGGCCCGGAGTTTTTGCGACTGATTTGCATGTGCAATTGCAACTGAGAAACGCCCAACAAATTGTTGTTATATAACAGTAATTTCACATTTTATTTCATTGGCTTTGGTTGACACGCAAAGATCAATGCACTACCTGCTGCGCCTATCGGGGAGTAGCCACCGCCGGCCCGGCGGGAACGTGTCAACATGCTCGTGCGCTGCGCACGTGGCGCGTTCAGTCGAAAGATCGACTCGGCAAGACCGTGGTGAACCCCGCCTGGCTCGGACAGGGCGGAGGATACCCGGTTTCCTGTGTCCGCAAGGTTGTTCAAATGTCGTTCTTTGCAGTCGTCGTGCTGGCCTTCAGCATGTCCATGGATGCGTTTGCGGTATCGGTCGGCCGTGGTGCCGCGCTAGGCCGCCCTCGCCTCATCGAAACCATCCGAACGGGCGTTGTATTCGGCATCGTGGAGGCGATCACGCCCATCATCGGCTGGGCGGCAGGTATCGCCGCCGCCCAATATATCAGTGCTGTCGACCATTGGATCGCGTTCGGCCTGCTGGGTGCGGTCGGGGCAAATATGCTTTATGCAGCTATCCGCGGCTCGGAAGAAGAAAAGGGCGATAATCGCCCCGCCATGTCGTTTGCCGTGCTGATGGCAACGGCAATCGGCACAAGTCTCGACGCAATGGCCGTCGGCGTCTCGCTCGCCTTCCTTCAGGTTAATATCGTCATTATCGCCATGGCAATCGGTGCCGCGACATTTCTCATGTCGTCGGGCGGCATGCTGATCGGCCGGCTTATCGGCGCTCGCTTCGGCAGAATTGCCGAAGCAGTCGCGGGCCTGGCACTTATCGGGCTTGGGAGCTCCATTCTCCATGAGCATCTGCTTGGTTGATACGCAAGAGAGATTTCCGGGCATGGCGGGCACCACCCGCCCTCGAGGCGATTGTCTCGGCGGCCATGTCACTTCATTATTTCAAACGACGGGTTTGGCGCCGGTAAGACAGGCTCGCCAACCGCTCACGGGACCAGGACCGACATGGAACGATCTTTAAAAATCGCACTTGGAAGTTTCTTTATCAGCCTTGTGGTCCTGGCGATTAAATATGCCGCCTATTGGATCACCGGAAGTGTCGCGCTTTTGTCGGACGCGCTCGAGAGCATCATCAACGTGGTGTCGGCTTTGGCCGTCATCCTGTCGGTCAAGATCGCGTCCCAGCCACCCGATGAGGAACACCCTTACGGCCACCACAAGGCGGAGTATCTGTCGGCCGTTCTGGTGGGCTCGCTGATTGTGGTCGCGGCTCTCGCGATCATGCACGAGGCCTATATGGGCTTCCTCCATCCCAAACCGATCGACGCGGCGTGGACCGGCCTTGCCGTCAGCTCGGTCGCCACGATCATCAATGTCGCATGGGCAAGCCTTCTCATTCGACAGGGACGCGTCCAGCGTTCGGCGTCGCTCGTGGCGGATGGCAAGCATCTGATGGCCGATGTCGTCACCTCCGTTGGCGTCGTCGTCGGCGTGGTTCTGGTTATTCTGACCGGCATCACACAGCTCGATGCCGCTATTGCCGCCCTGGTGGCCGTTCATGTCCTTTGGAGCGGTTGGGGTGTCCTCAAAGAGAGCGCAAGCGGATTGCTTGATGAGGCGGCCCCTCCCGAGGAGCTGGCACGGATCAAGGAAATCATCTCGCTCAACGCGGACGACGCCATCGAAGCACATGCGTTGAGGACGCGCCATGCCGGGAAAGCGACCTTTATCGACTTCCATCTGGTCGTGTCAGCCGAGATGAGCGTCGGCCAATCCCATGACATCTGCGACAAGATCGAGGATGCGCTGCGAAAGGCCATATCGGGAGCGATCGTCACGATCCATGTCGAGCCCGAACACAAGGCCAAGCACAAGGGAATCGTCGTCGTCTAGGGCTTTTTCGCCGGCGAGCCCGGAAACCGGGCCTCCCTGCCGGCACGAGCGCCCGCGCGGATTGCCGCGCGCGGCGGCAAAAGACCGCACAGCAACGTCCAGAATTATGCCGGAAGCCGTTGCGCGCGCGTTATATCTGTGACATTGCGCCAACATGACGCCATTGGCACAGGCACGGAGATCGGGATGAAACCTCTGGGGAATGGCAGCTTTGCCGCTGTATTGGAAGACGATGCGTCGACCGGCAGCCTTGGCGCGACCTCCGACTTCCGTTGGGTATCCTGGGCCCTGGCGGCATATTTCCTGGTACAGACGATTATCCGCATCGCCATTTCCGACTCGCTTCGGATCGATGAAGCCCAGCAATTCGTCGTCTCACAATGGCTTGCCTGGGGATATGACGCGCAGCCGCCCCTCTATAACTGGCTTCAATACGGCGTTTTCGAGATTTTCGGCACAAGCGTAGCGTCGTTCGTCATCGTCAAGAACCTGATGCTCTTTTGCGTCTACATTACCTATCACAAGCTGCTGCGCCTGCTTGTCGTTGACAAGCGGCTGGCGGCGATCGGCGTGCTCTCTCTTTTCACGATGCCGCAGATGTTCTGGCAGGCGCAGAGAGATCTCACACACACCGTATTGACGCTGCTCGCGGTCGTCTTGTTCATCTATTTCGTCGTTTCGACGATTCGCCGGCCCAGCCTCTTTTCCTATGCCATGATTGGCCTATGGGCCGGGCTCGGGATGCTGACGAAATACAACTTCGCGCTCGTCATCCTGAGCGTCCTTGTCGCAACCTTCTGTCATCCCGAGGGCCGCAAGCGGCTTTTCGATCCCCGGCTTCTGCTAACGCTTTCGCTTGCCGTTCTGGTGGTCCTGCCGCATGCGGCCTGGATGATTTCCAACATGGATCTCGTCCTGACGTCGACGGTCAACACCATGGCGGAACAAGGGGCCGGCGGAAAGCTCTCCGACATTGCCCACGGAATTGCCGATCTGATCAAGACGACGGTAGAAATCATCGTACCGACAACGGTGATCTTCCTTCTCGTCTTCCGTCAATCCTTCCTGCGATCGTTGCGCGCGAGAAGCGAATGGAGCGATTTCATCGCGAGGATCCTTGGGAGCACCGCGATCATCCTGCTCGCCCTGATATTCATCGTGACGCTCACCGAGCTTCGCGACCGCTGGCTCCTGCCGTTCCTGTTTCTCGTGCCGGCCTATTTTTGCCTCAAGCTCGACGCTGCCGGACGACAAAGCCTGTCTCTTATACACATCTCCGAGCCCACGAGACGGTCTATTAAATCGCGTATTGCGTCTTATGCTTGAAAAAGGGGGGGGGGGGGGGGGGGGGGGGGGGGGGGGGGGGGGGGGGGGGGGGGGGGGGGGGGGGGGGGGGGGGGGGGGGGGGGGGGGGGGGGGGGGGGGGGGGGGGGGGGGG
>NZ_JAELUG010000736.1 GCF_016429255.1 Rhizobium sp. ASV8
GTGTGGGGCGATCAGTAGCGTGTCCTGGCGGGTAAATGGCTGCTAACGACGGCGACTTTTAGTGGGTGTTCGGGATATCACAACTGGGTACAGTAGCCTACTTCTTAGCGCTGGCACCTGCAGAGTGGTGGTCGTGGTCAGGAGCCTTGATGTCGCTGATGACGTGGAATAGGAGAAGCAAAGTATCAGTACGCATACTCCTCAAATGAGGAAGTTGAACATTTCACATTTATTTGACAATTTACGTGCGTATGACAGCGATGCCACTGCTGCTAGGACGTTGAGAGTGTCAAGTTGTAGCTTGTCCAGCAACATAAACGACACATAAAGGACACAAGCAACACAAGGACACAAGCAACTTAAACAACAAAAGCAACAAAAGCAACATAAACAAAAAGAC
>NZ_JAELUG010000737.1 GCF_016429255.1 Rhizobium sp. ASV8
TACATACATATATACATACACACATACATACACACACACACACACACACACACACATACATATATACATCACGACTTTACGACTCACTTCTACATACCAACAGATTGTATCAACATTCGTCATTACTAGCGACTGTGAAACCCGTAAAAAGATATCAAAACTCAACGTAAAAAATCACTGCATACATACAAAAAAAAAAAAGAGGCTCAATTTCTCCTTTCCCAGACGCCCTTTCTTCGTTTCTTATCCACTTTCTCTGCGCTGCCCAAATTCTCCCATCATCAAAAAGCCGCGGCGAAAAAACCGCCCATAAAAACAAAAGCTTCCAGTCCTTTTGGGAAAAATTAAAAAAATCATCTTTTTTTGGTCGTACAGATTTCCGCTAGCCCAGAAACAAAAA
>NZ_JAELUG010000738.1 GCF_016429255.1 Rhizobium sp. ASV8
TATCAGCTGCGTCTGCCCGTGCGAAATGTTCTTTCCGCCCGAGGTAATGGTCGAGTCGAGAGCGTGCGATAGAGCCTTGCTTCCCAATTTGCTATCCTTTTCAGCGCTGAAATGAATTCTTTGAAGAATTGACAGCAGCTCTTCATCGCTTTTGGTCCCTGTGATATCGAGGTTCTCACGCAATGTACCAGAAAACATGAACGGGTCCTGCGGTATTATGGTTATGCCCTTTCGAAGGTCTTCAAGCCTAACTTTTGAAATATCCACGCCATCGACTGTAATTTCTCCACTGGAAATATCAATGAAACGAAGTAGTGCATTCATAAGGGTCGTCTTGCCAGATCCCGTACGCCCAATAATACCAATCCGCTGACCAGGTTTGACTGTAAAGGATACATC
>NZ_JAELUG010000739.1 GCF_016429255.1 Rhizobium sp. ASV8
CCCCCCCCCCCCCCCCCCCCCCCCCCCCCCCCCCCCCCCCCCCCCCCCCCCCCCCCCCCCCCCCCCCCCCCTATTTAACCCCCCCCCCCCCACCGACACATACACCCACGACACGTCGTCGGCAGCGTCAGATGTGTATAAGAGACAGGTAAACATGGAATGCCACTAATCGCCGATAAAAAAAAAAAGAAATTGATAAAATGGTCTTTGCAGTCGTAAACACCCGCTCTGATCATGATCTATAATCTTACCTGTCTCTTATACACATCTCCGAGCCCACGAGACGGTCTATTAAATCTCGTTTGCCGGCTTGGGCTGGTACATGGGGGGGGGGGGGGGGGGGGGGGGGGGGGGGGGGGGGGGGGGGGGGGGGGGGGGGGGGGGGGGGGGGGGGGGGGG
>NZ_JAELUG010000740.1 GCF_016429255.1 Rhizobium sp. ASV8
CCCCCCCCCCCCCCCCCCCCCCCCCCCCCCCCCCCCCCCCCCCCCCCCCCCCCCCCCCCCCCCCCCCCCCCCTAACCCCCCCCCCCCCCCCCCCGCCACCAACACCCACGACACGTCGTCGGCAGCGTCAGATGTGTATAAGAGACAGCCATATTGGTTTCTACGGATTCTCCCAGGGCGGCTACACAGGACTTGTGGTTGCCGGCGCCAATCCCGACCTAAGCCAACTGCCGCCGCGCTGCGCGGACCCGCTGTCTCTTATACACATCTCCGAGCCCACGAGACGGTCTATTAAATCTCGTATTCCGGCGTAGGCTTGGAAAAAGGGGGGGGGGGGGGGGGGGGGGGGGGGGGGGGGGGGGGGGGGGGGGGGGGGGGGGGGGGGGGGGGGGGGGGGGG
>NZ_JAELUG010000741.1 GCF_016429255.1 Rhizobium sp. ASV8
CCCCCCCCCCCCCCCCCCCCCCCCCCCCCCCCCCCCCCCCCCCCCCCCCCCCCCCCCCCCCCCCCCCCCCCCTTCTCCCCCTCCGCCCCCCACCCCCCACTACACCCACGACACGTCGTCGGCAGCGTCAGATGTGTATAAGAGACAGATTGAGGATGGCTGCATTGGAATCCGGCTGGACGAAGGTGACGCGGTTGCCCTTGCCGACGTCGAAACTCTGCCAGTTGACGACGGCGCTGCCGCTCGTCTGGCTGTCTCTTATACACATCTCCGAGCCCACGAGACGGTCTATTAAATCGCGTATGCCCTCATAGGAATGAAAAAAGGGGGGGGGGGGGGGGGGGGGGGGGGGGGGGGGGGGGGGGGGGGGGGGGGGGGGGGGGGGGGGGGGGGGGGGGG
>NZ_JAELUG010000742.1 GCF_016429255.1 Rhizobium sp. ASV8
GTGTACGCACTTGCCATGAGGGTTCCGACGCTATCATTTGTGAGCGCTACCACAGAAACAGGAAGGCCAAGGCGGTCGATGGCATTTTGCAGCATCACACAAGGGTCTCTGCCTATGGCGTCCGGTATATCCCACCCTTTATCCCACTGTAGCATCGTTCCATGGCATAGTGAGTGACTTTCGTACGTAAAACTGAAAGTGAATCCGAGTTTTAGTATGCCTAAAGCCGCCGCTTCGGAGTCCCATTTGCAAGCCTCCTCCAAAAACAATTTGATCTTTTGGGCAACGAAGTCGAACAGTATCTCGTGACGAGAGCCAATCATGAGATGACGTGGAATAGCGTACTTTCGCTGTGTCATTGAGTGCCTTGAGTTGCCATGCAGCAAGACTGAACAGACT
>NZ_JAELUG010000743.1 GCF_016429255.1 Rhizobium sp. ASV8
TTTCTGGGTAGAGGGTGTCAGCATTCCACCTCCCACAGCCGACCAGATTGGCACTCCTGGATGCGCCGGCCCTCAACCTGCGTGGGACATGAGTGCGGTCGAGACGGGCGAACTGCTGCCGTTTGACGACCGCACTGCGCTGGTAGAGAGTATTGCAGGCGCTTACCAGGACAGTGTGCACTCGCCGCCGGCAAGCCCAAGCGTACAACCAGCGCGAAGAGACACGCACTCGTCGTTTGGTGCCAACATGTCTTCAATTGCCGAGACGGAGAGAGACTCTGAGCTGCCAAGCAACTACAGGATGGAGATGCTTGGTGACTGGTCGCGCGAGGAAGCCGTTGCCGCGATTGCCGCGCAAGCCAAGCCGGAATCTATCAGCGGGTCGCGAACGGGCACGAC
>NZ_JAELUG010000744.1 GCF_016429255.1 Rhizobium sp. ASV8
CCCCCCCCCCCCCCCCCCCCCCCCCCCCCCCCCCCCCCCCCCCCCCCCCCCCCCCCCCCCCCCCCCCCCCCTTTTCAATCCCCCCCCCACCCCCCACACCTACACCCACGACACGTCGTCGGCAGCGTCAGATGTGTATAAGAGACAGGTCAAGAACGCCGCTGATTTGCGTCACCATATCAAGGCCTTCCTTGGCAAGCACAAGGACCTTTTGTGCGCCATCACGCAGCGACGAGTCGC
Organism: Rhizobium sp. ASV8; assembly: GCF_016429255.1. GTDB lineage: Bacteria > Pseudomonadota > Alphaproteobacteria > Rhizobiales > Rhizobiaceae > Rhizobium. The sequence goes on from NZ_JAELUG010000744.1 coordinate 241, forward strand.
CATCTCTAGTGCTGTCTCTTATACACATCTCCGAGCCCACGAGACGGTCTATTAAATCGCGTATTGCGTGTTGGGGTGGATAGAGGGGGGGGGGGGGGGGGGGGGGGGGGGGGGGGGGGGGGGGGGGGGGGGGGGGGGGGGGGGGGGGGGGGGGGGGGG
>NZ_JAELUG010000078.1 GCF_016429255.1 Rhizobium sp. ASV8
GCGCTTACCTTCACCGCCGCCGACCTGACCGTCAGCAAGCGGGCGATCACGGTTGCGGCGAGCAATGCTACCCGCATCTATGGCGATGCCAATCCACTCTTCGGCTATACCATCGGCGGTGCAGGGCTTGTCAATGGCGATGGCCTGACAGGCGGACTGGCAACCTCCGCGACGGCGGCCTCCGGTGTCGGCAGCTACGGCATCGATCAAGGCTCTCTTGCCGCGTCGGGCAATTACGACCTCACCTTCGTCGGCGGCACATTGTTGGTGACGCCACGAGCGATCACCGTTGCCGCCAACGGCGCAATCCGCGCCTATGGCGATGCCGACCCGGTCTTCACCTATGTCGCCACCGGCCTCGTCAATGGCGACACGCTGGCAGGCGACCTCTCCTCAGCGGCCAACCGGTTCTCCAATGTCGGCTCCTACACCATCGGCCTTGGCACGCTCGGCAACGCCAACTACGCGATTAGTTATACCGGTGCCAGGCTGACGATCACGCCGCGTCTGATCAGCGCCATCGCCAACAATGCCAGCCGTGCTGCAGGTGCCGCCAATCCGCTCTTCAGCTACACGATCGGTGGCGGCGGTCTCGTCAATGGCGACCGGCTCTTCGGGCAACTGGCCAGCGCCGCCGATCGCTTCTCCATCCCCGGCAGCTATGCCATCGATCAGGGAAGTCTCGCGGCCTCCGCCAATTACGATCTGAGCTTCGTCAGGGGCGTGCTGACCGTCACGGCCCCACCCTCAAGCCCGACCGCCGATCTGGCCAGCTCCATCGTGCCGCGATCCTATGCACCGGATGCGGCACCGCCATTGCCGCCGCTACCGGTCGACGATCAAGGCCGCTTCTCCTACACCGATGAAGGACGCCACGTATTCCTGACCGATCCGCGCTTCGCCGGCACCGTTGTCTGCCTCGGGGATGGCACAGGTTGCCTGGTGCAGGCCATACCGTAATTACACTGCGGGGCGTGGACAGGCAGGCGTTCGCGGGGATGGCCTCAGCCCGAGATAGGCAATAAGCCTGGCGGCGCTCGGCCATGATGGACGTTGCAGCCTGACATGATTCAATGGTTGCAGATTCGAATCCTATCAAGAGCAAAACATTGATCTTGTATTGCGGCTCAAGAATATGATATGTAGGTACGTGCCTACACGGAGGGTATTCTATGACGATCACAAGCCTTTCCAGCCGTGAATTGAACCATGATGTGAGCAGCGCGAAAAAGGCAGCCCAAAATGGCCCGGTTATCATCACTGATCGCGGCAAGCCATCTCATGTATTGATGACTTATGGTGAATTTGAGCGTCTTACCGGCAAGCGCCCCAATCTTGTCGATGCCCTTTCCATGCCCGGCTTGTCAGATATAGATTTCGACGCGCCTCGGATCGAGATCGCACCTCGTGGTGTGGATCTGTCGTGAAATATCTGCTGGACACCAATGTTCTATCTGAACTGAGGAAGGTTGGAGACGGCAAAGCCGATGCAAATGTGGTTGCATGGGCCAGAGCTCAAGCGACGACACAGCTGTGTCTTTCCGCGATAACGATCCTGGAGTTAGAACGAGGAATCCTTAGCATCCAGCGCCGAGATGCATCCCAGGGCGCGCGCTTGCGTTCCTGGTTAGAAAATCACGTCCGGCCAGAATTCGTCGGACGTGTCTTATCAATCGATGATGTAGTCGCGACCCGTTGCGCGCACCTGCATATCCCAGATCGACGTAATGAGGCAGACGCACTCATTGCCGCGACCGCACTGGTTCACGGCCTGATAGTGGTCACGCGCAATGTTCGGGACTTCGAAGGCACGGGCGCTGTCGTCATGGACCCGTGGCAGGGTTGATGGCCACCAAGGTCATGCATAGTGGCTACCGATGGTTCTATTCTCATCAAGAGCGCGATTTCGCGTCGACAAATGGCCCCGTCAGCGCCATGAATCGCAAAGAGTTATTATAGATCTATGCGCACAAGCCCAGTGCTGATTTACACTCTTATGGAGCCTGTGAAGTGGCGTTGTGCGATTGACGTCGGTCGGTGTTTCGGTTGCGAATACACGACAGTCAAAGGCGAAGTGTTTCAGGTCGTGGGCACCTTCCGGTCAACGCAAGTGCTGATGCGGGCCATAAGGCCCACGGGTTCTGTTCCTATCCAAATTTTAAAAGCTCATCCGCTGTCATGGCATTGAAAAGAATTGTGGGAGACGTGTTCAATGACGGCTTTGCGACCTCATAGTTGCAGTTCAGCCTATTCGCTACTGTGTCCGGAAACTGCCATTCGATCAGGTCGCGGCGAGCGAGATCGATCTAGGCTCCCCTGAAAAGATCTGATCACATAGTGGTAGCAACAGGGCGCACACTGCCTCTCCGTCGCGCTGTTCGCCGCGCAAGGTGGTGAAGGTCGCGAAACTTGTGAGCGTGAACAGCAGGTCGACGATGTCGGCTTTCGCCTGTCCCTCGGCAATGCCCTGACGATCGACTAATACTCCCAATAATGCGCGCCGCCGCTCGTTACGCGCGGCCAGTGCCTCGCTCAATTCGGCATCCATCGCCGCTGCGGCGAAGATTCCGCCGAGCCCCTCATCCGACATCCAGAAATCGCAGAATGTCCTGACTACCCCGGCGAGCGCGGCACGCGGCTCTGGTATCGCCATTGCCTTGGCGATGCCGGTCAGATTGCCGCGCTGGGCAACCGCGTCGAACGCGGCTTCGAGCAACCCATTGCGCGAGCCGAATTGGTTGTAGACGGTCAGCCGCGTGACGCCGACCGCCCTGGCCACGGAATCGAGCGATAGTGCCTGTCCGCCGGACTGGCGGAGAATGTCCAGAGCCGCGGCAACAAGACGCGCCCGCGTCTCCGCCGCCTTCGCCTCGCGTTTTTCGGTCGAATAGGGTCTTGACGGTTTGCCGGAAATATTCATTATACAACCTGTAAATCCAATTCTAGATAGGCCTGTCGATCCGGAGCCTCGCAATGCAAATCTTGCTGATTATCACCATCGCTGTCCATGTCCTGTCGTCGATCTTCTGGGCGGGGTCAACCTTCGTTCTCGCCAGAAACGGCGGGCAGGGGCGTGCCGCGTTGTTCCGTCCGCAGATCGGCGCGGCGAGCGTCTCGGTCCTGTCGGGGGTGCTGCTCTGGAACCTGCTTCATCAAGGCAGCTTCCAACGCACCGAAATGATCCTTGCGACGGGGGCCGCCGCCGCAATCCTCGCCTTGCTGGTCCAGATCATAATGATCCGGGGGGCAATGCGATCCGAAGAGGCGTCGCCGCGCTCCGCCTCCGGCTATCGCGTGTCCGGCGCGCTGCTGGTCGTTACGATCATCTGCATGGCTGTGGCACGGTACGTTTGAGGTAAATGGCAATGCTCAACATTCCCCTGTTTCCCGACCTCGCCGGCAAAACCGCGCTGATTACCGGCGGCTCCGGCGGGATCGGCGCCGAGACCGCACGCTGGTTCGCTCACAACGGCGTCCAGGTGACGATCGTCGGACGCGACCGATCGCGGATCGAGCACGTCCGAGCCTCACTCGCCGCAATTTCGGCGGGCCATGCGGCGATCGAGCTCGATTGTACCAGCGCCGATCAACTCGAGGCCGCGCGTACCACCCTGATCGAACGACAGGGTGGCCTCGACATCCTGATTGCCTTTGCCGGTGGCGGCACGAGCCGGCCCGCGCCAATCGAACAGGTGACCGAGCGGGACTGGCGTTCCAGTCTGGATAATAACGTCACTGCGACCTTCCTCACGCTGCGAACCTTCGCGGCGGACCTCAAGAAAAGCGGCCGCGGCGCCGCAGTCACGATGGCCTCGACCGCCGGCCGAGCTCCCTCCTCGGCGCCACTCGGTTATGGTGTCGCGAAGGCGGGGATCGTCCTGCTCACCCAGCAACTCGCACGAGATCTAGGCCCCGATGGCGTGCGCGTGAACTGCATATCGCCATCCGCGGTGCTGACCGATCGCACGGCAGAGCACATACCACCGGCCGTGCGACAGGAGATCGCCGATGCCCATCCGCTGCGCCGACTGGGAACACCGGCCGACATCGCCGCGGCGACCTTGTTCCTGGCGTCGGAAAGCGCCGGCTGGTTGACCGGCGCGACGCTCGACATCGCTGGTGGCCGGTTGATGCACTGATTGCCGGTCATTCTCTCCAAGAGGTATTACCACATGGACCTCGAGCTCAATCACGCCATCGTCCACTGCACCGACAAAGCGGCGGCAGCCCGCTTCTTCGCCGAGCTGATCGACGCGGGGCCTATGCGCGTCTCGAGGCCGTTCGCCGCCGTGCGGGTCAATGAGCGGCTGACGTTCGACTTCTATGACAAGGGTGTCTTCGCCTTCGGTCATTTCGCTTTCCTGGTCAGTGACCGGGATTTCGATGCGATCCTGCACCGCACCACGGCGGGTGCGCTACTGTTCGGATCGGGGCCGTTTACGCGCGACCAGGCGATAAATCACCTGAATGGCGGGCGCGGGGTTTATGTCTGGGACGACGATGGCAACAGCTACGAATTCTTCACAGCCGACCCGCTGGGATGACGGCAATCACGCATGCCCGGTTGACGATCGTCGGCGTAGCCTAGCCATTTTACTGACAGCGCCACGCGTCGGCATCAAGAAACGTCGGCGCAAACAGTCCCTCGTTTGAGACAATCGACCGAGCTGCCATGCGCCTCCATCCTCACCGTTCTCGGCCAAAGTCAGTCGTCTCTAAGCGGCCATCTATTCCAGATACGGCGATAGCCCGGCGACGAAAATCGGGAAGAACTTCCACCAGCGCTCCACTCTCTAAGTATTGACCAATCCTCCAAGCCGTTTATCGGATCTTCGCCGGGCTACCTGAGCAGATCCAGGAGCCCGGGGAATTTGGTCTCGATCGCATCGCGGCGTAAGGATATGCCCTGCCGATTGCCATAATTGACCTGCTTGATGAGTCCAGCAGCGAGCAAAGTCTTGAAGTGGTGCGACACCGTTTGCTTCGACAAGGGTAACTCGAATGAGTTGCAGGTCCGTTCAGCGTCTGACGGATCTGCGGCAAGTTCGACGATGATGCGACGCCGGTGCTCATCAGCAAGGGCCTTCAAGACCTGGCCGATTTCCATCTCGTGAGGTTGGGCAGTCAGCAATTCGGGCATCATCTATCCTTTCATGTCCGAGGGAGATCATACCTTGTTCGACCTTGGATCTCAACTGAGTACAGTGGCACATTTCCGGCGGCTGGGGGCCGATTTCAGCCAAAAGGAAAGGTCCTACTTGTATCGTACCTGTGGCCATGCTAGGCCTAGGTACGATCAACATAGGACATAAACCCATGCCGACGTCCAATCCAGCGTTGAGCGGAAACGAGAGTTCCTCGCCGCTCCTCCTCCCCATTGTGCTTCTCGCGCTTTTCGTCCTTCCAATAAGCATTTCCGGGGCCGCTATCGCTATTCCCGCAATATCGACCGACCTTGGTCACGATCCAGGTCCACTCCAGTGGATTGTGAACGGCTTCAACGCGGCATTTGCGGTGTCCACGCTTGTCTGGGGAGCCGCGGCTGCGAGGCTGGGATACAAGCGAGCATTCGCAACAGGCGCTTTGATCATGCTGGCCGGTTCGCTGCTGAGCGTGCTTGCGACCAATTTGATCGTGCTCGATTTCGGACGCATCCTGTCAGGAATTGGGGCCGCGGCCATCGCGACCGGTGGCACGGCACTCCTTTCAAGCTCGTTTTCCGGTCAGAAGCGGGCCCGAGCCTTCGCGTTGCTTGGAACGACCGTCGGGCTTGGGCTGGCTGCGGGGCTCGCCATCTCAGGCACGGTTGCGGAGATTGTCGGATGGCGCGGTGTCTTTGCGCTGGTCGGCATCATCGCCGCCTTTGCCTTCCTTGCCAGCATCAGGCTGCGCGTCAACCATAATGCTGCACCACACACAAACGCAAAACTCATCGACTTTTCGCCGCTTCGCAATCGGCTGTTCCTGGCGATTGTCCTCGTACCGGTAGCAGGGTCTGTGGCGTATGTTTCAATTCTCACATATCTTCCCGTTGCGTTGAGCGCGGTGATGAAAATGGACGCCGCGCAGGCCGGCCTTTTTATGCTGCCATTGACCTTGCCTGTCCTGATCGCCCCTTTTTTCGCCAATCTGCTGACCCAAAATGTCCGGTGGATCTCCTCATTTGTGATTATCAATACTTCATTGACCCTCCTGATCATCGGCGACCTCGGCCTGCTTTTGCCGGGGCGTGACATTCCCGTGGTTCTTCTTACCATGTCAATGGCCACGCTGGGCTTCGGCTGGGGCTTGCCGCTCGGATTGATCGACGGTGATGCTTTGGCTGCCGTGCCCGAGGAGATGAGCGGCGAGGCCGCAGGCGTCCTCAACTTCCTTCGATTGGGCAGCGAGGCGCTTAGTGTTGCCGCCTACGGAGCCGTTATGGGAACCCTTCTGTCGACCGCGATCGGCGACCCCGACATTGCCCACCGTGTTGCAGCGGGCTGGAGCGGCGACCCTGCTGCCTATGCGGGATCATTCCACCTCCTGCTCATCGGCATGGCGGCGCTGACATTCCTGCTGGCAATCCTGATTAATGTCCTACACCGATTCTCGCGCTCGTTGAGCAGCGCCGCGCCCCAGCCGAGCAACTAGATTGTTCACTCACGCCAAGTTGCGCCGATTTCCACGCACCTGCCTGTCGGCGTTGCCGTGTGCAGAGTTACACAATTCCTAGAAAGAGCCATCATGACAAAGAATATTTGGTTCCTGTCGTTCGGTCATTATTTGGTTGCTCCAGAATCAAAGACGAAAACAGCACAAGACGCACTTCTTCAAACCATTGACCTCGCTGTGGCTGCGGAAGACCTCGGACTGGATGGGCCGCAATCCGCGTACATCACTTTGCTCCACAATTTGCGACGCCAATGCCGCTATTGGCGGCCATTGCCGCACGCACGAAACGCATTGAGCTGGGAACAGGCGTTATCGACATGCGATATGAAAATCCGCTCTCGTTGGCAGAGCAGGCGGCAGCCACCGACCTGATCAGTTCAGGCCGGCTGCAACTGGGGATTAGCCGGGGATCGCAGGAGACAGCCGAGCGCGGTTACGAGACATTTGGCTTCATACCGGAAGAGGGAAGCAGTGATGTCGAGATGGCGCAGGCCCATACGATGCGCTTTCGAACGGCCATTGACGGCCAGCGGGTCGCGCGCTCCGAATATCTCGCCGAGGGTGCTGCCCCTGACCTGAGAATCGAGCCCCAATCAATGGGCCTCTCAGATCGTATCTGGTGGGGCTCAGCGACAAGAGCCTCTGCGGTATGGACCGCGCAGCAAGGCATGAACCTTATGAGCAGCACGTTACTGTCCGAAAACACCGGGATACCGTTCCACGAACTCCAGACGGAACAGATTGAAATTTTCCGCAATACCTGGAAAGGCGCTGGCCACTCGCGCACGCCACGCGTTGCGGTTGCGCGCAGCATTCTGCCCATCACAACGGACACAGACAGGCGGTATTTTGATCGCGCACGGGGTTCTCAGGATGAAATTGGGGTCCTCAATGGATCCTTGTCGCGGTTTGGCAAAGTCTATGCAGGAGAACCAGATCGCCTCATCGATGATCTGAAAAGCGATACAGCTGTTGGTGCTGCCGATACACTCATCGTCACGATCCCCAACCAACTTGGGGTCGACCATAATATTCACCTACTCGAAACAATATTGTCACACGTCGCCCCAGCGCTCGGTTGGCGCAATAACAGCGCGTCCTCGATGAAGTTATGACCATAGCGGACAGTTCTGCGCTAGCGTTGGCACATATTATGTGCTGTCCGTCATTGCCTGTGACGCCGATCAATAGTCATTGTGTCGGACGACGGGTTTGCGCCGTGACGAATATGTCGGGCGCTGTTGATTTGCGCGCAGAACCAACCCCGCTCGCATTTGGCGATAAACCCTCCGCCGGTTCAAACCATTGCTCTTTTCACGGTGTTAGATCCGTTCCGACGGACTAACTCGAAATCGAACCTGGTCGAAACCTCGCCAAACTCAACACGGAGCTGGCGACTGCCATATCGGTCGCCGCCCTACGACAAGCTACAGGCTGGGTGGCCGGACATCGCTACGAACGTTGCTTTTCGACGCGCCGGTCAATGCCAATGTGGGCAGCGAGGATGACGACCTTCAGCCTGGTGGAGACCATTCAACCCGGCCCGTCGGATCGGGGGCTAGCCGGCGGTGCCAATGTCGCGTTTCCAACTGGCTGACGGCGTCGCTCATCTAACCAGCTTTCGCAAGGCCGAATGGACTGTGCGCTGCTATTCGCCATAGCGCCACAGCGTCCTGTTGTAGAAGGCGACGGTGGTTTGCAACCAGATCCCACGGGCGCTTGGCGAGCGTTTCGCGGGCTCCGTCAGAACGAGCGGCTTCGTAGTCAGCTTGGTGCTCGGCATCATCGAATCGAATTCAATTTTCGAGACATGTCCGCTGAAGTTGCCCAGTCGGCATTAAGGTGATCCGGCTTCCGGATTTAGGGCTGGTCAGCACGTCAATCATGCAAAAAACCGATACGCTTCAATGCCTCGATCTGATATGGCGTTTCGAGTTCAATCAGCACGCGTGCCTGGAGGGTCCTTTCCCACGGGTAAAACTGGTAAGGATCGTTATGAGACAAGAGATTGGGCGCCAAGCCTCGCATCGCACGTTGGGCCTCGATCCCGCTGTCGTGATCGCACTTGTGAGCGCCATCGTCTTCTTTGTTGCCAGCAGCTTTGTTGCCTATCTCAATCTTCTTGAACTTCAGAGGGGCAGCGACGGCATTGTCCGCTCTCATGAGGTCATCGTCGCTGTCGATGAGTTGCTGTCGCAGACGCAGAACGCCGAGACGGGTCAGCGTGGCTTTCTTCTGACGAACAACGAGACCTACCTGCAGCCTTATAAGACCGCGCTCCAGGCCATTCCCGAAAAGTTGGCCGAGCTCGCGGAGTTGACGCAAGGCAACGATGCGCAGGTCAGGAGAGTGGCACTGCTGAAACAGCAGGTCGAAGTAAAGCTCGCCGAACTTGCTGAAACGATCGAGCTTCGACGGACCCAGGGCCTTGAGGCGGCGCTTTCGATCGTCAATTCAAGCCGCGGCAAAGACGCGATGGATGCAATCCGGTCGCAGATTGCCGCTATTGCGCGGGATGAGGCCGATATTCGCGCCCGGCGCATGAATGCCATGGCCACCGCCCAGCAACGCGCATTCTTAAGCACCATTTTAGCAGGGATCCTCGGCATCGCCTTGACGGCGACTATCGGCTTCCTCATGCGCCGGGCGACTTTGGCGCGCCGCCGCGCCGAATGGCTCCAGTCTGGTGAGATTGGGATCGCTTCTGCGATGATCGGCGATCAGCAGATCGATAAATTGGGCAACAACCTTCTCGAGTTTCTGGGCCGCTACGTCGGTGCCGTCGCGGGCGCTGTGTTCACAAGCAACGGAGGCACCTTCCGGAGAGCTGCCATCTATGGCGTTCCCTCCCATGCAGACATACCAGCGACCTTCGCAGCGCGCGAAGGTCTTCTTGGACAAGCTGTTGCCGAGGGCCGCGCATTCGTTGTCGACGACGTTCCCGACGGCTACATCGCATTCGGTTCAGCGCTTGGAAGGGACAAGCCGAGACATCTCGTTATTCTTCCCGGAAAAATTGACAATGTCGTCAATACCGTGATTGAGCTTGGCTTCTTGCACCCGATCGATGAGCGGATCGTCACGCTTTTGGAGCAAGCGTCCGAGGCGATCGCGACTGCGGTTCGCTCGGCAATCTACCGCAGCGAGCTGCAGGATCTTCTTGAGGAGACGCAGCGACAGTCGGGCGAGCTGCAGGCACAGAGCGAGGAACTTCGGGTCTCGAACGAGGAGCTGGAGGAACAGGGCAGGGCGTTGCAGGAATCCCAGGCGCGTCTCGAGCAACAACAGGTCGAACTCGAGCAGACCAATCTTCAATTGGAAGAGCAGGCGCGGCAGCTGGAGGTCCAGCGCGACGATCTCGAGCACATCAACGCGTCCGTGCGACTAAAGGCGCGAGAGCTCGAGAGGGCCAGCCAGTACAAATCCGACTTCCTCGCCAATATGTCGCATGAATTGCGAACACCGCTGAATTCCTCGCTCATCCTTGCAAAGCTTCTGGCCGACAATCCAGACGACAATCTGACCGACGAACAGGTGAAATTTGCCAAGACGATCCAATCGTCGGGCAACGACCTGCTGAACCTGATCAATGATATTCTCGACCTGTCGAAGATCGAAGCCGGCCATGTCGATATCCACCCCCAGGTGACCTCAATCGATCGCTTGGCCGGCAACCTCCGCCAGGTTTTCGAACCCCTCGCTGGAGACAAGCGCCTTGAGTTCAAGGTGGTGATCGCCGACGACACGCCGGCAAGCATCGAAACCGACACGCAGCGCCTCGAACAAGTCCTGAAGAACCTGCTGTCGAACGCGATTAAGTTCACAGAAGTGGGAACGGTGACGCTGTCCATTTCGCAAACGAAAGGTGGCAGCGTTGCGTTTTCGGTCTCTGACACCGGCATTGGCATTGCGGAGGAACAGCAACAGAATGTCTTTGACGCGTTTCATCAGGCCGACGGAACGATCAGCCGCAAATATGGTGGCACGGGTCTTGGACTGTCCATCTCACGTCAACTGGTCCGGCTCCTGGGCGGAACGATTGCGGTCGACAGCCAGCCGGGGCAGGGCAGTACGTTCAGCGTTACACTCCCGCGGACCTACGACCCGTCTGAAGTCGCACCACGCGAGCATTCCGGCCGACCCATGTCAGAGACGGCAGGCAAAGCGCAGGAAAGCGATCGACCACTGCCGCACGAAAGGCTGTCTCGCAGAATCGATGACGACAGGGACGCGCTGAGCGGCGGAAAGCGCGTTCTTCTCGTCATCGAGGACGACGCTAATTTTGCATCGATCGTGCGGGATCTGTCGCGGGAAATGGGATTTCAGTCGATCGTTGCAGGCACAGCCGAGGAAGCGTTGAGCCTTGCGAAGGATTTTCTGCCGAGCGCCATCGTCCTGGATATAGGGCTTCCAGATCAATCTGGCCTCGCCGTGCTTGACCGGTTGAAGAACGATGTGCGAACCCGCCACATTCCCATCCATGTCGTCTCAGGTGGCGATCACACGGAGACGGCCTATTTGCTTGGCGCTGCAGGATATGCAATCAAACCCGTCAATCGGGACCAGCTGGTAGACGTTTTGAAAAAACTCGAAGCGAGATTGTCTCAGCGCGTTCATCGGATCCTGGTGGTCGAGGACGATGCCGTGCAGCGGGAGGCAGTCGCAAAGCTGCTGGCGTCGCGCGATGTGGAAACGGTCACCGCAAGTACCGCAGCCGATTGCCTGAACCTGCTCAGGGAAAGCACTTTCGATTGCATGGTGCTGGATCTGACGCTTCCCGACGCGTCGGGCTATTCACTTCTCGAGACACTGAGCCAGGAAAGCGCCTACGCATTTCCACCCGTGATAGTCTATACCGGCCGGGAATTGTCGAGCGATGACGAGCAGAGGCTGCGCCGTTACTCGAAATCCATCATAATCAAGGGTGCAAAGTCGCCCGAACGCCTTCTCGACGAAGTCAGCCTCTTCCTTCATCAAGTTATTTCCGAACTGCCCGACGAACAGCAGAAAATGATCCGGAAAGCGCGCAACAGGGACGCCGTGCTCGAGGGCCGGCGGATCCTCGTCGTCGAAGACGACGTGCGCAATGTCTATGCCCTCTCGAACATACTTGAGCCGAGGGGCGCAATCGTCCAGATCGCGCGCAACGGCCGGGAAGCGCTGGACGTGTTGGACCGAACTTCCGCATCGCCGGAAGCGGCCATTGATCTGGTCCTCATGGACGTGATGATGCCCGTCATGGATGGCCTGAGTGCGACGCGGGAAATTCGCAAGAATCCGGCGTGGAAAAAAATGCCCATCATAACCCTGACGGCCAAGGCGATGCCCGACGATCAGCAACGCTGCATAGAGGCCGGCGCCAACGATTACATGGCCAAGCCGCTCGATGTCGAGAAGCTTCTCTCGCTCGTTCGCGTGTGGATGCCGAAATGAGCGAGACGCCGACAACCGAGAAAATCGAAGAGATCGAAATTCGCCTCCTTTTGGAAGCGTTGTTTCTCAAATATCATTATGATTTTCGCAATTATGCGATGGCATCTATCAAGCGCCGGCTGAAACAAGCCCGGGCGCATCTCGGTTTTGCGACGTTTTCCGCTTTGCAGGAAGGCTTGCTGCACGATCCCGGCATGGTCACGATCCTGTTGCGCTACCTGACGGTGCAGGTGAGCGAAATGTTCCGGGATCCCAGCTATTTCAGGGCGATCCGCGACAAGGTCGTACCGCACCTGCGAACCTACCCCTCGCTCAAGGTATGGGTCGCCGGCTGCAGCAGCGGTGAAGAGCTATATTCGCTTGTCATTCTGTTTCGTGAAGAAGGGCTCGAAGATCGCACGATCTTCTACGCGACCGATATCAATCAAGAGGCGCTCCAGGCGGCGGAGAAAGGCGTCTTTCCGCTCGATCGGCTCCAGCACTTTACAGAATTCCACCGGCTGTCCGGCGGAAAATCCTCATTGTCGGACTACTATCAGGCTGCCTATGGCAGGGCATCGTTCGACAAGAGCCTGCGACGGAATGTTGTGTTTTCCGATCACAGTCTGGTGACGGATGCGGTCTTTGCAGAAATGCATTTCATATCCTGCCGAAACGTCATGATCTATTTCGATCGCGTACTCCAGGACCGGGCAATTGCACTTTTCAGGGATTCACTGGTCCGAAAAGGGTTTCTGGGGCTCGGAAGCAAAGAAAGCATGCGCTTCTCGGCACACGCTTCCGCCTTTGGTGAATTTGTGCGTGACGAAAAGATCTACCAGCGGCGGGCCGATTGATGCAGGACCCCTTCAAAGCCGTGGTGATCGGCGCGTCGGCTGGCGCTGTGGAGGCGCTGTCTGGCATTCTTCCCTTTCTCTCAGCGGGGTTCCCCCTGCCTGTCGTCGTGGTCGTGCATGTGCCGCCGGACCGGCGCAGCATCATGGCGGAGCTTTTCCAGACGAAGTGCGTTCTTTCCGTGACCGAGGCGGAAGACAAGCAACCGCTTGAGCGAGGGACGGTTTATTTCTCTCCGCCGGATTATCACCTTCTCGTGGAAGCCGGCGGCAGCCTTGCGCTCTCCAATGACGAGCCCGTTTTATTCTCTCGACCTTCGATCGACGTGCTGTTCGAAAGCGCCGCGGACGCCTATGGGCCTGGCCTCGTCGCGATCGTGCTGAGCGGCGCCAATAGCGATGGTGCACAGGGGCTACGGGCCGTAGTTGATGCAGGCGGAACAGCAATCGTTCAAGACCCATCGAGTTCCGCCGCCGCTGCCATGCCGACGGCGGCCATAGCGATGGTACCCGAAGCGCATATTATGCCGCTTGCGGCGATCCGTGAATTTCTAGGGAAGATTTGAGGCAATTGATGAACCAGGTTCCATTTCTTCTTGTTGATGATCTCGAGGAAAACCTCGTGGCGCTGGACGCCTTGCTTCGCCGTGATGATGTTCTTCTGCTGAAAGCGCGGTCCGGCGACCAGGCTCTGGAAATCTTGTTGGAGCACGATGTGGCTCTCGCATTGGTGGACGTTCACATGCCCGGTCTGAACGGCTTCGAGCTTGCGGAACTGCTCCGTGGAAATGAGCGCACACGCCACATTCCGATCATCTTCGTCACGGCCGGCTCCAGCAACGGCCAGCGGCGCTTTCAGGGTTATGAGGCGGGCGCGGTTGACTTCATCGAAAAGCCGATCGAGCCGGATGTCCTGCGGAGCAAAGTCGCGGTCTTCCATGAGCTTTACCGCCAAAAACAGCAGCTCGCCGTGCAACGTGATAGGCTCGTGGCCCAGGCCGAAGCGCTCAAAGAGGCGGCAAGAGACAAGGATCTTTTGCTGCGCGAGATCAACCACCGCATCAAGAACCTGTTCAGCGTTGCCTCCGCGCTAATCTCGCTGAGTGCCAAATCCGCAACAAACGCGGCGGAGCTGGCAAGTGAGCTAAGATCACGGTTGCATGCGCTTGCGCGTGCGCATGAACTGACCTTGCCTGACCTCTCCGGGAGCGGTGAGGTCAAGGCCGCTGCCACGACAGTCAAGTCGCTGATACAAGCAATTCTCGCGCCATATGAGCATCAGCAGGGTTCGAAAATTGCGATCCGGGGTTCGGATCATCCGCTTGCAGGCAAGGCCCTAACATCCTTTGCGCTTCTCATGCACGAACTCGTGACGAACTCGGCAAAACACGGCGCGCTATCAACCCCGACGGGAGCATTGACGGTGGAACTGTCGGTGACGGATAGCCTGGTTCGTCTTCTTTGGGAGGAGAGCATTTCGCTTGGCCTCACCCCGCCCTCGACTCGTGAGGGATTTGGCACAACGTTAGAAAAGGCTGCTCTCGCCGGTCTGAATGGCTCCATGACGAAGGATTGGCATATGGACGGCCTGAAACTCTCGGTAGATCTCCCAACTGCGGTGCTTTCAGGTGCCGACTTGTAGTGATTGAAAGCCAATTTGGCCAAATGACAAGTTTACAGGCGATGTTGCTTTGTCCGGCGCATGTGCGACCTCGCCCCCTATTGTGACAGGGCCGCTCCACCTAGCTTGAAAGGCGCTGAAACGACTGCACCAACGCCGTTCAGCACAAATGCTCCCGTGCCGGCGACGGGATTGCCCCGTCCTTGGTTGCGCAGCTGCGGATAGACCGCAGCCAACGCGGCGAACCTGTCATGATTGGAGCCATTCATCGAAGGAAGCTTGGAGATATCGACAATCATCAGGTTGTCGCGGGCCGCAAGCTGCTGCGTGCGTGGATCATTTATATCGAGCGCGCCCGCAGTTGCTGCAGACCCTGCGAGCCTTCGGGACAAGGCAAGTGCAAGGTCGTCCTTCGCGGCGAGGATGACGATGGGCTTGCGCAAACGGTCGGTCATGGCAAGCTGCTTGCCAAAAAGGTCGATGTCTATATCGGGCGCCGCCAGAACAAGCTCGTCTATTTGGGAAAGGGTATCCGCCCGCTTCATCAGCGACAATTGCCTGATCGTCTCGACAGCCAGCCATGCCCCCATGCTGTGGGCGAGGATGTCCGTTCGAACCCCAGCTTTTCCAAGATCGTTCAGAACGGAAACAAAGTCATCACGGGAAAATGCGGCTGCATCGCGGTCGGCGATATACCCGGCTAGAGAAGCCTTGGAGGGCCAGTCGAAGAGAATTGGCGCGCCACCAAGTGCCGCGTCTGACGACATTTGCGCCAGCCTGAAAAGCGCTTCCTGATAGCTGTAATTATACCCATGGACAAAAACGCCGGCCGGCTTTTCCCGATTATTTCTCTGAGCCAGCATGACGAACTCGTCCCGCGACAGGCTTCGGCTCCCAACGACCGCGAACGTGTTCATCGGGTCAGGCTTGCCATTCGGCCATTCGATTTGAGGCGGCTTGTGACGCGGCGGGATCGACACGATGACCTCGGCATATCGAAGGCGCTCGGATCGGCCCGACATGAATGCCCCCTCGATTTCTTTTCCAGGCGTCCGGTTGGTCGCGACCAGGATCGTCACTGTCTTCGCGCTAGCCTGCGGTTTGACCAGGGTGAGGACTTCCGACCCCGGGCGGGCACAAGCCGCAAGGAATCCCAGGAGAGCAAGGGTCAAAATTAGACGCAAGATAAACCTCGATATCGACAGGCAAGTTCTACCTAGGACGTCTGACGGCCTTGGGAATGGAGCGTTGGCGGATCGGATTGGATATTGCGGCAATGTTGCGAGGATGCCACGCTTCGATAATGAGGAAAGGTGATGTAACCGACAGCATGCCACCCACGGATAAATGCGGGACCCATACGATAGGAAGGCGTCCCTCGCTATTCTCTCGGGCATCGTTCAGACCCGGGGAGTGCGACATTCCAACTTTACAGAAACAGGACACTTCAGCTTTGCGGCTTTTGGAGAAGCTCCTCCAAGTGCACCATGGCCAGTTTTGAGGGTAGGGGATCAGCTACCCTCTTGCAAATGCGCCATGAACACTTCGGTCGCCACTGTATTCAGGAAGCTCGTGATCCCTAAAGGTATTGCGTCTGATCTCACGATAGATGATCCAGCGGTGGCGACCGAGCTGGCGCGCCATCTCATTGATCGGAACCTTGCGCTCGACAAGATAATGAAGGCAGCACCGATCGGCGAGGGTCAATTGCTTATGGCATGTGTGAGTTCAGGCTGAACCGCGACTTGCGGGGCTGCCTAAACTAACTGGCATGCCTTATCTGGGCGAGCAATTTCTTGCGGAAGACTTCGGCGGGCGTTCGATAGCCAAGGCATTTGCGCGGCGTCGCGTTGAGGTGGTTGCAGATCTCGATCAGATCTGCGTCTGTGACCGATAGTGGATCGACCTCTCTCGAAAGCCATTTCCGTACCCGACCGTTGGTGTTCTCGACCGTGCCTTTCTGCCAGGGTGATTGTGGATCGCAGAACCATGTCTGGGTGCCGATGCTCGCCTGTAGGTACGGCCAGTCGGTGAACTCCGTCCCGCGGTCGAAGGTGATTGAACGGCGGGCAAGATGGGGCAGCGACTGCAATGCTTTTATGAGGCCATTCATCACGGGCCGAGATTGACGGTCGTTGTTGCGCAGAAAGATCGCAAAGCGGCTGACCCGCTCGACAAGCGATGTCACGTTGGCCTTTCCGAACTTCTTTCGGAACTGGATCAGGTCACATTCCCAATGGCCGAACTGCTTGCGATCGGCAACGACGTCTGGACGGCGCAGGATGTTCAGATCCGGGCTAAAGCGTTGGCCGTGCTTGCGTCTGGCATGTCTCGGCCGGCGCCTGGCGCGATGCTCCGGCAAATGTCGCCACAGCTTGATGGCATGGCCGTCACTCGAATATGCGAACTTATAGATCGTTTCGTGGCTCACCGAGATGGGGTGCCGTTCCAGGCGCATGCGGCCGGCGATCTGCTGCGGCGACCAGCCATGCACGATCCGATCGATCACCGATTGCCGGACATGCGAGAAGCGCGCTAGCTTCCGCAACTTCGCCCGACGTTCACAAGCCATCTCATGCGCCGTCACGCAATAGTAGCCGCTGAGATCGGGTATCTGCTTATCGACGAACATGTTGCGTCTGACTTCGCGAAAGATCGTCGAACGATGTCGTCCGAGTTTCTCGACGATGATCCCAACGCTTAGGCCAGCCATTCGCCAGCGGGCAATCTTGCGTCGTTCATCCAGATCGATGTGGGAGTAGGTGCGTTCCATTGCGTCTTCCTTGCGAGTGACAACCAATTGGTATCATTTGCAAGTCGCACTTCATCCATGAACCCACCCCCCTTGTCGCATAAAAATCAGATAAGGTTTATTATGGAACCGTCAAGCAACTTTCTGCCGTTGCATTGGCATACGCTTCTTCCTCGTAAAACCCACATGGAAACTGTGGAAAGCGACGCGCTTGCAGCTGGCGATCGGCCGGATCATTGGAACCAACGCCCAGCCGATCGCGTTAGCGGAAGCTCACTCGACACCACCACGGCCCGTCTAGCGCCGTTGGAGTTATCACGAGCCGCTGAATTTCACCGTCACGCCGCGCTGCCGAAAGTACGCCTGCATAAGCTTTCTGCCGGAGCGATTGTTTTGCACGAGCCTAGTCGGGTCGAAGACGGCTTCCTTCAAACCCGCCCGCTTCAAGGCTTCCTTGAGATTGGCTATATGCAAGTCGATATCGGTATTGTCCGCCTGGAGCGATTCATAAATGCGGTTGATTGCATCTTCTACGGTCGGTTCGCTCATTCATACGCTCCTGTTGTTGTTACTGTGGTGCTTACCACATTTTTCGGCTTGACCTTATTGTGGCGAAGCGCCTCCGCGTCAATGAGTGACGATGAAGTGAAACAGCTCATCCGCTGTCGGAGATGTCGGGCCGCAGGCCGACGAATAGCCAACGCCGCTGCCGAGACTAGGGTCAACCGGGCTGGTCCACCTCGCCATTCCTTCCGAACGCGGCATCGAGCGCCTTGCGGTCGCGGCTGGCAAGCCAGGATCTGAACGAGAGCAGTTCCGGATTGAGTTCGCGCATGAGATTCAGATCCGCAAGCTCCGCAAGCGGCCCGTTCTCCAGACTGGCCGCCATATGCGCAAGATCCGCGTTGGCTACCAATACCGCATCTGGAAGCCGGGCATAGGTGATGGGATGTCCAGCGACGTCAGAAAAGGCAGTTTCCAGCTCGTGACCGGTCACCCGGTCGCCGGCAATTTTTATTGTAATCCCTGCAAAGCGTGGTTTGTCTCCAAACAGTGCAGCAACAATTTTTCCGATGTCGTCAACAGCGATCAACTGCATCGAATGATCCGGCCGGATCAGAGACATCAGCCGACCTTGTTCCAGACCGAAGCCCGGGCGAAGGAGCATTTCCATAAAAATCAACGGTCGCACAATAGTTGCGGTCAGCGGCAGTTTGCGGATGTGCGCTTCAATGCAGGGCTTGGCATCGAAACGCGCAACCCCGGTCAGCGTATTGCCGACGCTCGCGCCGGAAGAATAGATGAAGTGATCGATGCGGCTCTCTGCGGCCACATCGGCGATCGAAGTTCCATACCGGACCTCGTCCTCCGCCGACAGATTGGATGGCAGGACGCTGAAGACGCCATGAACATCCCTCATTGCAGCGGCCATTGCCTCGGCGTCGTCGAAGGACCCGCGTACCAGCTCGACACCTTGCTGCCGCAGTGCTGCCGATGCCGGTTGTGTCGGATCGCGAACAAGAGCGCGAACATTCCAGCGCGCTTTCAGGAGTGCTTTGGCGACCGATCCGCCTTGTCGACCCGTCGCTCCCAATACCAGGATCGGACGTCTGTGATTTATCATGGGATACCCTCGCTCAGAACAAGGGCTATCCATATATACGAATTGAATCGCATCGGAAGACAGCACATTTCTCAGCCTCAGGCACAAGGATGATACGCTTTGGAACCAACGGTCGTTGCTAAATCGGACAAGCAGCCTGACGGCGGACGCGGTTTCAGACCGCTGCCATCGAATGGCATTTGCGGACGGCTGGGAGACAAATGGACCGTTCAGGTCCTTTGGCATCTCTCACTCGCACGCGGGAAAAGGCTTCGGTTCTCCGCGCTCAAGAAAGAAATTGAAGGGATCACGCAGCGCATGCTGACGCTCGCGCTGCGAAACCTGGAGCGAGATGGCCTTGTCTCGCGCTACTACTTTCCGGAGGTACCGCCACGCGTCGAATACGAACTGACCGAAATGGGGGCCGGAATGCTAAAAGCCTTGGAGAGCATCAACTCCTGGCTCATGGACAACTTGCCCAGGATAGAAGAAAATCGGCGCGTCTATGATGATGCCGAGCAGCAATGACCGGGCGGCTCCAATTGCTGTCGCCGCTCACCAGGGCTAGCTATGAGGCCATCGATCGGTTGATGAACAAGCGGATGTCGCAGCCCATCGGCTGAGGACCCGGGTTTGGTGGCGCTGTCGTCAGTAGCTTCCGGTGACCTAACGGTCGAACCGGCCCTTGCCACCCTTTTCGCCGGAGTCTTGCAACCTAAGTTATGCCTGAGGATCGCCTGGCGGTCTCTATGCTGGCGGCAAATCCGAGTCCTTGCACCGACCCCTACCCCACACTGCCGTTGGTCGGTCGCGAGCGCCCATCCCAGCGGGACCCGCGCCATCGTGCATTGGATCAGCACCATTTCATACCTTTTTGGTGAGGCAGGTGCCGATCAAGTGGCGCTATCATGGCTCACCGAACCCGGGAAAAGACGACTTCGTCTTGTAGCCTGTCTTCGATTTGGCGAGCTGATCATCAGTCAGCTCCCAAAGCATCGCAATCCGCTCCAAATGGGCGGGATTGACCAATCCACATCGAAACAACCAGATCAGTCGCATGGCCAAGCGATCGCGGCGCTGCTCGTCGAGTTCGGATCGAGCCTCTCCTACCACCTGATCAAATACTCGCTTAAGGGTCTCTAGGTTTTTACGGGGTAAGCTGCCTTTTGCAAGGCGTTGTAGGCGCTGCATAATGCCCTCACAATCGTGCCTCTCAATATTTCACTGAACAGCAACAAGCTCGAACTGAGCCTGCCCTTGTCCGAAACTTCATATTATTATGAACATTAGACGAAACTTGTTCAAGTGCCAAGCGAGAGTGACCATCCATTTTTGACCATCCAATCCGGAGGCGGCCGGGATCCCACCTGTCGGAACCCTGTAAATCTGCTGCGAATATTCGCTCCCAGTTTGGGTCAATCAGTCTGAAATCATCGAAATCGAAGCTAACAATGCAGTGCGACCGCACAGCGCATTCTGCGTTGGCATTTGAATGCTCCGGCCTTTGCAAAGGCCTATTGGCAACATTGATCGGATTAGCACGCCAAGCCGTTCGACTCCCCGACGTCAGACCAGTCGATCACCCGCGCAGACAATCAGATTGCACATCGGATGAGACAGCCGAAATGCGTTGAGGTGTTAAATTACCGCTTTGCCCTGCTTCGAAGCCGCCGCAAAAGCATCAAAAGGTTCCAGGAAGCAGCAGATTTGCCAAAATACTCACCAATTCCGGTTGCGCCGATTGATAGACGCTGGGATCGCGCTATAGAAACATTTGTCGAGATAGAACGGCTATGAAAATCTAAAAGGAAAAGTCATGCCTACAGGTACCGTAAAGTTTTTCAACGAAGACAAGGGATTTGGCTTCATCACTCCGTCGAATGGCGGACAGGATGTCTTCGTTCACGTGTCGGCCTTGCAGCGCGGCGGCTCGCTCAAGGAGGGTGACCAGGTCAGCTTCGAAGTCGGCCAGGACCGCAAGACCGGCAAGTCGAAGGCCGAGAACGTTAGCGTATTGTAATCACGTGCTTGCGACAGCCTGGCTAGGATTAGCCAGGCTGTCGTCTCCGCAGGCGTAGATGCCATTGGCATTCACGCGATATGCCGCACGATCTGACAAATATCCGTGTCTAGCGGCAGCCATAACCATCTCTCTATCTTATTGATCGAGATTCAGGGGGGATCCGACAACGCCTCCGACTGACGAGCGTACTGTTGCAAGGATTCGCGCTTTTGAGACGGATCTGAAGTCGCGCCCCTTAGCGAGCCGAACTAAAGAGATTTCCGGTAGAGCCAAAGGTATCTATGCTTGACTGGTTCACAGTTACCGGTGTTCTGCTCCCGCGTTGTCCTCTCTGTCCGAATCCTGTTTCCACAGCGTCCTGGCCGATGGCCGCATCGACATCGGCAACAACAGCGTCGAGAGAACCATTCGTCCGATTGTCCCGAACCGCAAGACCGCGCTTTTGACTAGGCATGACGCGGGGGCGAAGAATTGGGTGGCATCACATTGGCATTTATTCTTTCGCTCGGAGTGCGGACACTGAAACGAGGGCTGCAGCGATAAGACACAGAACGCAGGCTGTGAGTGCAACTCGATAGCCATGGATAAAGGCGGCGACGGCGATCTCTCTGAGATTTTCACCCAAGGTTTCGATGGGTCGCCCACTAATGACGTTTGAAAGAACCTCGCGATTGGCGGTGATTGCCCCGAAGTCGTTCGCCAGGCGACTGGTCGTTGCAGCAGAACCCAAGGCACCGATCGTGGCCAATCCGGTCGCTGTTCCCACTTGCCTCGAGCAATTCAAGATGGCCGACCCGGCACCCGCGGCATTCGGGGGAACGTCGCGCATAGCGACATGTGTCACCCCCGGCACAAGCAGGCCGAAGCCGGCGCCGGATAAAACGTAGCCGATAGCCGCATAGTCCAACGAAGGAACGTCCGCCAGGCCCGCAAGCGTTGCAACGCCAAGGGCCGAGAGGAAACAGCCCGTGGTAACGATAGTTCGCGTCGAGAAACGTGCTTCAAGATGGCCCGCGAGCTGAGCAAAAATCAGAAACGGGATATTCATTAACAGCCACGACAGCCCAGTTTGCAGCGCGGACCATCCTTTGATGTTCTGGAAAAGCAGGGTGACATAATAAAGCGTGCCAGCAAATGCCGTGTAACTTGCGAAGTAGATCAGGCAGGCGCCAACAAAACTGCGCGCACCGCGCAGACACGTAGGAACCAATGGCTCAGACGCATGGCGCTGCCACCAGGCAAAAGCGCCAAGCAAGCAAAAGCCGCCCACTATCGAAGTAAGCGTCAACGGATCACTCCATGGTCGGCTCGTTGCTTCAATCAATCCAAACGTTAAAGATGTCAGCCCCAGCGAGGCCAGAAAGATACCCCGACCATCGAGTGCCCGGATGCTTGAGGCATGACGCGTTCCCGGCACTGCGAGCAGTGTTAGGAAAACAGCCAGAGCCGTGAACGGAATATTGACCCAGAAGATCGATGCCCAACCGTAAGAGCCCAGCAATAGGCCGCCAATCACCGGCCCCGCCCCGAAACCAGTGCCTCCGACCGCGGCCCAGGTCCCGATTGCTCGGCCGCGCGCCGAGGCGGGATAGACCCGCTTGAGAATAGCCAGTGTCAGCGCCAGAATTGCCGCTCCCCCGACGCCTTGAACCATTCGCGATGCAATGAGCGTCGTACTGTCCGCGCCGAGAGCACAGCCAATAGAGCCGATGCCGAAGACAATCAGGCCAGCAGTGAAGATCGATTTGTGGCCGAGCCGGTCACCCATTGCACCCGCAAGAGGAATGAACGCGGCAAGGCCTAGAGCATATCCGCTGAGCACCCATTCCATCTGCCCCACGGTTGAGCCCAGGCTCTTCTGGATTGTTGGGAGCGCAACGTTCACGATGGTCACGTCGAGCTGGATCATGAAAGCGGCAATGCACATTGCCAGCAGCGTCAAACGAAGCCGACGACGGTCGGGAGCTGCGTCTTGCAAGTGATCGGTGGAAACAAAAGGTTGTTGGGCAGTTTTTGACATGATGAAATCGGTTCCTTGTCACATCTCGGCCAGATGGCGTGTCAAAGCTAGTGACACCTCAGAACGCGCGGATGTGACCGATGAGCCAAGATAAAAATCTGACTGAACAGTTCGCGCGGAGCCGCTTACGGCTCAAGGCGCTGGCATACCGAATGCTCGGCAATATAGCCGATGCCGACGATGCCCTGCACGATAGCTGGCTGCGTATGAGCAAGCGGCCCGTCGACCTCGAGGAAATCGAGAATATCGAAGGCTGGCTGACTACCGTCGTCGCGCGGGTTTGTCTCAACAAACTGCGTGCGCGGAAAGCACGCCCGGAAGATACCGTCGGCCTGGTTTTGCCCGACCTGCTCATTACGGATATCAACGAAACCGGGGCCGAGCACGAGGTTCACCTTTCGGAACAGGTCGGCTTTGCTCTCCAGGTCGTGCTGGAGACTTTGGCACCGGCTGAGCGGGTAGCCTTCGTCCTGCATGATCTCTTCGGCTTTTCCTTCGATAATATTGCTTCGATGCTCGATCGGACACCTGAAGCAACGCGCAAGCTGGCCAGCCGGGGCCGCCGCCGGATACAGCATATGCCCGACACCCGGTTCGAAAAAGATAGGCAGAAGCAAAGAGACGTCGTGACCGCCTTCTTTGCGGCGTCGCAGCGTGGAGACATCAACGATCTGCTGCGGATACTGCATCCCGACGTGACGTTCGTTTCGGATGGCGGGATCTTGCGTGTAGCGGCCACCGCAACGCTTCGGGGTTCAGACAAGGTAGCTCGGCGAGCGGCCAGTTTCGCCGTTGCGAACGCGAACCTGCGATGGCTCCTGGTCAACGGTTCGACAGGCGTTATTGTCGAAAGTGATCATGGGCCGGTTTCCGTGATGGTCTTCATGATCGAGGATAACAGCATTCGCGAAATCTATTCGCTCCTCGACCCGGAGCGTATCGGACAGCAAATTATGCGGGCTGACGCATACCTCAATTAGCAGAATTATCCTTTGCGCAGAGCCGGAGTGAAATCACTCAACTTCACTCCATCCGAAAAGATACCGCCCTCCCTCGCCTGCGAACGCTGAGTTTACAGCCTCCATACGCGACGGCGGCTTCTCGGGCAGAGGATGGTTGTTCCGGGGGATACGTCTCAAGAACGAGCACGTCTTATCTCGCGTTTGCTGGCACTCAGTCGCCAACCGATGCTTGCCGCGATGGCGAGCTCGATCAGCGCTGCAGCGAGCATGATGGAAAGAAAGACGTTCCGGCCGAAATGGACAAGCACCCAGCCGCCAACGGCAGGAAAACCGAAGACGCCCACGAAATAGGACATCGCGAACCAGGTCAGCGCCGCATGGCGGTAGCGGAGTTCGGTGTCGTTGACGGCCCAGGTCTGGATGACCGTATAGACGAGACCGTAGCCGATGCCGGTGAGGATCGCCGAGAGGATCTGGAAGGCCGGATGGATGCCTATACCGAACATTGCGGCGACACCCAGGCACATCGAGGTCAAGAGAGCGCAGGCAAGCTGCGCCTGCGGCAGCGTTGCCAAAAGGCGGGCAAGCACCAGTCGGGCGGCAACGACTGTAACCGCATAAACGGCGAAGAAGGTCGAGGCGGTGGCGGTGGTGCCTTCGACCAGCGAGGACTGGAAGGTCAGCAACCCGGAGAAAACGCAGGCGCCGAGCGCGACCATCACGATCGGGCGGATCGAGGCGCTGCGGGCGATCACGCCGATATCGCGTACCCAGACGCGAAGTGTGGCCGTTCGCGGCGCGCCCGGCGCCATCGAGCCGAAGATCCAGAGCAGGACGGAAGCGGCAAGGCATGCGGCGCCCACCAGCATGAAGGTGGTCTCGACCGCAAGTCCCGCCTGCGTCAGTACAAGATTGAGGATGACAGGGCCACCGCCGATACCCGCCATCTGGAAGGCGCCAAAGCGGGTGAACCAGAAGCCGCGATCGGCGTCGGTAACCCGCTCGGAAAGCGCCATCGGCGCGCCGATATAAAACATACCCCAGCCGAGCCCGATCAGAAAGCCCGAGACGAGCGGTAAGCCGAAGCCGCTGCCCCCAGCTAAGGCAAGCAGGAGAAACCCGAGCGCCACGGCAGCAGTGGCAATAGCACTCATGCGCGCCGCATCGACCCGCCCCGAAAGCCAGCCGACCAGTGGCACACCGGTAAATGTTCCCACCATGGCAGCGCCGAGCGTCAGTCCTGTATCGACATCGCTGCCACCATGGGCGCGGTAGTAGGCCGAGAACAGAAAGGTAGCGCCATAACCTGCCGCAGCAAGCATGGTGCCTGTGAAGAGGAAGGGGGCAGCAGACTGGCGCATGGGAATTTCCGAGCAGCGGTTGAAAGTGGCTTGATAAAAGCTAATAGTGGATAGAATATCCAGAGCCACTTCGAGTCTACGATGCAAGCCACTTCGCCCAGCCAGATCGGCGCACGAACTCTCCGTCGCGAAAGTGCGGCGGCCGGTTTCCTGCCTGAGATCGATGCGTCCTCGTCTGTCCCCGCAGTGCGTCAGCTCTATCTGCAGCTGCGCGACGGCATCGTCGCGGGGACATTGCAGCCAGACCACCGACTGCCCTCGACCCGAACGGCATCCGTCGAATGGTCGCTGTCGCGCGGGCTGATTGCCGAGGCCTATGAGATGCTGATCGCCGAAGGCTACGCTAAGGGGCGGCATGGCTCCGGCACCTATGTCGCCTCCGGTCTGCCGCCGATGCCAATCGGAAGCGGCGGCAGGCCGGAGGCTGCTGACCACAGCGCGAGACGCGGCATTTCCACAGCGGCGCGGCTGGCGATGCGCACGGACATTTTGCCGCCAGCCCAGGTCGCCTTTGCCACCGGCC
The DNA here is from genome assembly GCF_016429255.1 of Rhizobium sp. ASV8. Lineage (GTDB taxonomy): Bacteria > Pseudomonadota > Alphaproteobacteria > Rhizobiales > Rhizobiaceae > Rhizobium. Next base: position 25,786 of record NZ_JAELUG010000078.1, read on the forward strand.
GCGTGATCCATGACGAGCGCACCGCCGGGCTCTTGAAGCGGCTCGCCCACCGCCATATCGACTACGCCAGCGACCGCTACCGCGATCCGCAGGGCGAGCTTCCGTTGCGCCAGGCCGTGTCGGCCCATCTTGCCGCCTCGCGCGGCGTGCGCTGCGATCCCGCTCAGATCTTCATCACATCAGGCACCCAACAGGCGCTGGATTTCGCCATCCGAGTGCTCGTCTCGCCCGGCGACAGCGTGATGATCGAAGATCCTTGCTATCCCCCGGCCCGGCTCGCATTCCTCTTGAACGGCGCCGAGATCGCCGGTCTGCCTGTCGACGGCGAGGGGCTGATCACCGACCGGCTGTCTCTCCATGACGGCCCGGCGCCGGCGGCGATCTACGTCACGCCGTCGCATCAATATCCTTCGGGCTCGGCCCTGCCGCTGGCGCGCCGGCTGGAGCTGCTCGCATTCGCACAGGCCCGCGGCAGTTGGATCATCGAGGACGACTACGATAGTGAATTCCGCTATGACGGCCATCCGATCGCCTCGCTGCAGGGCCTCGATGCGACGCGGCGGGTCATCTATGCCGGCACCTTCAGCAAGGCGCTGCTACCGAGCTTCCGCGTCGGCTATCTGATCGTTCCCGATGATCTCGTTGCTGCCTTCCGCGCAGTCCGCCCCATCATTGACCGCTTCCCGGCACCACTTCACCAACTCGTCGTCGCCGATTTTCTCAACGAGGGCTATTTCCCGGCCCATCTGCGCCGCCTGCGGGAGAGCCACCGCGCCGCCCGCGACAATCTCGCCTTGCTTTTGAAGGAGCGGCTCTCCGCCCACCTGATCGCCCCGGTGCCCGAACAGGGCATTCATTTCACCGTCAAAAGCACCGGCACGTGGACGGATGACCAGGCGCTGGCCGAGGCTGCGCTGAAGGGCGGTGTCGTCGTCATTCCGGTCTCGCCCATGCATGTCTCCGCTTCGCCGGAACCACGGCTGCTTTTGGGTTTCTCGGGGCTGACGGCTGCGGAGGCGGATATGGCGACGGGGCGGCTGGCAAACGTTTTGGAGCATGCCCGGTTCACTCGGCGTCACATCGGTGCGGCAACCTAGCATGCATATTCTGTGGGCCGCGGCGGCCTGATGACCTCACCGAAAGCTATTTCGAACGCTGAGGAAAAGGCCGCGGAACTGTTCAGATCCCAACTCATTGCAATTCCGTATTCGAGACGAGGTGATCGCCTTACCGAAATTGCCGATTGCCCAGGAACGGTTATCCCTGCAATAGCAAACGTTTGCGCTTGAAACTTCTCCACATTCCGACGAGCCAAAACCGGGTTTGCCGGCGAGGCACATTCTCGCACGAAATCGAAAAAGAACGGCCACGTAGTCTCGTGTCAGCAGCGTGACGTCAATCGGCCACCCGACCCCGTCCTATAGATGACGGCAGTCGCGTTCTACCGAGGTACCTACAGGGTCCGATGGCGACAATCAAGCGTAAGTTCGCAGCCCCCTCGGCTCAAGAGGCGACATACAGGACATGCGCGCCCATCCCGTGCGTCCTCCGATGGTTTCACGAGGTCCAAATGATTAACTTGGAAGCCGCCCGTTGAATTGGGCTGCCCCTCGCACCATGTTTGTCCGAACTTCGCTGTGGCCCGGATCGGTCGCTCAACAGGAAGATAGATTTTGCCACATGTTCGGCAGGCCTTAAATCGGCGTTTTCAGCTGATTATGATCAAGCCATCGCACTACGATGATGATGGATATGTGATCCGCTGGTGGCGAGCCATGATCCCATCAAACTCGCTGGCGGCAATCTACGGCATCGCGAGTGATTGCGTTGAACGTCAGGTGCTCGGGCCAGATGTCGACATCGACATCACCGTGATTGACGAAACCAATACGCGGGTCAATATTCCGGCGCTCGTCGACAAGCTTCGCCGGAACGATAATTTCGGCATGGTTGCCCTTGTCGGCGTTCAATCCAATCAATATCCGCGTGCACTCGACATCGCAAAGCCGTTCCGCGACGCCCAGATCCAGGTTTCCATCGGTGGATTTCATGTCTCGGGTTGTCTGTCGATGTTGGACGGTCAAGCTGTGGGGCTTGAGGCCTGCCGTGACATGGAGATTTCCATCTTTGCCGGCGAACTGGAAGGTCGGCTCGATCGCCTGCTGCAGGATGCTGCCTTCGGCCGATTGCAGCCCCTTTATAATTTCATGAATGACTTGCCGGGCATTGGCGGCACGCCGGTTCCGTTTCTGCCGAAAGACGATATCCACGGCACCCTTGGTCTCAGCACGAGCTTCGACGCGGGACGCGGCTGTCCCTATCAGTGCTCCTTCTGCACCATCATCAACGTCCAGGGACGTAAGTCCCGTTTCCGTTCCGCGGACGATGTCGAGAAGTTGGTGCGGATGAACTGGGCGCAGGGCATCCACAAATTCTTCATCACGGACGATAATTTCGCGCGCAACAAGGATTGGGAAGCGATCTTCGATCGCCTGATCGAGCTTAAGGAAAGGGATGGGATCCCGCTCGGCCTGATGATCCAGGTCGACACGCTATGCCACAAGATCCCCAATTTCATCGAAAAGTCCAAGCGTGCCGGCGTGACCCGCGTTTTCATCGGGCTCGAGAATGTCAATCCGGATAACCTTGCAGCCGCCAAAAAGAACCAGAACAAGATCACCGAATACCGTAGGATGCTGCTTGCCTGGAAGGCGCAAGGCATCATGACGCTGGCCGGCTATATTCTCGGCTTCCCTGCGGATACGCCGGAGTCGATCCGGCGTGATATCGCCATCATTCAGGAAGAGCTGCCGCTCGACGTCATCGAGTTTTTCATTCTGACGCCGCTGCCCGGATCCGAGGATCATCAGACGCTGTGGAAGACGGGCGTCGCGATGGATCCCGACCTCAATATTTACGATGTCGAACACGTCTGCACCGCTCATCCGAAAATGAGCAAACAGGAATGGGAAAATATCTACCACGAAGCGTGGTCGCTCTATTATTCGCCGAAACATGTGAAAACGCTGCTACGCAGAGCGATTGCGACCGGCGTGCCGCTGGCGAGCCTCGTCAAGGTGTTGGTCTCATTTGCCACCACCGTTCCGTTGGAAAATGTTCATCCGCTACAAAGCGGTCTGCTGAGGTTGAAACATCCCTCCGAACGGCGCCCGGCCCTGCCACGCGAACATCCCGCCCTTTTCTGGCCTCGCTTCGCCTGGGAGACCTTCGCCAAGCATGTAAGCTTGGCGGGTACTATCGTGAGGTTGGCGGCATCTGCATATTTTCTCGCAAGAGATCCCGATGCGAAGGCGTATATGGATAAGGCGCTGACCCCTGTCGCTAACGATGACGATGAAAAGCTCGACCTCTTCACGAAGACGGACGGGGGCATCGCTGCGGTCAACCACATCAAGAAGATTGCCAAGCTCACCCGCGCCAACTCGGCTGCCTGATCGAGCATTCAGCAGGAATGCGGCCGGTCGGATATGTGACTCGCGAGGCAATCTACCACCGGGTCTCATCTGACCATTATGTGCCCCCGGATTGACGCTCTCCGCAAGGAGGCAGCCAGACACCTTAAAGGCGAAATTTGCAGAGATCCCGATCGTCGCGAATTGCTACTCGCACAAATCACGGCCGCGGAAGCAGAGAGAGGTGCTTTGATCGCACCTGAGACGACGGAACCGCAGTAAGAGCGACTGCGCTTTTGGGAATGACCGCAGGGTGCTCCACCACAGCGGAGAGAGCATGATTTGGTCCCAACGGTGGCCTATCGGGCGCGAAAAGCCTTAAACTTGCGCAAATCGAATCAATCTCATCGCCCCGCTGGCTCGGCTTTTGCGTCGGACATGGTGACGCGGAAGGACGGCATATGGAAATATTGTGGCTGTTCATTGCCGCCTTCGGTGCAAGTGCGCTTGGTGGGGTGCTCGGTATGGCCAGCGGCATCTTCATCGTGCCCATTCTTACCTTATTTTTCGGAGTAAACATTCACACCGCTATCGGAGCGAGCATCGTTTCGGTGATCGCCTGTTCGTGTGGCAGCGCGGCTCCTTTCCTAAAGGGTCGCCTGACCAATATCCGGCTTGCCATAGTCCTTGAAACGGCGACAACCCTTGGGGCGGTGACCGGGGTGTTTCTTATCGGGATCGTGGCCACCTCGTTTCTCTACGGTCTCTTTGCGGCGATCCTGGTGCTCTCCGCAAGGCAAATGCTCGCCCGGCGGCACGAGACGCGCGATGCGCGCACCCCTGACGTGCGGGGCTGGGCGACGGTTCTGCGATTGCATTCGAGCTTCCCGGACAAGGCGACAGGAGAGGCCATCCCCTACGAAGTTGGGCGGGTCCCGCTGGCATTGATGCTGATGTATGGGGCTGGGCTGGTCTCGGCGCTTTTGGGGATAGGCTCCGGCGTCCTGAAGATCCCCGCGATGGATACGGCGCTACGGCTTCCCATCAAGGTTTCATCCGCCACGTCGAACTTCATGATCGGAGTGACGGCCTCGGCAAGCGCCGCGGCCTATTTCATGCGTGGCGACATCGATATCGGAATTGCCGGACCCATCGCGCTTGGCTCCGTTGTGGGCGCGCTCGTCGGCGCACGCCTGCTGATGTGGCTTCCGGCCGAGAAGCTACGCGTGTTTTTCGTGGTTATTCTGGTTCTGTTGGCAGTTCAGATGTGCTTGAGCGCCTTCGGCATTCATCTTCCGGGAGCTTCAGCATGATCCCCTCAGCCAATAGTGTTGCGCGTCGAGAGCAGATCATCGCAGCCCTACTGTGGTACGGCACCTGGTTCGCGTCCACACTGATTGCCGCCGGCATGCTCCTGGGCGCCGTTCCACTGCCACCCTCGCTCCTGCTGCCGCTCACCGGCCACGATCTGGTGAAGCTGGGGGTCGCCGTCTTCATTCTCCTGCCCATTACTCGCGTCGGGCTGATGCTGGCGATTTTCCTGCGCGAGCGAGACTGGATCTATGCGATGATTGCCGCCCTGGTTCTGGCGATCATCGCGATCGGGGTTATCGTCGAGATCTGACGGCCTCGCGGTCGATCGCAATCGCGCCATCAAGCCAAACATCGCTAAGCGAAGACATGGCATCCCGTCACCGGTCTGTGGAAGACATTCAGACCGCTCGAACCTGGGCAAGCCGCCTCACCGCGTAGTCGTCCTTCCAGCAGACGGCAGCCTCCCATGCGGCGGAGGCTTGTTCGGCGATATCATAGGTGACGTCGTCAAGGCCGGCCGCGTTGTCGGGCAGCACCAGGTCAAGGTCGGGGACGTCAACATGCGACTCGTCCCAGTCGATCAAGGCGACGTGATCTGCCGTCATACGGATATTGTGAGGGTTGCTGGGGTTTCCGTGAACGACACATGTCTGACGCCCAATGAGCCGCGCCCACGCCGCTCGGCATCGACGAACGCCCTCAGGCGGCATTGCCGCAAGGTTGACCCTCGTTCCGCTGTCGGCATGCAGAAAGTCGGTCGATGACCGCCAGCCCGGGCGTTGCGGCCAGCCCTGCGTCAACCGATGCAGTTCACGGAGCGTATCGGCAACGCGACGCCAATCCGCCGCCGTCTCCGGCGAGCCGCCCTCCATATATTTCATCACCACCAGGCCGTCCGCAAAGAGCCGCCCGTCAGTCGTCGGGATCGGTACCGGAACGGTCATACCTTCATGGTCGAGGTATTGGAGCAGCTTCGTCTCCCATGCGAGATCAGCATCGCTCCTTTGGCCCAGACGACCAACGGCAACCTGCCCTCGGACGCGCACGCTCCAAACGTCGTTGGCAACTCCGCCAGCGAGTGGTTCGATGCGGACCGCACCTTCATCCCATTGCCTCAGTGCTTCCCATCCCATCGGCGATACCCTGCCTCGCGATTGTTCGTGAACGACCTTGCCTGCAGGCGCGGACGACATCAACCGCCGGAATTTTGCAACCTGCACAAAATGCAACCGGAAAAGCCTGCGCGCTCCAGTCGGCCCGTCTTCGAATTCGTTGCCGCCAGCACTTCAAGGCAAGCCGAAATCGCCGGCACCCTCATTTGACGGTTGGCGGTTATGCCCCTATGACGTCATCAGATTCGTTCTGCAGTTGTGGCCGCATCGATCATGCGAAACCGCAAGCAGGCTGATGACAAACCCGCGTCGACCGGCAAGCCAAGTCCCATCGAGCTGCCGCCCGAGGGGCCCATTGGCCCGGATGACACGAACAAAAATGGACCGCTCCGCATCATGCGCCTTCCTATTCTTGCTACCGCCATTTTGATTGCACTTGCCCCCGCTCTGGCCGATGCAGCTCCGACCGATCCATCCAAACCAAGGTGTACTGCCCTGCTTGACGAATACGGAGTCAAGCTTGGCGACGATGCCCAAATACAGGATCGCCCCAATGGCTGCGTGATGACTGACGGCGCGATCGAAACATCAAGCTATCAGACCTGGGTATTCAAGAGGGCCGAGATCGAGGCGGATAATTTCGCCGGGATCAAGAAGGACATGTCCACAGTCCCGACTTGGGGTCGGCTGGCCGTCGAAGGCCTTACCTGGCGGTTTCACACGTCAAGCCCGGTGACAAATTACATCACCAAGCTTCAGCAATGGCCGATGGACGTCACGGCCTCCTATCATTGGTTTCCGGCCGACGGACGCTTCGAGGTAGAAAACATTCAAGTTACCAGCGTGCGGACCGGGCTCATCTCGGTGTCCGCCGATCTGGTGACGGACAAGGACACGACGCCGCAGGCGCTGCTGGCCTCAGGTCACGTCGGATTATCGCGGCTTCGGCTGAGGCTCGACAATCAAGGCCTGTTCGAAGCGCTGGTCGGGCCGATGGCAAGCGCCTCATTGCTCTATTTTAGCAAACCGGGCGACGACCAGCCCGAAATAGAGCCGCAGGTGGAAGGCGCCAAGACGAAAGCCATAGCCTCGCTGACGGCCACGCCGGACGCGCAGATTGATCGGGAGTCGCGTCAGGCCCTCATTCGCCTCATCGAGGACATCCCGCACCCGACTGGATTCTTTTCCATTGAGATTGAATTCGCCAAACCTATCATGGTCTCGGATTTGAGCCTTGGCATCGATGAAGCGGCCATAGTCAAGATGATCGGCACAGCAAAGATCAAGGCACGCTATACCGCGCGCTAAGCCATGGGCTGCACGGTTGATCTGATCGTCAGGTCCGCCGTTGCCTCAAGGCAGCCGATCTATTGCGGCAGTCCATTCCAGAAGGATGCAAGATGGGCGGGCTTCAACGCCCACCCACCCCTGCTTTATTCAGCGGCTGCGAGCCCGCCGTCACTCTCGTGAGCGGGCATCCCGGTCGTTGATGTCGATGGCAACCGCCAGCCCTTGATAAGACCGTAGACGGCCGGAATGACGACGAGCGTCAGCAATGTCGACGATACCATCCCACCGATCATCGGTACGGCAATGCGCTGCATGATCTCGGAGCCGGTGCCAGTCCTCCACAGGATGGGAACGAGACCCGCCATGATGGCGACAACCGTCATCATCTTCGGCCTGACGCGCTCGACCGCGCCGACCATGATGGCCTTGTTGAGGTTGGGTTTTAAGAATGGACGCCCTTCCCTTTCGCAAATCTCGCGCTGCTCCTTCATGGCGTGATCGAGATAGATCAACATGATCACCCCTGTTTCGGCTGCGACACCCGCCAGCGCGATAAAGCCGACCGCGACCGCCACCGAGGCATTGAACCCCATCCACCACATCAGCCATATGCCGCCGACAAGCGCGAAGGGAAGCGACAGCATGACGATCATCGTTTCGGTCAGCGCCTTGAAGTTGAGATAAAGCAGCAGGAAGATCAGCGCCAGCGTCAGCGGCACGACGATTGCAAGCCTTGCCTCGGCCCGTTGCAAATACTCGAACTGCCCGCTCCAGGCGACCGAATAGCCAGGTGGCATGCGGACGGATTTCGCCACGGCCTGCTGTGCCTCGGCGACATAACCGCCCAGATCGCGGCCGGCGATGTCGACATAGACATAGACCGCGAGCTGGCCGTTCTCGGTGCGGATCGTGGTCGCTCCGCGGGTCAGCTTCACGTCGGCGACTTCTCCAAGAGGTACGGTTCCACCGCCGGGCAAGGACACCTGCACGTCTCTGGCGATGGCCTGCGGGTCGCTGCGAGACGCTCGTGGATAGCGGATCGCCACGCCATAACGCTCACGCCCTTCTACGGTCGAGGTTATGACTTCGGAGCCGAGCGCCATGCCGATCACGTTCTGCACGTCGTCGACGGTCAGTCCATAACGGCCAAGTGCCGCGCGGTTGGGTAGGATATCGAGATAATATCCCCCGATCACCCGCTCGGCATAGGCACTCGACGTTCCTGGGATGCCCTTCAGGACTCCTTCGATCTGCCGGGCGATCTTTTCCATCTCGCCGAGGTCGGTGCCATAGACCTTGACACCGACAGGGGTCCGGATCCCGGTCGAGAGCATGTCGATGCGGCCGCGGATCGGCATGGTCCAGGCGTTGGAGACGCCCGGAAACTGCAGGGCAGCATCCATCTCCTGCTTCAGACTGTCGATGGTGACGCCCGATCGCCAATCGGATTTCGGTTTCAGGGTAATAATGGTCTCGAACATCTCG
>NZ_JAELUG010000745.1 GCF_016429255.1 Rhizobium sp. ASV8
CCCCCCCCCCCCCCCCCCCCCCCCCCCCCCCCCCCCCCCCCCCCCCCCCCCCCCCCCCCCCCCCCCCCCCCTTTTTCCCCCCGCCCCCCCCGATACCAACACCCACGACACGTCGTCGGCAGCGTCAGATGTGTATAAGAGACAGACCCGAATACGGTGAAGGCTGTCGTCATCAACGGCGCGCAGGTCAAGAACTGGCTGGAAATGTCGGCCGCCATGTTCAACCAGGTCAAGCCGGGCGCCAAAGACTGTCTCTAATACACATCTCCGAGCCCACGAGACGGTCTATTAAATCTCGTATTCCGTCATCTGGTTGAAAAATGTGGGGGGGGGGGGGGGGGGGGGGGGGGGGGGGGGGGGGGGGGGGGGGGGGGGGGGGGGGGGGGGGGGGGGGGG
>NZ_JAELUG010000746.1 GCF_016429255.1 Rhizobium sp. ASV8
CCCCCCCCCCCCCCCCCCCCCCCCCCCCCCCCCCCCCCCCCCCCCCCCCCCCCCCCCCCCCCCCCCCCCCCCCCCGTTTGCACGCATATGCCGTCATACGAGATTTAATAGACCGTCTCGTGGGCTCGGAGATGTGTATAAGAGACAGGATGTAGCTTGCCCCGCGGACAATATTTGGATCGAGCGCATTAAGGAACTTGTTGTCTTCTCTTGTTCCGTGGGCAACCAGTACGTAGTTGCGATATTTGGTGCTGTCTCTTATACACATCTGACGCTGCCGACGACGTGTCGTGGGTGTAGATGTCGGTGGTGGCCGTATCATTAAAAAAGGGTTGGTGTGGGGGGGGGGGGGGGGGGGGGGGGGGGGGGGGGGGGGGGGGGGGGGGGGGGGGGGGGTGG
>NZ_JAELUG010000747.1 GCF_016429255.1 Rhizobium sp. ASV8
CCCCCCCCCCCCCCCCCCCCCCCCCCCCCCCCCCCCCCCCCCCCCCCCCCCCCCCCCCCCCCCCCCCCCCTTTATTCCCCTCCCCCCCCCCACCGAGCACTCCACCCACGACACGTCGTCGGCAGCGTCAGATGTGTATAAGAGACAGGAGTTCCGGGTTCTAAGCGTATCGTAACGCCACGAGGTTCTGATGGCGAACGTCACACAAAACCGGCCCTTGTCGCCGCATCTGCAAATCTACAAACCCATTCCTGTCTCTAATACACATCTCCGAGCCCACGAGACGGTCTATTAAATCGCGTGTGACGGCGTCAGATTGCAAAGAGGGGGGGGGGGGGGGGGGGGGGGGGGGGGGGGGGGGGGGGGGGGGGGGGGGGGGGGGGGGGGGGGGGGGGGGGG
>NZ_JAELUG010000748.1 GCF_016429255.1 Rhizobium sp. ASV8
GGTCTGTTGAAGTTCTCAAAGTCCTTCTTAAGAGCGACGGCGGTTCACAGAAGAAAACCCTCCAGGCGGCGTTCCAAGCTGCGACAGAGGTCGGTGACCTGAATAAACGTGCTGTTATCTTTGAAGAGTTGCTTCAACTCGGTGTCTCAGGCGAGCTCGTTGACGCTCAGTTGCTGTCTGCGGCCCGATCGGGGGAGGGTGGCGAGGGTATCCTCAAAGTTCTCTGAGCTGCTGGCGCAGATCCAAACTATAACAACGGAGAGGCGGTAGTCGCTGCCACAAGAAGTGCGTTTGTTGCAAACCTTGAGCTGCTTCTCGGGTTGTGGGCTGATGGGCATAGTCAGGTATGTTTACTGATTCCTTACAAGAGCAGTCTTTTGCTCACACTCTTTATAGAAG
>NZ_JAELUG010000749.1 GCF_016429255.1 Rhizobium sp. ASV8
CAGCGTCAGATGTGTATAAGAGACAGGTGCCATAGTTGATCTGCCACCAACTTTCTTCTCGACCAGGTAACTACTACATGTCCCGACGGTTTATTATATGACCAACCCTACAGAACAAATCTAGACGGTATATTATTTCCCAGCGATGATTCATTCCATCGGCATATTTACCGTAGACAATCGCAGCCCAACCCCACAGGAAATTTGGCCATCTGATCAACCATCAAGCTGCTGTGCGACCTGTGCTGCCTACGAGTACCTACCGCTGTGACGTGTGACAAGTACCTATCTTGCAAAATGATTTGCATTCACAATTCTATATGGGCAGGCGCTTACCTGTCTCTTATACACATCTGACGCTGCCGACGACGTGTCGTGGGGGGTGTGGGGGGGGGTGG
>NZ_JAELUG010000750.1 GCF_016429255.1 Rhizobium sp. ASV8
GGAGATGTGTATAAGAGACAGATAACCAACAGGGCGTTGAAGGGTGGGTCTGGTTTGACTGACGCCCTCTGCACCGAACAGCAGTGGTAAGAAGCGGCATCTGAGGAGTCGAGATGTCGTGCTAAAGCCATTTGTTAGGTTGAATCGGTTAAGACCTCTAGCGATAATGCTTGCATGCAAGCCTCCTTGATTACCCGACGGATGTGTAGTATTCCAACTGCAATCCTCTGGTCACCAATATGGATACACCGAGCGCGCCAAATGCTCAGAACTCGAGCAAGATGAAAATACGGCGGCTTTTCATATACCCCATCAAATCCATGCCTGTCTCTTATACACATCTCCGAGCCCACGAGACGGTCTATTAAATCTCGGATGACGACTTATGGTTGAAAACT
>NZ_JAELUG010000751.1 GCF_016429255.1 Rhizobium sp. ASV8
CAGGAGCTCGAATGACTTTTCCCTGGGAGCCATTGGACGCTCTGGCTGGCTGATCAAGGCCCTCATGGGCAAAAATATTGCCATTGTCGAAATGGACTGGGAGACAGAGCAGCCCTGGCGAGACCCAAAGACTGGAGTCTGCAAGAAGACCGAAGTCGGGAAACCAGGTGAAATGATCTCCATGTTACCAGCTGAAAATCTCGAGGAGCGGTTCCAGGGTTACTTCAACAATCCCAAGGCCAGCGCTGCCAAGGTAATGCGCAATGTTTTTGCCAAAGGGGACGCCTGGTTCCGAACAGGCGATGTCATCCAGAAAAGCCCCGAAGGCCTTACATATTTCATGGACCGCATTGGCGATACTTTCCGATGGAAGTCAGAGAATGTGTCAACAGCAGCTG
>NZ_JAELUG010000752.1 GCF_016429255.1 Rhizobium sp. ASV8
ATTGTCACGGCCCCCGAAGACAGTCTAGGCTGCCTTAAACGCCGCGTTCCGAAAAAAACTAAAACAAAACTCTAACTGCTTGAACGGCCATATCCCATGTCGAATTCGGCTGGAAACTGCTTCATTGTAGTTCTGCCCGACGAGATTCTGCTAGAGATCTTTTCCTACATCCAGCCTGAATGGCATTCCTGGAAAGAGCCCCACCATTTCTTCGTCGACGCGGAAGACAATCCGAATGCAAGTGACTGGAATGAAGCGTCGAGTGGCGAAGATACTGGAGACGAGGTAGACGCTGGAGGTGAGGAAGAAAAGGGGGACGGAGCAGAGTCTGTCTCTTATACACATCTCCGAGCCCACGAGACGGTCTATTAAATCGCGTATGGCGGCGTCTGCGTGTA
>NZ_JAELUG010000753.1 GCF_016429255.1 Rhizobium sp. ASV8
CCCCCCCCCCCCCCCCCCCCCCCCCCCCCCCCCCCCCCCCCCCCCCCCCCCCCCCCCCCCCCCCCCCCCCCTCCTACCCCCCCCCCCCCCACCGACACCCACACCCACGACACGTCGTCGGCAGCGTCAGATGTGTATAAGAGACAGCTCACACCCACCGTCCGCCCCAAACCCCACAACCAAACCTGCACGCCATCCACCACGAAAAAAAGCCGAAAACTGCGCTAAACCTATTCGGGCACAGCGCGTCCCTGTCTCTTATACACATCTCCGAGCCCACGAGACGGTCTATTAAATCTCGTGTTCCCTCATATGGGTGAAAAAAGGGGGGGGGGGGGGGGGGGGGGGGGGGGGGGGGGGGGGGGGGGGGGGGGGGGGGGGGGGGGGGGGGGGGGGGG
>NZ_JAELUG010000754.1 GCF_016429255.1 Rhizobium sp. ASV8
CCCCCCCCCCCCCCCCCCCCCCCCCCCCCCCCCCCCCCCCCCCCCCCCCCCCCCCCCCCCCCCCCCCCTCTTTTTACTGCTCCCCCGACCACCGAGAACTACACCCACGACACGTCGTCGGCAGCGTCAGATGTGTATAAGAGACAGGATGCGAGCACGACCATCGGCAAGTCGGATCCGGCCGGCATTTCCGATGTCCGCCTGGAATCGGCCATCACCGCGATCATGGATTGCGAAGATTCGATCGCAGGCTGTCTCTTATACACATCTCCGAGCCCACGAGACGGTCTATTAAATCTCGTATGACGTCATCGGCGTGAAAAGACGGGGGGGGGGGGGGGGGGGGGGGGGGGGGGGGGGGGGGGGGGGGGGGGGGGGGGGGGGGGGGGGGGGGGGGG
>NZ_JAELUG010000079.1 GCF_016429255.1 Rhizobium sp. ASV8
CTGCGCAATACCCACAAGCAGGAGAGGGAGGGTCAGCACGGCGGACTTCAGACTTAAACCATTCAAACGGGACATTTTGACACCGGGCTTGTGATCGCGTGTTGGCGGCTGATTGCCACATCACTATTGTCGGGTTGATGGCGATTTTGCGTTCATCTTTCACCGCGTCGTGCCGGCTTCCGATCTTATTCGCCGTACATCCGGCAGGCGCCGCGGCAATGCTTGCGTCGCTGGCGATCTATCCCGTCATTCCCGCTGCTTGACACAAGGCGCAATTCTGCGACCGTAGCATCGCGACATCCCGTTCGGCCTTGAGGGAAAAGGCTTATCTATGAATGAGTTCCGGCCACCGTGTTGTATATCCCGCCTTGCCCTGGCAACCGTTGTCGTGGGAGCCATGAGCCTCTTTGCCGCCGTATCGGCGTCGGCAGATGACACGACGGATTTGCCGCCTCAGACCAAGGCATCGAGTGAACAGGTCGAGAAGCTGATCAGCGCCATACGTGACAATGGCGCGATGTCCGACAAGGATCTGTTGCAGCGGCGAGCGGATTTCGAGAAGCTTATGGCGTCGACACCGGATGCGACGCGCGTGCAGATCCGCCGCGTTGATGCAAACGGGGTCGATGCCGACCTCATCTGGCCGGCCCGGCTGCACCATCCGATTGGCCGGCGTGCCATTCTCTATCTGCATGGCGGCGGCTTCTATAGCGGTTCTCTCAGGACGCACCGAAATATCGCCTCCGCACTCGCCAAGGCGGCCTCCGCAGATGTTTTGCTCATCGATTACCGTCTTGCGCCCGACTACAGCTTCCCGGCACAGATCGACGATTGCGTTGCCGCTTACCGCTGGTTGACGACATCGGGATACAAGCCGGGAAACATCGTCATTGCGGGTGAGTCAGTCGGGGCGACCCTGGCAATCGAGGTCGTCCTCAATCAGATGCGCCTTTCAGGGCCACTTCCCGCAGCCGTTATCGCCATGAGCCCGGTCACCGATTTTGGCGCATCGGGACCGTCGCTGATTGCCAACGCCGCCAATGATCCCTTCATGGGCAAGGACGAGTTGGCGACCATTCGCCGTGCATTTGCACGCGACCATTCTGCGGTGGATCCTGCCTTGTCGCCGCTTTACGCCAAATTTGCTGGTTTTCCTCCGCTGCTAATACAGGTTAGTTCGCGCGAGACGCTGCTCGACGACAGCAAGCGGTTGGCGGACAAGGTGCGGGAGGCGAATGGCAATGTTGATCTGGAAATCTGGCCCGGCATGACCCACCAGTGGCAGATTTTCCCCTTCTGGCTGGACGATGCCAGAAGGGCGATCGGGAGAGCCGCTGAGTTCGCTATTTTGCATTTTGCGGACAAGCCCGGGCAATAGGCCAGGGCGGCGGTCCGACCATCCATGGTCAGGCAATCATATGGTTCGGTGAGACGGAGTTTCATTGGCCGATGCCGTTCAAGCAAAATATATATCGCGATAAATAATTGGAAGATAAATTTTATTGTAGACAGCGCGATGGAAGCCCGCTATGCATATCAATATCGCGATAATAAATCGCGCGATATTAAATACGTGGAGATTGAAATGAGCCAGTCGATCCATCAAGCTACTCGCCGGGCTGTCATGGCGGCAGGGCTCGGTCTTGCCGCCGCAGCCGCCACGCCCTTCGCTCAACCTGCACAAGCCTCTACAAAGCAATCTTCGAAAGGTAAGGACACAATGAGCAGCAACACGATCACCACCAAGGACGGAACTCAGATCTTCTACAAGGATTGGGGAACGGGTCAGCCGATCGTCTTTCATCACGGATGGCCGCTAAGCTCGGATGACTGGGATGCCCAGATGCTGTTTTTCCTCAATCAGGGCTATCGCGTCATCGCTCACGACCGCCGTGGCCATGGCCGTTCGAGCCAGACGGCGACCGGCAACGAGATGGATACCTATGCCGCCGATGTGGCGGCGTTGACGGAACATCTGGGCCTCAAAGGGGCTATCCATGTCGGCCATTCGACCGGCGGTGGCGAAGTCGCTCGCTACGTGGCGCAATATGGCGGCCACGGACGTGTTTCGAAGGCGGTTTTGATCGGTGCGGTGCCGCCGATCATGGTCAAGTCTGACAAGAATCCCGGCGGCTTGCCGTTGGAAGTGTTCGACGGCTTCCGCACAGCGCTTGCCGCCAATCGCGCTCAGTTCTTCCGCGATATCCCGGCCGGCCCGTTCTATGGCTTCAATCGCCCCGGTGCTGCGGTGTCGCAGGGCGTGATCGACAATTGGTGGCGCCAAGGCATGATGGGCGGCACCAAGGCACACTACGATTGCATCAAGGCCTTCTCGGAAACCGACTTCACCGAAGATCTGAAAAAGATCGAAGTGCCGACGCTCGTCATGCATGGCGATGACGACCAGATCGTGCCGATCGCGGACTCAGCGCTTCTCTCGGTCAAACTGCTGAAGAACGGCACGCTGAAAATCTACAAGGGCTTCCCGCACGGCATGGCCACCACGCATGCGGATACCATCAATGCGGATCTGCTGGCTTTCTTCAAGGCCTGATCCGACTGAAAGACGGGGCGCCCGCCATAAGGCGGGCGCTTCACAGCCTGCCGGGTGCTGTTCCCACCCCTGCCTTTTCAGCTGTCGAGTTTCAACGAGAGCTGAACGGCGCGCGGCAAGGGCGGAAGCGGCCGGCTGATTTCGACACGGCGCGTCCAGCTGGCGCGCCGTTCCTGTTCGCGCTCCCGAAGGGCCTTCGAGACAGCGACAAATGTCATTGCACGTTCGATGACTTGCTCGGCTTTTGTCATGGAAAACTCCATTTGTTCACTTTATGTTCTCATGAAGAATTCATATTGTCAAGACAGAGGTGAATGCCGCCCAGCCTCTCCGCTTGCAGCGCGAGGCGCGTCGCAATCTGTGCGGAACGATCCAATGCCGGGTTCCCTAGAGCATGTCGCGCAAAAGTGTGCGGCGGCTTTTGCGGCCACGACATGCGTGAAATCAAAGAGCTAAAGCGCGTGAAGCAAATCTTAGAGATCGCGACGCGCTTTAAGCGAATGTCAGATCGCGCTTATGCTCTATGGGCGGTTTGCGGGTTGTCGCCTCCCCCGATCCGCTCGCATTTCTCCGCCGCACACTTCCTGAAATCGGAAGTGATCTAAGGACCAAATCATGCGGCCGATCCAAAGTGCTGTGGCGACCTTGCCGCGTCACATATGATACGCGGCGCTGTAGCGGCAGGGCAGGGTGGGTTGTTTGCCTGTTGAAGCCAGGAGACTTTCAAGCCGTGCCGTAGTGTCGGCAACAAAAAAGGCCGGAGCGAAACGCGCCGACCTTCCTGAAGTCGCTTCCAAACCAATGCCAGTACATCCGTGGTCAGAAGAAGAAAGCGAACCGAACATTGCGAGCGTCAAATTTCATCAGCGCTCACCAGCAACGTTCTATCCCTATATAGACCATCATTCCGGTCATTGCAAGTGTTGTGAAATTTATTTCTAATGATCGGTAATTGGGGTGGCGCTGATGGAACGATTTTCGATAGCGCTGCAAGGCGAACCGGGATTGACCGGGCAGGTATGGCAATGGGCATGAGGTTAGCTCAGGTCGATTCGAAGCTGGATTTGCTCTCCCCTTCGCGACGACCAGGCCATTGCCGATGACCTCTCGGAGATAGCCCAATCTATACGCTACTGCGGCGTACGGCCTTTTTCTTTTCCTTTGCCGGCTTGTCGGCCTTCAGTTCTTCCGTGGCTTCCTGCTGTAAACGCAGAGCGCGCAGGGCTTCGGTTTTCTTTTCTCGCGCGGTATTTTCCGCCGCAACGATGCTTTTTGCCAGGCTATCGGTCGTCGTAGCCTTATCGTTACGGATGGATGCGGTCTTCTTGAAGAATTGTCCTTTGGTAGCGGTCATGATCGCTCCTTTCTGCTGGCGGCAAATGCGGACCTTTGTTCGGGCACAGGCAGATTAGGCCCTATCGGATGACTTGCTTTCTGGTTCCCTTGCCAAGGGGTTTCAGCCACGGCTCTGCTTTGGATGACGCCGATCCCGATTGGTCGGTGAGTGGATCCGTGCAGAGTTTCTCGATTTCCGTCGCCGAAATACGCCGTTCGAAGCTCTCGTGCGTGAAGCGAACCTGGTAGTTGGCGTCGTCAGTTTCGGAGGGAAGCAGACTCAATATGCGGCATACCCTCGGCGCTGCCTTTAGTCGGGTGAGATCGGCCTTCATGACCACGAGGTCGCCGATCGAATATTTCATTCCGCTCATCGCATCCCCATACTGATGGTTCGCAGAAATACAAAAGGCCGGGGTTGCCCCGACCTTTCCGTCACTTAGATCATTGCTGCCAGTACATCCGTGGTCAGCATGATGAATGACAATTAGATGGCTTTCAGATTGTCAGCAGAGCTCTTGCCGGTCTTGCGATCGCGTACCAGCTCGTAGCTCACCTTCTGACCTTCTGCGAGAGAATTCATGCCAGCGCGCTCAACGGCGGAAATGTGAACGAACACATCCGTCGCGCCATCTTCGGGCTGAATGAAGCCAAAGCCCTTGGCGCTGTTGAACCACTTTACGGTTCCTGAAGTCATGGTTGATTCCTTTCAATTAGGCACAGAATTTCTTTCTGCTGAAAGGTTCTTTCAGCAGTATTGCAAACCGAAATTGAAAGAAAATTCGCGCCACGCTTTCGCGCCAACAAAGATCATCAAGCAAGATCGACGGTTACTAACATAAGGGCGAAATAGGGCGAAGGCAAGACTACATTTCGAAGTCGATGAGCCAAACTGCGTTGCCCCTGATGGTTGCAGAAAATCGGTGCGAAGTCTGCGGCTTTTGTGACTGTATCCGTCGCATTCGATTGGCGTTCGGCGAGTGTCCGGCACCGGCCTGCTCCGGAGGCCTTCTCATATATCGGTGCTGCTCGAACCATATCTCGAGGAGTGCAAACGTGGTGCACGCGTCCGGCTTCGGCTTCAAAAGCAGCTATCGGCAAGGAGGAAGTATCGTCCTCCTTGCGTGATTGTTGCAGAGATGGTGTGTCAGCGTTGCCAATAGCCGGCAACGCTGAAGCTTGCCTGTTCCTTGGATCTCTCGCCCTTCATGAAGGACCGGATGGCGCGGGCCTCGGTCTGCTCGCAGGCGACCCAGACATAGGTTTCCGGATCGCATGTCGGCACGATATTACGGACGACGCGCTCCAGCGCACCGGTCGTTCCGGCCGGCGCCCCATCGCGGTGAAGCCAGGTGATGTTCATGGAGGCGTCGGAGGTCAGGGGCTGTTCCTCGAGCCTGTCCGCGACTTCGAGAATGACGCGCAGTTCCGCATTGGCCGGCATGGCTGCGGCAATGCGCGCGATTGCCGGCAACGCTGTTTCATCACCGACAAGGATGAGCTTACGGGCCGCAGGCACCCCACCTCCGCCCGGACCGATGAGGCCGGCGCGATCACCTGGGCGGGCGTTCAGGGCCCAAGTGGCTCCCGGGACATTGTCGCCCTCATGCACCACGAAGTCGATGTTCATCTGGCCGCGCGCCAGATCGATGCTGCGGATCGTATAGGCGCGGATCGTCAGCGCGTCGTCGCCTTTGGGCCAATGGATCCGGCCGTCTTCCTCCGTGTGCGGCCAGACCGGTTCGCGATCTCGCGGGGGGATGAGCAGCCTCACATGCAATCCGCCCTCGACGAAGTGCCTGATGTCGTTTGTCGCGACCACGACCCGGCGCATATGTGGGGTGATCCCGTAGGCGTCGACGACGCGGACCTCACGGAAGTTCGGAATGATCGACGATTGCGGCCCGTCGGCCCAATTGAGGTCAAGCGGGTGGTGCGCAGCCAGTTCGAAGAGGTTTTCGGCCACCATGCTGCGGATGGTGAAGAGCATTGCGGCAGTCGGGCAACGCAGCTGGATGTCGAGGCGATTGCTGGAAACGGCGATGTCGGCGCTGCCGATGACCGTTTCCAGGCGCGCACCCGAGGCGCTGCGCGTGATGGTGACATGTTCGGCAAAGCGCGCGCAGAACTGCTCCAGTAGCTGTCCGGCATCCTCGTGTGTGGCAGTGCCGGAAGCCGTGAAATCCCTTGCATGCATCATTGCTAAGTCTCCTTTCGGGTCAGGAACCAGATGAGATACGGGCCGCCGATCAGGGCCGCGAAGAGGCCGACCGGCACCTCGTAGGGGAAGATCACCATGCGCGAGAGCCAATCGGAGAGCGTCAGCAACATGGCGCCGAGCAGGATGCCGGCGAGCAGTTGCCGGCTTGCACCGTGAAAACCGATGAGGCGGGCGAGATGGGGAGCGATCAATCCAATCAGGCTGAGAGGCCCGACAAGATAGCAAGGAATGGCGGTCAGCAGGGCGGCGACAAGCGCCATTAGCGCCCTGCAGACTGCAACAGGCAGGCCGATTGAACGGGCGACACTACCGCCCAACGGCAGGATATCGAACCATCGTCGCAACAGCGGCAGCACCGGAATGAGGACGGCAGCGGAGACGATGCCGATCCAGGCCTCGAAGGCACCGGCACGATTGGTCGAGCCGGACAGCCAGGTCAGCAGGAGGTAGCCCCGCAGGTCGCCACGAGCGAGAACGACGGTAACGATCGCCATCGACAAGGCGCCGATCGCCACGCCGGAGAGCAGCAGCCGTTCCGGTCCGAACCCGCCGCGGGCGCTGATCGTCAGCATGACGAGGAAGGCGAGAAGCGCGCCGAGCGTCATGGCCGTAATCGCGATCGCGGGTGAGGGGAAGGCAAAGAAAAAGAGCGCGACGGTCAGGCCCGCTCCGCCTCCAGCGCTAACGCCGAGCACTTCGGGGCTGGCCAATGGATTGCCGGTCAGCCGCTGCATGATGAAGCCCGAGGCCGCGAGCATCGCACCGGCGGTGGCCGAAACGACTGTCCTTGGCAAGCGGAATGGCAGAAGCTCCAGGAACTGGCCGCCTGTTGCCAAATGCCATCCGTCGGAACTGCGACCGATCGACAGCACCAAGGCAAAGAGAAGGATGAGGGTGATGCCAAGCAAGATCAGCGACCGCTTGGCCGATGCAAGCTCTCTCCAGGCATGAGCGGCGCTCTGCGGCCGAAGACCATTGGCGGAATGCAGTCTTGGCATTAGCAGAAGCAGCAGCGGACCGCCCAGGAGGGCCGTGACCGCTCCCGTCGGCGCAAGATCCGTGAAGCCCGGCGAAAGCAGCTGGACCGCGCAATCGCTGAGGAACAGCAGGCCCGCGCCGGCAAGCGGAGCGGCAATCAACAGCTGTCCGGTGCGACGAGCACCGCAAAACCGGGCGAGATGCGGGGCGGCGAGGCCAAGGAAGCCAATGATCCCGACCTCTGCCGTCACCGAGGCGGAAAGCCAGACTGCAAGTGCCAGAATGGCAAGACGTACGCCCTGGAGCGCAAGCCCAAGGCTTTTTGCGCTGTGATCGTCCAGGTTCATGATGCCCAGCGGGCGGATCAACAATGCCGCGGCCGCAGCGCCAATTGCAAGGCGAGGCGCGAGCGCAATAACGCCGTTCCAGTCTTGTTGGTTCAATGCGCCCGCACCCCAGATAAAGATGGACATGGCATATTCGCCGCGAGCCAGAATGATGGTCACGCTGAGGGCGGAAGCGACCAAGGTCACCATCGTGCCGCAGAGCGCCACCGTCATCGGCTCGAGGTCCCGGCGCCAGCTCAGGGTCAGCACGACCGCGACGGCAGCCACTCCTCCCGCGAAGGCGGCGATTTCTCTTGGGATGCCGATCAGCAGTGGGAAAAAGCCGATCGCGATCGTCATCGCCAATTGAGCGCCGGCGGCGATCCCGAGGGTTGAGGCGTCGGCGACGGGATTGCGCAGGACGCGTTGTAAGAGCACGCCGGATAGTCCGAGGGCCGCGCCGGCGATCAGCGCGATGGTCGAGCGTGGCAGTAGGCCGTCGACGAGCAGGATGCGGTTGAGAACGGCAGCGTTGCCCAGATCGCCGGCGAGTTGCGGGCGCAGTATGACCAGCAATGCGAAGGCCAGAATGCAGGTGACGCCGAGCAGAATGCCTCCGAGAGCCAGCGGCCCGCCCGCGGTGCTCGTGACAGTCGCGGGCCGTTCAGCCGTTCCATGCATGGGTGAGCCCTTCTGCAAGAAGATCGGCGAAACGCTCCGCAGCCGGTAGCGCGCCATAGGGATTGATCGAGCCCAGAACGAGGACGCGGCCGGCCTGCACCGCAGGCAGCGCCTGCCAGAAGGCGCTTTTCTGCAGCTCCGCGAAGGCGTCGGCAGGGTGCGGTGGGATCAGCACGATCCATGCGTCAGGCATAGTCGCCAGCTGCTCTATACCGACAGGCGCGGTGGCGGAGTAGCTCGTCAGATCCGGCCAGGCGTTGGCAAGGCCGGTTCGTTTGAGGACCTCGCCGAACATGCTGTCGGAGCCGAAAACGCGGACATGCCTGGCGTCGCCAAGGTTGATGGGGAGGATGGGTCGGCGGTCCCCCTTGGCGAACTGCCTGCCGTAGGTTTCGAGCTTTGCTCTGGTCATGTCGACGAGCGTGCGTCCAGCTGACCGCTCAAGACGGTCACCAAGCGCAAGGGTCATCTGTTCGGAGAGCTGATAGGGGCTCGCGCCGGGCTGATAAACTGCGTGGCTTTCGACGGGGGCGATCAGACGCATGCGATCGTCTGCCCAGGCATAGAAGTTGGAATTGAAGATCAGCTCAGGTTTGGCCGCATAAAGCACTTCCAAATTCGGCGTGCCGCGCAGACCGAGATCGGCAATACCGGCGGGTACGGCAGGTGTGACTGCAACGTCCCTGAACTGCAGCAGTTCGGTTCCTGCAACGACATTGGCGCCGATGGCCAACAGGGTTTCCAAGATTGCCCAGTCGAGCGTCGCAACCCGCAGGCCGGCTGCCGCCCTTGCCGGAGCAATGCCTGCAACTGCACCGGCTGCAAGCGTTGCCGTTGTCAGAAACTGCCGACGCGACAGCATATGATCGTGTCGTGCAATCATGGGAAATAGCTGATCGTTTCGTGACGTTGCGAGGGGGAAAATAGATCCAATTCGAGACCGAATACGTGTTGGAGCTGTTTCGCCGTCATGATGACGTCGCCTTTGGTTTCAAACGAAGATGGGGATTGCCGTCAGGCAATCCCGGCTCTTTGCCATGGTTGGGAGCAAAAGTAT
Organism: Rhizobium sp. ASV8; assembly: GCF_016429255.1. Taxonomy (GTDB): domain Bacteria; phylum Pseudomonadota; class Alphaproteobacteria; order Rhizobiales; family Rhizobiaceae; genus Rhizobium. The sequence continues at coordinate 9,153 of NZ_JAELUG010000079.1, forward strand.
ACCTAAATTCTCAAGTTACCACTTCTTGCTGAGTTTGAAGGTAATGGTGCGGGCATCGCCATAACCGCAGACATTCTCGCCGGCACAACCCGAGACGTATTCCTTGTCGAAGATATTGGCGACGTTGAGCGAGGCGCCCCAGCCTTTCTTCTCGTAGCGAATGCCGGCATCGAAGAGCGTTGCCGAAGGCACGCGCAGGGTGTTGGCCTGATCCGCCCAGGACTTGCCCTGGTAACGCACGCCAGCGCCGATGCTCAGCCCGTCAAGCGCGTCGCTGGTAAAGGCGTAGTCGAGCCAAAGCGAGGCTGTCGAGTTCGGCACGAGGTAAGGAGAGTTGCCGACGATCGCGGAGTTAAGATCCTTGGTGATTTCGAGATCCGTATAGGAATAGGAGCCAAGCACCTTCCAATTGTCGTCGAGACTGACCTTGCCTTCGAATTCGATGCCGCGTGAACGAACCGCGCCGATTTGACGCTGCAGGAAGGTTGTGGGATCCGTCAGCGCCATGTTCTTGCGATCGATCTGGAAGATCGAGGCGGTGAACAGACCGTCGATGAAGTCGGGTTGATACTTGATGCCGGCTTCATACTGCTCGCCCTTTTCCGGGGTCAGGCCGCCGCCGGTGGCGCTGGTTCCGATCAGCGGATTGAAGAAGGTGCCGGCGCTGATATAGGGCGTGATGCCGTTGGAGAACTCATAAGCCAGACCCGCCCGGCCGCTCGCCGCGCCTTCGTTTGACTTGTAGGTCGTGCCGACCTTCGAGTCGGAATTGGTGTCGACGAAGTCGTAGCGGCCATTGAGCGTGACCAGCCAGCCGTCGCCGAAGCGCATCTGGTCCTGCGTATAGATGCCAAGCTGCTGCTGCGTCATGACCTGATTGAGGTAGACGGAGTTGGCTCCTTGCGGTGTGCCGTAGACCGGGTTCGTTGCGCTGATCGGATTGGAGCCGCAGCACGCCTGGATCTGGTCGAGCCGGTAGATCGAATAGTCCGTGCCGATCAGGAAGTCATGGCTGATCGGGCCTGTGTCGAACTTGTTCTCCGCGCGGGTGTCGACGGAGAAGGTGTCGACCTTTGAACGTTCGAAGAAGCCGATCCGGTTCAGCATGTAATTCGGGTCGCTATAGGTCGGGCTGAGCGGATTGCCACCCACATAGCCGTTCAGATACGGGCCTTCCTCGCGCTTGTAGAGATGACCGTAGCGCGCGTTCTGCGACACGGTCCAGCCGCCGTCGAAGTCGTGCGAGAACTCGTAGCCGAGCATCTGCTGGGCATATTTCAAATTGTCGATGCTGCGCTCGCCATAGAACGCGTCGCGCTTGATCTTGCCAAACGGTGCGTCGACGACGGTACCGACATAGGGAAAGAAGCCGTTGCCGCTGTGGATTTCGTCGAGGCCGCTCAGCATGCCAAAAACGGTCAGCTTGGTGGATTCGTCCGGAGAGATCGTCACTTGCGGCATGATGAAGCCGCGCAGGTCGTGGGTGCCGTCGCTATAGGTATCGCCACCGGCGATCTTGCCGGTCAGGCGGTAGCGGAAAACGCCGTCAGCCGAGAGCTTGTCGGAGAAATCGAAACCGACAAAGGCGTTGCCGATATTATTGATGCCGATCTCGGTGGAATACTGGGGAGTGTCGGTTGGTGCCTTGCGGACCATGTTGACCAGGCCGCCCGGATTGGCGCCGCCGTAGAGCACGGAAGCCGGCCCCTTCAGGACTTCGACACGCTCGAGCATGTACGGATCGATCTGGAAGCCACCGAAGCCGTAGCTGTAGAGCGTCAAGCCGTTCATGAAGACGCCGCTCTGGGTCGCGTCGAAGCCGCGAACATAAAACCAGTCGGTGTCGCCATCATTGCCGAAGGGCTGCGTGGTGACGCCGGGCGTATAGCGTAGGGCTTCGTCGACCTTGTTGGTGATGCCGCGATCTTGCATTTCCTGCTGACCGATGACGGAGACCGATTGCGGCACTTCGGTGATCGGCGTGTCGGATTTCGAGCCCGATGTGGTCTTCTTGGCCACGTAACCCTTGACCGGGGCGGTGCCGCTGTCTTCCGCCTTCTGCTGCGAGCCGCCTTGAATGACCAGCGGCTGCAATTCCGTGGGCTTTTCCTGTGATGCCACCTGTGAGGCCGCCAGCAAGGCGGCAATAGCCACGCCTGTCGCCAAGAGCCGCATCTTCGATTGGTTTTTCTTCAATCCCAGCATTTCCGTCTTCTGTCCCGATCTTGCGCCTGCTCGGCCAGGGCGGCCGATCCCTTAATAAGATGAGCAGTTAACTCATATTTAAGGGCGACTCTTGTCCGATGTCGGGAAATTTGAATGTTTTTGGGCAATTCTCCGCGAGGCGTACAATTGCTCGCGAGCTGTGGTTTTCACGCAAGCATGCTGCGTTTCCAACTTGCAGGCGCCGTACCGACATTCTTGCGGAAAACGCGTGTGAAGTGCGCCTGATCGGCAAAGCCTGTTTCGACGGCAACCGTGGTCAACGGCAGATGGCTCTTCAGCAAGAGTTCTTTGGCCCGCTCCAGCCGCACTTGCGTCTGCCATTGATGCGGCGGAAGGCCGGTCGATGCTTTGAAGGCGTGGCTGAAATGCGATTGTGAGAGACCGGTCAGTGCCGCCAATTCTTCCAGCCGGATCGCCCGCGAGCAATGCTCCTCGATATAATCGACTGCGCGACGCAGCTGCCATGCGGCAAGTCCGCTGCGTTTCCGCGGCGGAGTGCCGCGCAACTGCAGGACATCGATCAGCAGTGAAAGCGTCAGGCCGTCGCCATAAAGATCGTGCAGTGGTTCAGGATTTTCGCATTCGGCGGCAATCAGCTCGGCAAGCGCCATCACCCGCTGGTCGTTGAAATGCAGTTGCGGGCGATCGAGCCGCGCAGGGTCGATATTTTCCATCAGGCGCTGGCTGACGATCTCCGCGTTGAAGTGAATATCGAGATGACGCACGAACTCGACGCCGGAAATATCGACCCAGAGCTCCATTCCAGCGGGGATATAGGAGATGCGTCCGTTGTCGTAATCCTGCAACCGACCCCTTGCGCGGGGTGATGGTCGGACATTGGTCGTGCCGGTGCCGCGTTGTTCGAGAAGGATGAATAGGCGCGGGTCGTGCGCGAGATAGTAGCCGCCAGCTTGTGCTGCGCAATTGACGTTCCAGATGTCAGCGACAATTCCGTTCCACTCTCGGCGATGCATACCGCCTATGACGGAAAAGCCGCCGATCTTGTTCTGCATTCTTGGCTGAAACGTCATTTGCGGCTTCCGGTCGTGCTCCGTAATATAATCCTTCGGTCTAAACTCAAGTTATTATAGTAACGAACCGCGAATGGCAATTGAGATGCTGTGGGCGCGGCTTCCCAAGGATGCCGTTTGCCCGTTTTGCTCTCGGAGCGACAACACCAGCTTGAAATTTGCCTCGTCTTCCGCCACCTGTTCGACGCGATATTTGTTATTCCCAGGAGACCAGACGCACATGACAGCCACCACAGCAGAAAATACCGCCGAGAGCCACGTCTTCGAGGCCGACGTCGCCCGCCTTCTGCATATGATGGTTCACTCGGTTTACTCGGACAAGGACGTCTTCCTGCGCGAGCTGATCTCGAATGCCGCCGACGCCTGCGAGAAGCTGCGCTACGAGGCCATCGCGCATCCCGGCCTGCTTGCCAACGATCCCGACAGCCGGATCCTGCTGACGCTCCATGCCGACAGCGGCAAACTGATTGTCGAGGATAACGGCATTGGCATGAGCCGTGACGAGATGATCGAGGCGCTCGGCACGATCGCCCGCTCCGGCACGCGCGCTTTCATGGAGCGGATCGAGGCCAACAAGCAGGGCGAGGGCGCACAGCTCATCGGCCAGTTCGGTGTTGGCTTCTATTCCTGTTTCATGGTCGCTGATCGCGTCGATGTCGTCTCGCGCCGCGCCGGTGCCGATGATGCCTGGCTCTGGTCTTCCGATGGCAAAGGTGGTTACAGCGTCGCGCCTGTCGACGTGAGTGAGGCTCCGGCACGCGGCACGCGCATTACCTTGCATCTGATGGAAGATGCCAAGAGCTACGCGTCGCGCTGGACCGTCGAGCGCATCGTCAAGGAACAGTCGGGCCACGTACCGGTTCCGATCAAGATCGTCGAAAAGCCCGGCGAGGAAGCCACGCAGCTGACAGACGGCACAGCGCTCTGGACGAAGTCGAAGAACGAAATCACGGCCGAAGAATATACCGACTTCTACCGCAGCGTTTCCGGACAATACGACGAACCGGCGCTGACAGTGCATTTTCGCGCCGAGGGTCGCCATGAATACTCGGCTCTCGCCTTCGTGCCCGGCTCGCAGCCCTTCGATCTCTTCGACCCCGATCGCAAGGGGCGTATGAAGCTCTATGTGAAGCGCGTCTTCATCACAGACGAGGCGGAATTGCTGCCGCGTTATCTCCGCTTCGTGCGCGGTCTCGTCGACACCGCCGATCTGCCGCTCAATGTTTCGCGCGAGATGATCCAGGAGAGCGCCATCCTGTCGGCAATCCGCAAGGGTGTCACCAACCGCATCATCACCGCGATCGAGAAGCAGGCCGAGAGCGACCACGATGCTTTCCTGAAGATCTGGGAAAATTTCGGCAGCCTGATCAAGGAAGGCATTCACGAGGATTTCGAGCGTCGTGCGCAGCTGCTGGCGCTGTCGCGCTTCCGTACGACAGCCTCCGGAGACGGCTATCGTTCGCTTGCGGACTATGTCGCGAATGCCAAGGAAGGCCAACAGTCGATTTACTATCTCGTCGGTGGCAGCCTTGAGCAGCTGAAGGCGTCGCCGCAGCTGGAAGGCTTCCGTGCCCGCGGCATCGAAGTGTTGCTGCTGACGGATTCTGTCGACAGCTTCTGGGTGATGAATGCTCCTGAGTTCGAGGGCAAGAGCTTCAAGTCCATCACCCAGGGGTCTGCCGATCTCGCCCAGTTCAAGAAGCTCGACGAAGACAAGCCGGAAAGTGCGACAGCGCCGGCCGAGGTGCAGGCATTTATCGACTTTGCCAAGGAAAAGCTGGCTGACGAAGTCTCCGACGTGCGCGCGTCCGATCGCCTGATCGAGAGCGCCGTCTGCCTCGTCGCATCCGAGCAGGGTTACGACCGGCAACTCGAGAAGATCCTGCAGGGGGCGGGGCGCCTGCAGTCCGGCGCCAAGCCGATCCTGGAAGTCAACATGGAGCACCCGGTCGTCAAGGCCATTGCGGCCAAGATGGATGCGCCGTCGCTGCGCGACGATGCTGCTTTCCTGCTGCTCGATCAGGCGCGTGTCCTGGATGGCGACAAGCCGGCCGATCCGCGCGCCTTTGCCGAGCGTCTGGTGCGGGTGATGGAAAAAGCGCTGCAGTAGTCAATGAGGCCGGCGCGCGAGGAGCGTGCCGGCCGATCCAGCTTCGCGGCAGCCGGCCAGCGGCCGCACAAAACTTGTCTCGAATTATCACCTTTTGATTGCGAGATCGGTTTTCTTCTTTTATAGAGAACGCGAATTGGTCGGGCGTTGCCGGACCACGTAAGCGTTAACGTCACTCAACGCGTATGATCGAACGGCTCTGCGGCTTCGGTCTGCGCGACTGTGTCCTGCGGATCGAGACTGAAGAGCCGCGAAAGGATGCAGATGGATATCCCCCAAACCTCAAATCCGAATAGCGCGACTCCGAAGATCGAGCGCGTGCGCCACGAGCTGAAAAGGCGCTCCTTGACCGTCTCCAGCGTTGAAAAAATCACACCCGGGATGCTGCGCATCGAGGTCATCGGCGAAGATCTTGCCGATTTCGTCAGCCTCGCTCCTGATGATCATATCAAAGTCATCGTGCCCGGGGCTGGCGAGGAGATGGAGCGGCGCGATTATACGCCTCGGCGATACGACAATGACGCCCACACTCTTGTCCTCGATTTTGCCATCCACGAAGCTGGCCCCGCCACACGGTGGGCGCTCGATGCCCGTTGCGGAGACAAGCTGGAGATTGCCGGTCCCCGTGGTTCAGCGGTCGTGTCAAGCGAGATCAAGAATTGGTTGCTGATCGGTGACGAGACAGCCTTGCCGGCCATCGGGCGCCGCATCGAGGAAGCCGACAGCGACGCATGCATCACGGCCATCGTGGCGGTGGCGAACGATGCCGAGCATCAGGCGTTTCGGAGCGATGCCCAAGTGCAGACGCATTGGGTGCACCGGCCCCTGTCGGAGGCGACCGACGCCTCCACGCTGCTGGCGGTACTCCGGTCGGTCGAGCTTTTGCCGGAAACCTTTGTCTGGATCGCGGCCGAAGCATCGGTGACGCGAGCGATCAGAAACTATCTCGTCGAAGAGCGTGGCTACCCGCTGAGCTGGATCAAGGCATCCGGCTATTGGGTCAAGGGCAAGGCGGACACGACCGAGAAATTCGAGTAGGCGCCGGCCGGCGGGCGTCGCGCAAAACGGCACGCGATCACCCTGCGCCGCCGGCGCCCGCACTTACAGAGACGCCTTTACCTTCTTGGCGACCTCGGGGCTTACCCAGGTCGTCCAGATGTCCTCATGGGTCTTCAGAAAATACTTGGCGGTATCTTCATTGGTGCCCTGATTGTCGGTCTGCCAGGCAAGGACGCTGTTCACAACGTCATTCGTCCACTTGCGCGCCTTTAGATAGTCCATCGCGACGCCTGCCTTGTCGGCGAACTTCTTGGTGACGACGGTAAAGACTTCGGAGACGGGATAGGAATTGACCTTCGGACTGGCGCAATCGATCACCGAGGTGCAGGCGTCCCACTCCGCCTTGTCATGCGGTACGCCAAAAGAAAGGCGCACCATCGGATATTTGCCGAGGATGGCCGTCGGTGACCAGTAGTAGCCGAGCCAACCGGTCTTTTTTTCGAAAGCATTTGCGATCGTTCCGTCGAGAGCTGCGGCCGAGCCGGTCTCGACGATTTCAAATCCCTTCTTCTCGCCGTCGAGCGCCCGGAAGAGATTGCCGAGCGAAGCCTGGCATTGCCAGCCGGGCGGGCAATTGTAGATGACGCCCTTCTTCGGGTCGTTCGGCGAGGGGAAAAATTCCGGATGCTCCAACGCCTGCTGAACAGTCTTGATCTCCGGATGAGCTTCGGCAAGGAATTTCGGAATCCACCAGCCGTCCTGGCCGCCTTCGGAAAGAATGCCGGCGGCAATCACCAGCCGACCCTCGGAAACGGCCTGATCGAGAGGCGTGCGCACGGCGTTGATCCAAAGCTCCGGCGCAACATCGGGCTGGCCTTTTTCGTTCATCGAGGTGAAGGTCGGCAGCGTATCGCCAGTGACGAGCTCGACCGAGCAGCCATAACCTTCCTGAAGGATGATCTTATCGACATTTGCCGCGACGCCGGCCGAAGCCCAGTTCATTTCGGCGATAGAGACCGAGCCGCAATCGGCGTGCGCGGTGCCGGCAAAGGTATAGAGTGCTGCTGCGAAAATGGCGGCAGCGATATGCTTTCTCATTTAAGACCCCGGGTCCTGATGTTGTTGTTGTGGAAGGGCGTCGCAACAGAGCCCGCCGCCCACCTTCCTTCGCGCTTGCGATAATCCGGCCGCGTCGCGGCCAATCCCGATCAACCATTGCTTCGGGATACCGGGCTTAGTGCCACATGCGTCCCACGGTCGTGTGTTGGCGATGCGAAGTTTTGGGTTTTCCCACAGGAAATGATCCGGACGATCTGTCGCCAACTTGCCGAAGCTCAAAATGGCGAGGGAACGCCGCACCAAGTCTTCAGTCCCGGCACGCAGGAAACATATTTCCCCATTCCGGCGAACAGAGAGACGCCTGTTTCTTTTAATCCACTATTTTTATGGACAATATTCGGACTATCGAAAACGTGTCCGTCGTTCGGAAAGGAATGATGATGAGTGCGCCTAAACTGGTCGGCATTGCCGGCAGCTTCAACCGGCCGTCCAAGACCTACACGCTGGTTCAGACCGTCGCCGACCTCGCGGGCGACCGCTATGGGTTCACAGGCAAGGTATATGATCTGCACGATGTCGGCCCTTCGCTTGGATCGGCGCAATGGCGCAAGGATCTTGATGATCAGGCGAAGCGCGTGATCGACGACATCGTCTCATCCGATGCGCTGATCATCGGTTCCCCCACCTTCAAGGGATCATATCCGGGACTTTTCAAGCATCTCATCGATCTCATCGATCCACACGAGCTGCGCGCCAAGCCCATCATCATCACGGCAACCGGCGGCGGCGACAGGCATGCATTGATGGTGGAACACCAGTTGAGGCCGCTCTTCGGCTTCTTCATGGCTCATACGCTGCCGACCGCGGTTTATGCCTCGGATCGCGATTTCACCGACTACAAGGTTTCCTCTGAACCTCTGGCCGCCCGGATCAATGAGGTTGTCGGTGAACTGGCGGCCTTCTTTCCGCATCGGCATCCGGTGACGGTCTTGGCGGCTGCGGAGTAGCGCTGCAAATCAAGCTGGTTGAACGCGAATATCCGTATTGAATTCAACAGGATGGAGGGTTGCATGACAGCGAGTATCATCAGTCGTCTGAAGACATTCTTCGGTTTGTTTCCATCGGATAAAAAGCAGGATGGGCTTGCCGCAGTCTATGCGGCACCCGCGGCAAGCTACGATCGGGAGCCATCGGCCCGCGATTACGAACTCTACTATTGGTGCTCCTCACCGGCGCCCTGGTATTGAGGGAAACTGCACCGGCTTCGTCTTGCGGGGCTCGCTGAAATCGGCTGCGAGGATATCATGAGCAGAATTCTCATCGTGCCGGGCTTGTTCGGGTCGGGCGAAGGGCATTGGCAGCACTATTGGCTTCAGGATCATTCCGACGTCCGGCTCGTGGAGCAGAACGATTGGGATTTTCCCAATCTCGGCAGCTGGATGGAGGGGCTGGAAGTTGCGCTCGAAGAGGCGGGGGAAGCCTATATCGTCGCGCATAGTCTGGGCTGCTTGCTGGCGGCCAGACTGGCGGGACGCCCGGCGGCGCGAAGGGTCAAGGGGGCGCTTCTCGTCGCGCCCTGCGACATTCCGGCGACGGAGAGACTTCATGCCGGCCGGCTTTCGTTCGGGACCATGCCGACAGAGGCTTTGCCCTTTCCCAGCATCACCGTCGGCAGCTTGAACGACGTCTATATGTCGCTCGATCGTCTCACAATGTTCGGACGGCTGTGGAATTCCGAGGTTCGCAATATCGGGCTTGCCGGACACATTAACGTTGCCAGCGGATTTGGACGGTGGCCGAGCGGCTACGGCTTTCTCGAAACACTGAAAACACGCGCGAGACACCGCAGACCACAGAGCCTTTCAACGGCCATCGCAGCCTCGGTTTGAAAGGGTTTTTCATGAGACGCATTCAACGCCATGGTGCGGTCGGCATTTCTTGACCATGGCCCCATGTCGCAGCTCAAGGTGCGCGGCGGGACCGATATTTTGGAGGTAACCTAATGAGTTTGCGGATCAATGATATCGCGCCCGATTTCACAGCCGACACCACACAGGGCGAACTTCAGTTCCACGACTGGATCGGCAACGGCTGGGCCGTCCTGTTTTCCCATCCGAAGAATTTTACGCCCGTCTGCACGACGGAACTTGGCGCCATGGCCGGACTTGAGCGGGAGTTCGTCAAGCGTGGCGTCAAGGTCATCGGCATTTCCGTCGACCCGGTCGAAAGTCATGGCAGGTGGAAGAGCGACATCAAGACGGCGACCGGCTTCGACGTCGAATATCCGCTGATCGGCGACAAGGATCTCAAGGTTGCCAAGCTCTACGACATGCTGCCGGCTGGCGCCGGTGAAAGCTCGGAGGGGCGCACGCCGGCGGACAATGCGACCGTTCGCTCCGTATTCGTGATTGGTCCGGACAAGAAGATCAAGCTGGTCCTCACCTATCCGATGACGACGGGCCGCAACTTCGGCGAGATCCTCCGCGCCATAGACTCGATCCAGCTCACGGCAAAGCATCAGGTGGCAACTCCGGCGAACTGGCAGCAGGGCGAGGATGTCATCATTACCGCAGCCGTTTCCAACGAGGATGCGATCACACGCTTCGGATCGTTCGATACGGTCTTGCCCTATCTGCGTAAGACTCGCCAACCTGCCGCCTGACAGCGCCAAGAGTGCTCATCGATGCGGCCTCGCGGGCCGCATCGCTTTTCACAATCGGACGTTTTCGCTGAGGAATTCGAGAAGCGCTCGTACGCGTGCCGGCAGCGGGCCGCCTTGACCAATATAAACAGCGTAGAATTCCTCGACATCGCCGGGATTGAGTTCTTCGAGGACAGGAAGAAGGCGCCCGGCCTCAAGATCGGCTTTGATGGTGAAGGCGGCGAGGCGCGCAATGCCTGCGCCCGCAAGCGCGAGATGGCGTACGGCTTCACCGTCGCCTACCTGCAGCCCGCGCGCCGCCGGGAGTGTCATCATCCGGTCGCCGAGCTTTACGGGCCAACCGTCCATCGCCCGAGAGTAGGAAAAGTCGATGCGACGGTGCCTTCCGATCTCGGCTGGTGAGCCCGGAACGCCGTGCCGGCGCAGATAGTCCGGTGATGCGACAATCATATTGCGCGTTGCGCCGAGCTTGCGCGCAATGAGGCTCGAACTCTTCAGTGGCCCGGTGCGGATGGCGACATCCGCGCGTTCTTCCATCAGATCGACGACCCTGTCCGTGTGAACGATTTCGAGCGAAACCTTCGGATAGAGTCCCATAAAGAGGGGAACGAGCGGAGCCAGCACATGATTGCCGAAGGAGCCGCTAGTGTTGACGCGTATATGTCCCGCCACCTGCTCGCCGGCCGAAGCATGACGTTCCGCCTCGGCCATATCAGCAAGGATTGCCACGCTGCGCTCGTAGAAGCCGCAACCTTCAGGTGTCAATTGCAGCCGCCTTGTGGAGCGATTGATAAGACGCGCGCCAAGGCGTTTCTCCAGCCTCGTGACGAGTTTGCTGACTGCCGATGGTGTCATTCGGCACGCCGCGGCGGCGGCGGTGAAGCCACCCAGTTCCACGGCGCGGACGAAGACCTCCATTTCGCCTGAGCGATTGATATCCTGGCGGCTCATGATGAATTCAAATCACAAATCAGTTTCTTTCCGGCAATCTATATCAACCTGCCGGCAGCGTCTATCTATGTGGAACAGCAAAGGAGATAGACGATGGAATACAGAACGCTTGGTGCTTCCGGTTTGAAAGTGTCGTCCTTGAGTTTCGGTGCCGGCACCTTCGGCGGTAGCGGGCCGCTATTCAGCGCGTGGGGCTCCACGGGTGCCGCTGAAGCACGCCGGCTTGTCGATATCTGCCTCGAGGCCGGTATCAGTCTTTTCGATACGGCGGATGTCTATTCGGCTGGCGTCTCCGAGGAAGTTCTCGGCCAGGCGATCCGCGGCATACGCGGTGCTGTGCTGATTTCGACCAAGGTCGGTTTGCCAATGGGGGATGGGCCGGCCGACTGGGGCGCCTCGCGCTCCCGGTTGATCAATTCCGTCGATGCAGCCTTGCGTCGTCTCGGCACCGACTACATCGACCTGCTGCAACTGCATGCCTTCGATGCCTCGACGCCGCTGGAAGAGACGTTTTCCACGCTCGATGGTCTCGTGAAGGCGGGGAAGGTCCGCTACGTCGGCGCTTCGAATTTCGCCGGCTGGGAGTTGATGAAATCGATAGCCGTGTCGGAACGGCATTCCTATGTCCGCCCTGTCGCCCATCAGGTCTACTATTCGCTGGCCGGCCGCGACTACGAATGGGAATTGATGCCGCTCGGTGCCGATCAGAAAGTCGGCGCGTTGGTCTGGAGCCCGCTTGCATGGGGCAGGTTGACCGGCAAGATCCGTCGAGGTCAGCCATTGCCGGAGACCAGCCGCCTGCACGAGACCGCCTCCTTCGGACCACCGGTCGATGACCAGAAGCTCTTTGATATTGTCGATGTGCTCGACGAGATTTCTGCAGAAACGGGCAAGAGTGTGCCGCAGATCTCGATCAACTGGCTGCTGAGCCGGCCGACTGTTGCAAGCGTGATCATCGGCGCTCGCAACGAGCAGCAGTTGCGGGAAAATCTCGGCGCGATCGGCTGGACGCTCTCTGCGCAGCAGATCGAGAAGCTCGATAAGGTGAGTGCCGTCGCCGCACCCTATCCTTATTTCCCCTATCGACGGCAGGAGGGATTTGCCCGGCTGAACCCGCCGCTTGTCTGATCGGGGTAGTGCTTAGAGCGCTTCGCCTTTCACGGAAACGAGAAGCGCTCCGACTGTTTCTCGCAGGGCCGCTCCAGGCAGAGGTGGCTTTCGTTGCCCAAGCAGAACGGGTCGGCTAGTTTTGCAAGATTGATTCCTCTCTTGCCGAATGCCATTTCCCATGGATGAAACGCCGACCAGCCGCATGCTTTCCTGGGCACGCAATTCCACGATCTACCGCCTTGAACGTCGGATGATGACGGAGAAGCAACTGTTCGATGCGATCGCCAAGAAGGCGAAGCAGAAGTTCGAAGATATCAGTGAGGTGCAGATCAAGGCACTTGCCGATTTTGCCGTCAAATTCGCCTATGAGCTGAAGGTACTCGACGATGTCGCATTTGCCGAAATCAGCACGCGCTCGGCGGTTCGGTCCGGCAAGTCGAAGAAGGCCATCGCCTTCAAACTTGCCTCCAAGGGCATAGATGGCGAGACGGTCGTCGCGGCAGTCGGGGAGGTCGATGATCTCCATTCCGCCGTCATTTTCGCCAGGAAGCGTGGCTTCGGACCTTTCCGGCGCGGCGATCTCGATGAAAAGCGCAAATCGAAAGAGCTGTCCGCCTTTGCGCGCAACGGTTTCAGCTTCGCCATCGGCAAACGGGTTTTCGACATGGAGAGGGAGGACGCCGAAGAGCTACTGCAGTCGGGCTCGGCCCTCTGAATTCAATGCTCATTGAAATGGTTGGGGGCAATCGTTAGCTTTGCCGCGCGTCAATAGGATGTGCAGGGGAAGTTCGTGAAAGCAGGCATTCGATCACTTGCAGCAGCAATAACCATCGTCTCCTTACCGGTGGCTGCCCATGCCGACTGGCAGGCTATGGAAACGACCAAGACCTATGCGATCTCCGGAACATCCGGCCGCGAGCTTTACGACTCCATCGGCGAACGCGGCCCCTTGCTCGGACCGAAGGTCAGGGCGATTGCTCACACCGATTTCAAGCTGACCTGGACGCGGAAATACGAGCCTCAGCCGGATGGCGCTTGCAAGATCACCGTCAACATACCGAAACTGATCATCTCCTACACATTGCCGAAGCCCTCGGCGCAATTGTCGGCATCGACCCGTAAAAGCTGGCAGAAGTTCATCGCCGGTGTTGAGGCGCATGAGCGCGTGCATGGTGGTTACATCAAGGACATGGTCAAGGAAATCGAGGCCATGAGCGTCGGCTTTGCCGTGCCGAATGATCCGAAATGTTCCAAGATCCGTGTGGAACTGACGAAACGGCTCGGCGAGATTTCGAATAAGGAGCGGCGGCGCAACAGTGATTTCGACAAGGTCGAATTCAGCGATGGTGGCAATCTCCAGCAGCTCGTTCTGAAGCTGGTCAAGGAAGAATAGCCTTGGCAACGGCAGCCGGCCGTATCCCGCCGGCTGCCCGACCTAACGTGGCTTTATCGGCCCTTCTGCTTCCGCCATTCGGCGAATTTGAGTTTCGGAGCGTCGCTGGTTGCCGGATAGAGGCCGATGATGGTCGCGCCATTCATGACCTCTTCGGTGACGAAATCTTCATAGGCCGTCATCTCCACCGTCTCATTGGCAATCTCGTGGGCAAGATGGGCCGGGATGACGATGACGCCCTCATTGTCGCCGACGAGAACGTCGCCGGGGAAAACCGCCACATCGCCGCAGCCGATCGGACCGTTGATTTCGATGGCCTGATGCAGCGTCAGATTCGTCGGAGCAGACGGGCGGTGATGATAGGAAGGAATGTCGAGGGCGGCGATTTCCGGACTGTCGCGGAAACCGCCGTCGGTGACGACGCCGGCAACACCACGCACTTGCAGCCGCGAGATCAGGATGGAGCCGGCTGAGGCAGCCCGGGCATCCTTGCGGCTATCCATGACCAGGACGAAGCCGGGAGGGCATTGCTCGACCGCCGCGCGCTGCGGATGCTCCGGGTTGCGGAAGACTTCGAGCGTATTCAGATCTTCGCGCGCCGGAATATAGCGCAGCGTAAAAGCCTGGCCGACCATGTTCGCCTTCTTCGGCGAGAGCGGGCGCACATCCTGAATGAACTGGTTGCGCAAGCCCCGCTTGAAAAGCGCGGTCGCGATCGTGGGTGTCGCGACGCCCATCAGCTTGTCGCGCGTCTCATGGCTCAGCACGTAGTTGCTCATGCGGTTTATCCTCTTGAGATCAATAGATGTCGGGTTCGCCCGGTGTCGGGCCGAAGCTCGATTCCAGGAAGTCGAAATCGCAGCCGGTATCGGCCTGTGCGACATGGCGCAAAAACATCCAGCCATAGCCACGGCCGAATTTCTCCGCGGGCTTGACCCAGGCGTCGCGCCGCCGCTGCAACTCGTCTTCGTCGACCAGCATGTCGATGCGTCGCGCCTCAAGATCGAGACGGACGATGTCGCCGTTGCGCAAGAGCGCCAAGGGGCCGCCGACATGGGATTCCGGTGAAACATGCAGAATACAGGCGCCGTAGCTTGTGCCGCTCATGCGGGCGTCGGAGAGACGAAGCATGTCCCTGTGGCCCTGCTTCAGGAGCGCCTTCGGGATCGGCAGCATGCCCCATTCCGGCATGCCTGGGCCACCTTGCGGGCCGGCGCCGCGCAGCACCATGACGTGGTCGGGCGTGATGTCGAGAGTTTCGTCGTCGACCGCCGCCTTCATCTCTGCGTAGGTGTCGAAGACGAGCGCCGGTCCCTGATGCCTATGGAAGCGCGGGTCGCAGGCGGCGGGCTTGATGACGGCGCCCGTTGGGGCAAGATTTCCCTTCAGCACCGCCAGCGACCCCTCGTGATAGACCGGATTGTCGAGCGAGCGGATGACGTCGTCATTGTAGCATTTGGCACCTTCCAGCGTTTCCCCAAGGGTGACGCCGGATACGGTCAGCGCGGTGAGGTCGAGCTTGGCGGCAAGCTTCGCCATCAGCGCCCGCAGGCCGCCGGCATAATAGAAATCTTCCATCAGGTAGGTTTTGCCCGTCGGCCTGATATTGGCGAGCACCGGCGTCGTGCGTCCGGCCTGATCGAGATCATCGAGCGAAAGGTTGATGCCGGCACGCCGCGCCATCGCGATCAGATGCACGACGGCATTGGTGGAACAGCCCGTTGCCATCGCAACGGCGACGGCATTGTTAACGGCAGCTTCCGTGACGATCTTTGCTGGACCAAGATCCTCCCACACCATCTCGACGATGCGCCGACCGACAGCCGAGGACATGCGGATATGATTGGCGTCGGGGGCGGGGATAGAGCTGGCGCCGGGCAGCGTCAGGCCCAATGCCTCGGCGATCGCCGTCATCGTGCTTGCCGTACCCATGGTCATGCAGTGGCCGTAAGATCGGGCGATGCCGGCCTCGACATCGACCCATTCCTTCTCCGAGATGGTACCGGCGCGGCGCTCGTCCCAGAATTTCCAGGCGTCCGAGCCGGATCCCAGATATTCGCCGCGATAATTGCCGCGCAGCATCGGGCCGGCCGGCAGATAGATCATCGGCAGGCCCATCGAGAGCGCGCCCATGACAAGACCAGGTGTGGTCTTGTCGCAACCGCCCATCAGCACGGCACCGTCGACGGGGTGCGAGCGCAGAAGCTCTTCCGCTTCCATCGCCAGCATGTTGCGATAGAGCATGGTGGTCGGCTTCACGTAGCTTTCCGAAAGGGAAAGCGCGGGTAGCTCCAGCGGAAAACCGCCGGCTTGCAGGATCCCGCGTTTCACATCCTCGACGCGATGCTTGAAATGGGCATGACAGGGATTGGCGTCTGACCAGGTGTTGAGGATGGCGATAACAGGTTTGTCGATCCATTCCTCGGGGGCATAGCCCATCTGCATGGTGCGCGAGCGATGCCCGGAGCTTCTGAGATCGTCCGGGGCGAACCATCTGGCGCTGCGCAGTTCCGAGGGCTTTTTCCTGCTGTTCATTGTGTTCGAGCCTTGTTCGTGACGATGGGCAGAACCGAGTGGCGCAAGTGTCGCATCATTGGATGATTTCCGATTGCTGGCTGCGACGCCTGTTCGCTCAATCCTCCCGATTGCGCCAACTGCAAGAAAGGACGTTGGCAGAAACGGACTAAAGCACTAATGTATCAGTGCATCAAGTCCGAAGCTGTTCTTAATGGATCGACATTCTCAGTCAGAAAGGCTGCCGGTGAAACTTAACCCGAAAGAATTCGCGCTGGATCGCTCCCGCCAGGTGGCGCCGCAGATCCTGGAAATCCTGCGTTCGCGTATTCTTTCCATGGCCTTGCCGCCGACGACGGTGTTGTCGCGTATTTCGCTGCAGAGCGAGTTCAACGTCAGCCAGACGCCGGTGCGCGACGCCTTGATCCGCCTGGAGGAGGAGGGGCTGGTCGAGGTCTATCCGCAATATGCGACCGTTGTTTCGCGCATCGATGTAGGCAATGCGACCGAGGCCCACTTCCTGCGGCTGTCGATAGAGCTTGAGGCGGTGCGCCGGCTGACGCTGGAAGCGCCCGCCGAGACCGCCGAGGCTCTGGAGACGGTTCTGACCCGGCAGAAGCGCGTCATGTCGCCGGAGACCTACGATCTCTTCGACACTCTCGATAAGGATTTTCATCGGGTGCTCTACGAGAGAGCCGATATTCTGGGCCTGTGGTTGACCGTTCGGCGTCAAGGCGTGCATCTCGATCGGCTCCGTATGCTGAACCTGCCGATGCCGGGCAAGCTGCAGCAAATCATTGGCGATCATGAGGCCATCGTCGACGCCGTTCGCTTGGGCGATCCGGACGCGGCCGTTGCCGCCATGCGCAAACATCTGTCCGGCACCTTGTCGATCGTCGATCTGATTTGCGAGCAGCATCCGGACTATGTGAGCCGATAGGCCCAATCTACCCCTTAAAATTGCCGGGAGATGTGGACCGAGCCGCCGCACGCATTGGCTTGTGCGCCGCTTCATGCGAGAAAGCATGGGATTGACATGACGAGGGAGTTTGCTTGACCATCGGGCTTGCGCATGCCGAACTGATCGCGGTTTTGACGGCTGTCACGGGGAATGATCCCAGGGTGATGACGGTCCGGTCGGGCGAGGCCTTGCCGTCAGGTCCGTTCGAGCTTGGACATCGAACGCTGCAGAGCGGGCTGCGCGAATGGATCAGGGAGCAGACGGCTCATCCGGTCGGTTATCTCGAACAACTCTACACTTTCGCCGACCGCGATCGGAATAATGAGATCCTCGGCGGCCGGACGATTTCGATCAGCTATCTCGGTCTCGTGCGCGAACAGGCGGCGCCTGGTGCTGGCTTGCCGGGTTGGCACGGCTGGTACGAATATCTCCCCTGGGAAGATCACCGCAAGGGCCGGCCGGTGATCCTTGACGACGTCGCCGCCCGGCTTGAGTCGTGGGTGGCAGACGATGCAGCCAAGGCCCACGGGCGCCGACGCCGTGCCGATTTCGATTTCGGGCTGAACGGCACCGCCTGGAACGAGGATCTCGTCCTGCAGCGCTATGAGCTGCTCTATGAGGCAGGTCTCGTGGCCGAAGCGCGCTGCGATCAATCGCACGCATTCGGTCGCCCCATGTTTGCAGATCACCGCCGTATCCTGGCCACCGGAATGGCGCGGCTGAGAGCCAAGATCAAATATCGCCCAGTTGTCTTCGAGCTCATGCCCGAGACCTTCACGCTTCTGCAATTGCAGAAGGCAGTGGAGGCGCTGGCCGGCCTGACCCTGCACAAGCAGAATTTCCGCAGACTGATCGAGCAGCAGGACCTGGTGGAAGAAAGCGGCGGCACCGAGAGCGAGACCGGCGGTCGTCCGGCAAAGCTCTTCCGCTTCCGCCGTGCCGTCCTTGAAGAACGCGAGCTCGCCGGAACGAAATTGCCACTCTCCCGCAATTGACATGTGCTCACATTGAGAATATCTATTTGCGCATAATATACTCAATGTGAGCATAATAAGGAGCCGGCCATGAATCTTCCCATATCCGCATCCTCTCTCTACGAGCGCGTCAGTCGCGTCATTCCCAAAGCCGAATGGCTGACGTTTCAGGATGACGTTGAAGCGATCCTTGAATTGAAGCGACGACACAACGCCGTCATTCTCGCGCATAACTACCAGACGCCGGAAATCTTCCACGGCGTTGCCGATATCGTCGGCGACAGTCTGGCGCTGGCCCGCAAGGCTGTCGAAGTGGATGCCGACGTCATCGTTCTCGCCGGCGTACACTTCATGGCCGAGACCGCCAAGCTGCTCAACCCGACGAAGACGGTTCTGATTCCGGATCTGGAAGCGGGGTGTTCGCTGGCTGAATCGATCACGCCGCAAGATATAGCCCTGCTGCGCCAGGCCCATCCGGGCGTTCCGGTGGTCACCTACGTCAACACCTCGGCGGCCGTTAAGGCGGCGTCCGATATCTGCTGCACATCAGGCAATGCCCGCCAAGTGGTGGAATCACTCGGCGTGCCGAAGGTGCTGATGCTTCCGGACGAGTATCTGGCGCGCAACGTCGCGCGCGAAACCAATGTCGAACTCATTGCCTGGCACGGGCACTGCGAGGTTCATGAACTCTTTACCGCGGATGATATTCACCAGCTTCGCGAGAACTATCCCGGTGTGACGGTGCTCGCGCATCCCGAATGCCCGCCCGATGTGGTCGAGGCGGCTGATTTCGCAGGCTCGACGGCCGTCATGTCCGATTATGTCGGCAAGAAGCGTCCGTCCCGCGTCGTGCTTTTGACCGAATGTTCGATGAGCGACAACGTCGCCGTCCATCACCCGGATGTGGAGTTCGTCCGGCCCTGCAATCTCTGCCCGCACATGAAGCGCATCACGCTCGGCAACATCCGCAAGGCTCTGGAAGAGGGGCGGCATGAGGTCACCGTCGATCCGGCAATTGCGGCCGACGCACGCCGCGCCGTGGAAAGGATGTTGGCGATATGAGCGAGATTCTCGAAGGGTTGAGAGATCGTGTCGTCATCGTCGGCAGCGGTCTTGCAGGATTGATGGCGGCCTTGACGCTCGCGCCGGAACCGACCGTCATCGTGACGCGCGCTGCGCTCGGTGGGGAAAGTTCAAGCGCCTGGGCGCAGGGCGGCATTGCGGCCAGCATCGGCAAGGATGATAGCGCCGCGCTGCATCTGGCAGATACGCTCGCTGCCGGCGACGGTCTTTGCGATGCGAAAGTGGCGGCGAGAATCCTCGCGGAAGCACCGGCTGCCATCGCCGCGCTGGAGCGGGCGGGCGTCGCGTTCGATCGCGACAGCGACGGTGCTTTGTCCCTGGGGCTTGAGGCGGCCCACTCGTTGCGTCGCATCGTGCATGCCAAAGGAGATGGTTCTGGAGCGGCTATCGTTCGCGCGCTCGTGGATGCGGCGGTTCGCGCGCCATCGATCACGATCCTTGAAAGCTATGAGGCAAGACGCCTGCTGCTCGACGGCGAGCGCATCGCTGGCCTATTGTGCGCGACCGACAAGGGGACAGTCATTCTCCCATCTTCTCGCGTCGTGCTCGCCACGGGCGGCATAGGCGGCCTTTATGACGCGACGACCAATCCCGCCGGCAACTTCGGCCAGGGCATCGCGCTTGCCGCCAGAGCGGGCGCCCTTCTGGCCGACATGGAGTTTGTGCAGTTCCATCCGACGGCGCTTGACAGCAGGCGGTGGCCATTGGCGCTTGTTAGCGAGGCCGTTCGCGGCGAAGGCGCCACGCTTTTGAACGAAAGAAGCGAGCGCTTCATGGCCGGTGTCGACGGCGCGGAGCTCGCGCCGCGTGATGTCGTCGCGCGCGCCATCAGCGCTGAAATTGCTCGCGGTGGCCGGGTCTATCTCGACGCCCGCCAGGCCCTTGGCGATAGTTTCACCCGGCGGTTTCCCGTTATCGATGCGCTTTGCCGCGAAGCTGGCGTTGATCCCTCGCGCAATCTCATTCCGGTGCGCCCCGCCGTCCACTATCACATGGGTGGCGTCGCGACAGATGAGCAGGGCCGCAGCTCCGTATCCGGCCTGTGGGTGATTGGCGAGGCAGCATCGACCGGCCTGCATGGCGCCAACCGATTGGCCAGCAACTCGCTGCTCGAAGCTGCGGTGATGGGCATCCGCGCGGGACTGGATATTTCCGGCCTCGATGCCGGCCGGACCAAGCTGCCGCAAGCGGAGGCAAATGTTGCCGCGCCTGATGCATCGTTGGTGCGGCCCATCGTCTCCAGCCATCTCGGCGTGTTGCGCAATGCTGGGTCCATTCATGGTGCAATTGCAGCGCTGTTGCCGCTGGTTGATAGCGATGGTCCCGCCGCCGACCCGGCTCTCGTTGCGCTGCTGATCGCCGTCTTCGCCAGCCTGCGGACGGAATCGCGCGGGGCGCATGCGCGCACGGATTTCCCCTTGAAATTAGCGGATTCGCAGCGCCGCCGCATGAGCCTGCCGGATGCGCTCTATATCGCATCCTCCATGACCTTCAATTCCCTTGCAAGGAGTGCCTGACATGACCCTCGCTCCCCTCCCGCGCCTCATCGTCGAACCGCTGGTGCGCAATGCGCTGGTGGAAGATCTCGGCCTGGCCGGTGACGTCACGACCACGGCGGTCATCCCCGCCGCACATCGGTCCCGTGTGGCGATGGTGACGCGCCAGCCGGGCGTGGTCGCCGGCCTCGATGCGTCCGAGCTTGCTTTCCAACTGGTCGATCCCAGCATCGTCATGACCCGTCATTTACCGGATGGGACGAAAGTCAAGCCTGGTGATGTGATCGCAACGATCGAAGGACCTTCGCGTGGTTTGCTGACGGCTGAGCGCACCGCATTGAACTTCCTTGGCCACCTGTCCGGCATCGCATCCGTGACCGGCGGTATCGTCAAGGCCATCGCGGGTACGAAAGCTTCGATCGTCTGCACGCGCAAGACGACGCCGGGTCTCAGAGCGCTGGAAAAATATGCAGTCCGAGCCGGTGGCGGTATGAACCATCGCTTCGCGCTCTATGACGCGGTTCTGATCAAGGACAATCACGTCGCCATCGCCGGCGGCATTGCCGAAGCCATCCACCGCGCCAAGGCGGGAGTCGGGCATATGGTCAAGATCGAAGTTGAAGTGGATACGCTGGAGCAGCTTCGCGAAGCGATGCGCGAAGGCGTCGATGCCGTATTGCTCGACAACATGACGCCGGATCAACTGCGCGAGGCGGTCGATATCGTCGGCGGGCGGGCGATCACCGAAGCGTCGGGTCGCATCACGCCGGAAACCGCCGTCGCGATCGCTAGAGCGGGTGTCGATCTCATATCCGCCGGCTGGCTGACGCATAGTGCACCGACGCTCGATATCGGACTGGATTGGAAGTCGGCGGCCTGAAGCCGCCGACTTCGAACTCAGACGATGACGGGTACCTGCGCGCCGTCCATGCTGATCACGACGCCGGTGACATAACCCGCCTTGTCCGAACTCAGGAAAGCGACAACATTGGCAATGTCTGTGGGATCGGCCATCCGGCCGATCGGGATACGTTTCATAGCATCGGCCAGCGCTTCCTCTTCAGTCGAGCCGGCAACCTTCGCCGCTGCCTTCAAGCCTTCGGCGACGCGATCCGTTTCGGTCATGCCGGGATTTAGACCGACAACGCGCACGCCGCGGCTGGCATAGGCATTGGCAAGCCCCACGCTGGCGAGCATCAGGGCAGCATTGGCCGATCCGCCGGCGAGATGCACGGGGGAGGCGACCTTGCCGCCATTGCCGATGATGTTGATCACCGCGCCCGAACCGCGCGCGCCCATGCGCTTGATGGCGGGATCAACCACGTTGATGTAGGAAAAATACTTCGCATCCATCGCCGCTCGCCAGATGGCCGGGGTCAGTTCATCGGCCGGCGTGCGCGCCGCCGCACCGGCGCTGTTGACGAGAATATCGATCGGACCGATGTCCGCCTCGACCTTATTCACCACCGCAAGCGCCTGTTCATCGGATATCAGGTCGGCGATATAACCGCGCGCGCCAGGAAGCTTGACAAGTGCCGCATCGACATTGGCTTGCGAGCGCGAGCAGATTGCGACCCGTGCACCTTCCTGCAGAAAGAGCTCAGCGCAGGCAAAGCCGATGCCCTTCGAGCCGCCCGTGATCAGAACGACTTTATCCTTGAGGCCAAGGTCCATGACATGTCTCCGTTTGCATTGCGAAAAGCTCGCAAGCTACGGGCCGAAATCCTTGCCGTACAGATGTGAAGCCGTCACAGCTTGTTTACCAGGCAATATCGTCTTTCGCCTGCTCTAAGAAAGCCGCTTGGCTTTCAGCACCGAAACGGCCGTCTCGCTATTGTGAACATAGTCGTTGGCGTCGGGTTGACGCTGTACCAGTAGAATGAACAGCAGATCGGTCAGCATCAGTTGCGCATCGCGCGCCGTGATTGCCGAAGAGCGCACGCGATCTTCATCGCCGACGGTGTGAAGGCAGATATCGGCAACGCGGGCGAGGGGGTTGTCTTGCAGGCCGGTGACGGCAATGACCGTTGCCTTGCGCTGACTTGCCAGTTCCGCGATCCGCAGCGTCTCGATGCTGGCGCCGGAATAGGAAAGGGCAAAGAGCAGGTCGTCGGGCCCAAGCGTCGATGCGTTCGCCATCTGCACGTGGCTGTCACTATCATGCAGGACATTGCGGCCGAGTTTCATCAGCTTGTAGGAAAAATCGCGGGCGACCAGCGAGGAGGCACCGACGCCGGCGAGATGAATGCGCCTTGCGTCGTGAAGAGCCTCCAGCGCCTTGTCGATATCGCCTTCGTTATTGACTGAAATGGTTTGCTGCATGGCCTGCAGCTTGCTGCTTAGCAGCTTCTGCAGAATGGTCAGATAGCCATCGCCGACTTCAATCGTGCCGTGGATCATGCCCGCAGGCGCAGGCCACTCCTGAGCTTTCGCCTCACTGACGGCAAGCTTCAGTTCCTGATAGCCGGCATAGCCGAGCTTCTGACTGAACTTCACGACGCTGGACTGGCTGCGCCCGGTTTCCACTGCGAGCGCCGCCGATGAGAGTCGCAGCATCTGGTCTGGATTTTCGACGATGAACTGTCCGATCTGGCGGTCGGCCGGCGCCATGGCTTCGAGCTGCGCGCTGATTTTCTTCAAGATAGACATTGGGTCCTTTGGGCGTGCCTTTGAGCCACCGCGGCCGATTCATCATCACGAGCATATCGAAAATAGCATTCAGGCGAAGCTGGGCAACCATGCCTCGGACGATGCTAGAGCGCCGTGCTTCGTTTCGGAAGCACAAAGGTCGCTCTACCTCTCTTATCCGACGTATCAGGCTGTCCGAAAATCCTGTCAGATTTTCGGGCCGATGCTCTAAGCCTATCACAGAGAATTGGAATAAAAAATTCCAAATGCCGTTGACAGGGTGGAATGATTGAATAGTCTTCGGTAGGAAGCAGATGGCGAGTTCTACGGGACTTGCTTCACCTCTCCTCAACGGGTTTCTGATCATGGATAGACTTCGCATCTCCGGCGGCAAAAGGTTGCAAGGAGCCGTGACGATTTCCGGCGCCAAGAATGCCGCTCTGCCGCAGATCGCGGCTGCGCTTTTGAGCCCGCATTCGCTGGAATTGACCAACCTGCCTGTCGTGAGCGACGTCGAAAACATGCTTGAAGTCATCGCCCTTCATGGGGCGAAGATTACGCGCACCGCGCATTCGACCACGATCGATCCGAGCGCCATCATCTCCAAGGAGACCTCTTACGATACCGTTCGCCGTATGCGGGCGACCGTCCTCGTGCTGGCTCCCCTGCTTGCTCGCTTCGGTCATGCGCGCGTTTCGCTGCCCGGCGGCTGCGCCATCGGCGCCCGCCCTGTAGACATGCATATCAAGGCGCTAGCGACCCTCGGCGCCGAAATCGCGATCGAAAACGGGCTGATCGTCGCATCCGCTCCAAATGGCCTGAAGGGCGCCCGTATCGTGCTGAGTTCGCCGTCGGTCGGTGCGACCGAAACGACGATGATGGCGGCTTGTGCTGCAAGCGGCGAAACAGAGATCCTGAACGCGGCGCGCGAGCCGGAAGTCGCAGATCTCGCAGCTTGCCTCAGCGCCATGGGCGCGCGGATCGAAGGGGCCGGCACGCACCGCATCCTGATTGACGGCGACACGCGCTGGCGGCCGGCGAAGCATCACGGTATTCCCGATCGCATCGAAGCCGGAACCTATGCGGTCGCGGCGGCCATCACCGGCGGGCAGCTCGAACTCATCCACGCCCGGCTGGAAAACCTTGCCTCGGTCGTGCAGGCGCTGGAAGCCATGGGCGTCAGCGTGTGGCCGAGCGATCGTGGCCTTGTCGTTTCAAGAGACGGGCCGCTCAAAGGAGCCGATCTTACCACAGAGCCCTATCCGGGCTTCCCGACCGATCTGCAGGCGCAATTCATGGCGCTCGCCTGCTGCGCCGAAGGTGCGTCGCTGATCCGCGAGACGGTTTTCGAAAATCGCTTCATGCATGTGCCGGAGCTGATACGGCTGGGCGCCAATATAACACTGCAGGGCACAACGGCTCTGGTGCGGGGCGGAGCCCCCCTTAAAGGGGCGCAGGTGATGGCGACGGACCTGCGCGCCTCGGTTTCACTGGTGCTGGCCGCGCTCGTTTCGCAGGGCGAGACGATCGTCAATCGTGTCTACCATCTCGATCGCGGCTATGAACAACTGGATCGCAAGCTTCGGCTCTGCGGCGCCGATATCGAACGGCTGACATCATGAGCGATGCGGCGAAAGGTTCCCCTTATTTCCTGGGGGTCGAT
>NZ_JAELUG010000007.1 GCF_016429255.1 Rhizobium sp. ASV8
CGAAGGAGAACAAGCCGCAGGCGGAAGCTCAGCTTCTGGATCTGGTCGAGCAGACCGGCACCGAGCTGATCGTGCTCGCCCGCTACATGCAGGTTCTGTCGGATGCGCTATGCCGGAAGATGTCGGGTCGCATCATCAACATCCACCACTCCTTCCTGCCGTCCTTCAAGGGGGCGAACCCCTACAAGCAGGCCTATGAGCGCGGGGTGAAGCTGATCGGGGCGACGGCGCATTACGTGACGGCGGATCTCGACGAAGGTCCGATCATCGAGCAGGACACGGCGCGCATCACGCATGCGCAGTCTGCCGACGACTATGTCTCGATCGGCCGCGATGTGGAGAGCCAGGTTCTGGCGCGCGCCATCCATGCGCATATCCATTTCCGCACCTTCCTCAACGGCAACCGCACCGTCGTCTTCCCGGCAAGCCCCGGCTCATATGCATCCGAGCGGATGGGTTAAGGCGCGCCGTTGCTGATCCGCCGCCGCCTCGTCGCCCTAACCTTTGAAACGAAGGTCGCAGCGGCCGTCACGGTGGGCATGAGCCTGCAGACGCAGAACGTCTGGATGCTCAATGCCAGCATGCTCCTCAACATCGAGGGCGATGGCCAGAAATCCGTCGTCGCCAAACTCGCCGAAGCCACGGAGTTCTAAAGCGGCAGACGAGGTTCAGCCACCTTCGCATCCGTCGCGCGCATTCGAATTCTCCGCCAGGAATCCGCGATCGAGCGGGAAGCTGATAAAGAAAGCTCTGCCCCTAGAGTGAGGCAGAGCTGAAGCGCAGTGCGCACTTCATGCGAAAATTCGATTGGGGGCGCCTTTCGCACGGCTGCGCCCTATAGCAGATGCCTGACAGAACCCTGAATGTGTTCGGATCGCACTCGGAAAACAACTTGCGGCGCGTTAGGCGGGTAGGCCGAGCGCCGACGCTCAGCAGAGCGGCGACCTTTTCAACATCCCGTGCCACGACATTTTCTCCAGCCATTAGCGTGATCTGCGGGATGCGGCCATGCGGACCGGGAGCGAAATCGCGCGACCTCCCACCCTCTGAAGCGACAATCCATGTCCTCTCTTCTCCCATGCGGCTCGAGTTTGCAGTGCCTCTGATCTTGCGTACGCCGCTCCTTAAGCGCTTCCGATGCCGAGGTCGGCTATCGATGCTCATACGTCGATCATGCTCTGCGGTGCGAAGTGCGCAAGCAAACCGGCGTAGGGCTTTCTAACAGGCGTGGCATATGCCCCTCGTTTCGCCGTGGTCAGCCCCAGCGCCACCAGGCTCTCGGCCTGCTTGACCGCTGCAGCCACCCCATCCACCACCGGAATACCGAATTCCCCGGATAGTTCATGGACGAGATCCGCCATGCCTGCGCAGCCAAGCACGATCGCCTCAGCCTTGTCTTCGGAAAGCGCAAGGGCAATCTCGTGTCTCAATCGTTCTTTGGCACCAGAATTCGGACTCTCCAGTGACAGCACAGCGATGTCGGCGGCGCGCACCTTACAGCGTCCGGCCATGCCGTAGCGATGGACAAGATGCTCGAGCGGCAGGCGCGAGCGCTCCATCGTCGTCACCACGGAAAAGCGCTGGGCGATGAAAGGGGCCACAGAAAGAGCCGCCTCGCAGATGCCGATCACCGGAATGCCGGCAAGCGCGCGGGCCGCGTCGAGCCCGGTGTCGTCGAAGCAGGCGATGATGGCTGCATCAGCGCCCTCGCGCTCGCCCTTGGCGATCTCGATCAGCATGCCGGGCACGGCGAAGGCCTCGTCATAGTAGCCTTCGATCGAGACTGGGCCCATGGAGGAGGTGACGGCGACGATCCTGGTTGCGGTCGACTTCACGCGGCGCGCGGCGTCGGCGATGGTTGCGGTCATCGTCGTTGTCGTGTTGGGATTGACGACAAGGATGCGGGGATCGAGTTTTGCTGTCATGCGTGCGCCCGGCGGCGGTTGAGGAAGACGATGAGCCCGAGCGTGCCGCCAATCACCAGGAACGAGAAAAGAGTGGTCACTGTTCCGAGCGCGTAGAGCACCGGGGTCGTGACGTTTGTCGTCATCCCATAGATCTCCAGCGGCAGGGTGTTGTAGGTGCCGGCAGTCATCAGCGTGCGGGCGAACTCGTCATAGGAGAGCGAAAATCCGAACAGGCCGACGCCGATCAGGCTTGGCGCGATCATCGGCAGAAGGACATAGCGGAAGGTCTGCCACGAGGTAGCCCCAAGGTCCCGCGCCGCCTCCTCGTAGGCCGGCGAGAAGCGGTTGAAGACGGCGAACATGATGAGTACGCCGAATGGGAGCGTCCAGGTGAGGTGCGCACCGAAGGCGGAGCTGTACCAGGAGGGCTGCAGGCCCAACTGCGAGAAGACGACGCCGATGCCGAGCGAGATGATGATCGAAGGCACCACGAGACTTGCGACCGCAAGGTAGAAGAGCGCGGTCGCGCCGAGGAACTTACGGCGGAAGGCAAGGCCGGCGAGCAGCGAGACGAGCACGGTCGTCACCATCACCATCAGCCCGAGCATTAGCGAGCGGCGCAGGGAGCCGCCAAAGTCACCGACCGCCTGCTTCTCCAAAAGGTTCGCAAACCAGTGCAGCGACACGCCGTTGAGCGGAAAGGTGAGCCCCCCGTTCGGCCCCTGAAAGGAGAGGATCAGGATTGCCGACAGCGGCCCGTAGAGGAAAAGCACGAAGATCGTGAAGAAGACGGCAAGAATGTAGAATTCTCGGGAGCGGGGTTCACGCTGCATGTCAGAGCTCCTTGCGGATGTCGACGACGCGCAGGATGCCGCCGACCATCAGGAGAACGAGGATCAGCAGTACCACCGCATTGGCGGCAGCTGCGGGATATTGCAGCAGCGACATCTCATTCTTCATCATCAATGCCACGGAAGCGCTCTGCCCGCCGGACATCACCTGCACGGTGGAAAAATCCGCCATCACCAGCGTCACGACGAAGATGGTTCCGATCGCCATGCCGGGCTTGGAGAGTGGCAGAACGACGTTGGTAAGCACCTGCAGGCTGGAGGCGCCAGCATCGCGTGCCGCCTCGATCAGGGACTTGTCGATGCGCATCATCGTGTTGAAGATCGGCGTCACCATGAAGAGCGTGTAGAGATGGACCATGGCCAGCACCACGGCGAAATCCGAGTAGAGCAGCCATTCGATCGGCTGCGGCACGATGCCGGCGCCGACCAATGCGGAGTTGATCAGGCCGTTGCGGCCAAGCACCGGAATCCAGGAGATCATGCGAATGATGTTCGAGGTCAGGAATGGCACGGTGCAGATGAGGAAAAGTACCATTTGCATGGCGGTGGATCGGATATGGAAGGCCAGGAAATAGGCGACCCAGAAGCCAATGGTGAGTGTGAGACCCCAGACGATCGCCGCGAATTTCAGCGTGTTGAGATAGGTTTTCCAGGTCACCCAGGAGCCGAGCGTTTCAGTATAGTTGAAGGTGACGAAGCCTGGATACATCTGGGCGAAATCATAGTCCCAGAAGCTGACCACGGTGATCATGGCGATTGGCAGGAGCAGGAAGGCGCCAAGGATGACCAGGAGCGGCAAGGCCTGCAGATAGGCGGCGAATTCGGCGATGCGGCTGCCGGGCTTTCGCTTGCGGATCGGTACGTCGGCGATCGCTGTTTCGGACATTGCTGCCATGGCTTGTTCCTCGTCAGGTCGGTTCTCGCTGGGAGAGGGTTTTGGTGCGGCGGAGTTCCCTCCCCGCCAGGGGAGGGAACCTGTCGAGTTGACCTCACGCGGCGATGAACTCGTTCCAGCGGCGGACCATGTAGCGGTCCTCGTCCATGACCGAGTTCCAGCAGGCGACCTTGCCCATGCGGTCCTGGAAGGAGCCGCCGTCGCGCACCGCTCCGGCCTTTTCCATGACCTTACCTTCGGGCGACAGGATATCGCCCTTGGCGGGCTTGCCTTCGATCCAGAAGCCCCATTCGTCCTCGGACATGAAGCCCTTGGCAGTGTCCATGCAGGCGGAGTAGTAGCCTTGGCGATTGAGGTAGCCGCCAACCCAGCCGGACGTGTACCAGTTGATGTATTCGTAGGCTGCGTCGAGCTGTGCGCCCTTCAGATGGGAAGCGAGGCCAAGTCCGCCGCCCCAAGAGCGGTAGCCTTCCTTGAGCGGCTGGTACTTGCAGGCGACCCCCTTGGAGCGGACGGCGGCGACGGCCGGCGACCACATCGACTGGATGACCACTTCACCCGACGCCATCAGGTTGACGCTCTCGTCGAACGATTTCCAGAAGGCGCGGAACTGGCCGTCCTGCTTTGCCTTGATCAGGAAGTCGATCGTCTTGTCGATCTCTTCCTTCGTCATGTTGCCTTTGTCGGCGTATTTGATGTTGCCGAGCGCTTCCATGATCATCGCGGCATCCATGATGCCAATCGAAGGGATGTTGAGAATCGAGGTCTTGCCCTTGAATTTCGGGTCCATGATGTCGGCCCAGGTGGTGATGTCGCGGCCGACGAGATCCGGGCGAATGCCGAGCGTATCGGCATTGTAAATCGTCGGCATCATGGTGAAGAACTCGGTTTCGCCCTTGGCGAAGGTCTTTGCGCTCGCGCTTTCGACGTAGCCGACCGTGTGCGGCGCGGTTCCTTGCGCGATCACGCTGTCTGGCAGCAGCTTGCCGGTTTTGAAGAGGGGTACGACCTTGTCGTAATATTTGAGCTTCTTCGTTTCCATCGGCTGGATCACGCCTGTCGGATAGACCTTCTTCAGGATCCAGTACTCGATGTCGGCGATGTCGTAGGAATTCGGCTGGGTGACCGAGCGCTGGGCGGCGGCGTCGGAGTCGGTCGCCGTCATTTCGAGCGTGATGCCGAGGTCGGCCTTGCACTTCTCGGCGATGGCATTGATGTTCGAGACGCCGGTGCCGAACTGGCGGAGCGTGATGTTGCTCTGGGCCCAGATGGTCGGGAAGCCGGTGATGATGCCGGAGCCGGCCGCAGCGCCGACGGCGGCGGCACCGGTCTTCAGAAGCGAGCGCCGGGTGAGGCCGGCTCTTTGGGGCTGCGTGGTGTTGGTCGCGTCAGACATGCACTGTTCTCCTTCTTGTCGTCGTTGTTGTTGGTTGTTCAACTGTCGAGGCGGCCAAGCACGATGGCGTCCCGAGGCTCCCAGGAAAGCGGCACGGCGGCGCCGACCGAGATGGATCGATTGAAGAAATCGCCGTCCGATACGATGGCGGTGAAATCCTCAATGCCGGCTCCGGTGAGCAACAGCTTCACCGTCGAGCCGCGATATTCGATGTTGGAGACGATGCCAGTGAAACCGAGGCCCGGCGCCGCGCTTTCGCCGATGCGGACGCGGTCGGTCCTGACCGCGATGTCGACCGGCTGTCCGGTCACCACGCTGCGGCCTGTTGCCAGAAACTCGCCACCGCCTGCGACTTCAAGCTTTATCCCCATGGCGGTCGTTTCCGTCGCGCGGCCGGAGATGACATTGTGGTCGCCCATGAAACGGGCGACGAAGGCGGTTGCCGGTTGCTCGAAGACTCCCCGCGGCGTTGCGGCCTGTTCGATGCGACCGTCGTTCATGATGACGATCAGGTCGGCAAGCGCCATCGCCTCTTCCTGGCTGTGGGTGACGTGGACGAAGGAAATGCCGAGTGAGGATTGCAGCCTTTTCAGTTCCGCTCGCATCTTGATCTTCAGGAATGGGTCGAGCGCGGAAAGCGGTTCGTCGAGCAGCAGCGCCTCCGGGTCGGTAATCAAAGCACGGGCAAGCGCCACGCGTTGCTGCTGACCGCCCGAAAGCTGGCCGGGCCGCCGCGTAGCATAGGGCTCAAGCTGCATGAGCTTGAGCATGTCGAGCGCCTTTCCCTGACGCGCTGCCTTTTCCACGCCTTTCATTTTCAAGCTGAAGGCAACGTTGTCGATGAGGTCGAGATGAGGGAAAAGCGCATAGGACTGGAACATCATGGCCGTGCCGCGTCTTGCAGGCGGCAGATCGGTCACGACCTTGTTGCCAAGACGGATATCGCCGCTCGATATCGTCTCGTGCCCGGCAATCATCCTCAGCGTTGACGTCTTACCGCATCCGGAGGGCCCGAGCAGACAGCAATAGGTGCCTGGCGGGATCTTCAGGCTGACCGACTGGACGGCGGTCGTTTGCCCATAGATCTTGGATACTGAGACGATGTCGATTTCTGCGGCTTTCGTCATGCGGCGCTCCCTCTGGATCGCCTGTAGTCATGCATTCGCCATGCCAATTTGTGTGCGCCGCAGTAAGATATTGATATATATTAGCTTTTTTATGCCTGATGGATTCGGGCCAAAAAGCCATTCGCCGCTCTGGATAAAAAACAGGCGATTGTGTGCAATCAGATGGCAGATATGCATGCAATGAGAAGAAGATTTCTATGCATCCCTCTATTTCCTCTCCACGCGGCTTCGGGCTACAAGGACATACAATCGAGGTCTGACTCATGAACGTTGTCGAAAAGCTGGAAGCGGCGGATCCGAGCCAGGAAGATCGTACGCAGTCGATCAGGGATGCGCTCCGCGATGCCATCATCGACCGCCGCCTCGCCCCCGGCGCCAAGCTCGCCGAACACGAGGTCGGCACGCTATTCGATGTCTCTCGCACGCTAGCGCGTTCGGTGCTGCAAATGCTGGCCTACGAGGGACTGGTCAGGATAGAGCGCAATCGCGGTGCCTTCGTCGCCAGCCCGACGCCCGAGGAGGCAAGGCAAGTCTTCGATTCTCGCCGGCTGATCGAACCCGGCATCTTGCGCACTGCCGCCGAACGCCTAACCGCCGTCGACATCAAGGCACTTCGAGTCCATCTCCAGCAGGAATCGCGCTTCATGAACGAGCGCGGACCGACCGCACGTCGGGCGGAAATCAAGGCATCCGGCGATTTCCACCTCATGCTCGCCAGTCATGCCGGCAATGCTGTCCTGCTAAAATTCATGGACGAGCTGGTTGCGCGATCCTCACTTGTCATCGCACTTTACGGCCGCTCGGGCGTATCAAGCTGCGGCCATAATGAACATGCCGCAATCCTTGATGCGCTTGAAGCGGCTGACGTTGAACAGGCCTGCTTGCTTATGCTCAAGCATATTACCCACATCGAGGCAGACCTCGACTTGCGTATCAGCGAAGGCCTTAGTCTTAAGGATGCGCTGGTGACGTGACCCTCACCACGACGAGTTTGGTGTGAGCCGGGAGTGGAAAAATGCGGGTTATACTGCAAGGCTGAGCTTTGCCTGCTTGAGACGACCAACGGCCACTCGAACATGTAGAACCCGATGAGCGCCTATCGGCGACCAGCGCCGCTGACGCCGCTTGTTCATGCGGGCCTTCATAAGGCTGTTGGCTGCAGCGTCCGCTGGTGGCATGAATACCACGGATATGGTGGCGACGTTTATCACACCCGCCTTTCCGGCCGAGCCATGGGGATAACGTATCGTTTCCAATTTTAACCGAGGAGACAAGAGGTCGCCGCTTCAACCATCCCAGCTGCCTTGCTTCCGGACGCCGGCGGTTTCGAAGCTGCAGACGCATGCTAGCGAAAATTTTGCGGAGCGTGCGCGGCACCGCCATGGGCCTCACCCTATGTGGGGACGAAACGCGAGCGTGGCTTTAGCTATTCAACCTCCAAATCTCGAAATTGAGTGCGATCGCGAAGCCGACCCAGAGGGCGAGCGGAAGCAGGCCGTAAGAGGCCACCCGATCCAGGCGATGGAACCTACGGATCGTGTCGATGATCAAAATCCATTGCGGAATGATGTCGAAAAGGCCGAGTGCAGGGTTGTGGAGCGCAAAGAATGCCCATGACCATGCCGCATTGAGAGCGAGCTGCGCATAAAAGCAAATGAGCGCGACCGACCGTCCCTGCAGGTGGGACGGAAGCATCCATATGCGCCAGACGGCAAAGGCCATGAGCGCGTAAAGGCACGTCCAGACCGGCCCGAAGATCCAGTTGGGCGGATTGAAGGTCGGCTTGACGAGGCTTGCATACCAGGGGGCAATGTTTGGGAAAGTTGCCCATTGACCGAGCAGCAGGACGATGATGACTGGTCCGAGAGCGAGACCGGCCCTAGCCCAGGGGTCGTATCGTTTCATTGTTTCATGCGGCATTGTGCTCTCACTTCTGAAGGTCGCTGTTTTCCACGAGGTCTTGCTAGGGCGAGGTATTTCTTCCTATTCTTGAGATCTGATACGTGAATTTTTCCCAGATGGATCACAGAGATCCAAACGGCGCCGCCTGACGTAGAAAGCGCATGAATGTTTCAGCACCGTCGACTGATAGCCGTGGCAAATCGAACAGCATCCTCTCCTCTGGCAGGAGACGGGCGGTGAAGACATTGTCGGATCGGGAAGCACTGTCGCGGGAAGCGGTAAACCAGCTGCTATTGGCAATCGCAACCAGGCAAGATCGTCAAGCCTTCGCCGCGCTTTTTGATTTTGTTGCACCGCGGATCAAGGCATTTATGATGCGTTCGGGATCCTCTTCCGAACTCGCCGAGGAAATAGCCCAGGAAGCGATGCTGCTCGTCTGGCGCAAGGCGGCCTACTTCGATCCGGCCCGCGCCGGTGCAATGACATGGATCTTTGCGATCGCTCGGAACTTACGTATCGACTTCCAGCGGAAATCAAAGTCGTCCAAGCATGTCGATGAGGGCGAAGCCGACGGTTTGCAGGCAACGGAACCGACGCCGGAGGAAATTCTCTTCGTCAGGGTAGATGAAGAACGAGTTCGAGCCGCGCTCCAGGCGCTCAGTTCAGAACAGGAGGAGATCATCCGATTGTCCTTCTTCCGTGATCGACCTCACTCCGAAATCGCCCGCGAGTTGGATCTCCCGCTTGGGACAGTGAAATCCCGGATCAGGCGTGCCCTCGCCAGGTTGCGGGACCTGTTGGAAGAGACGCTATGACCGCCAACTACCACCCTAGTGACATGACAATCATGCGCTTTGCCGCCGGCACATTACCGGCGGGGCCGATGCTTGTGGTTGCCACCCATCTGAGCGGTTGTCCTTTCTGCAGGAGGCGCGTGGCCACCTTTGAAGCCGCAGGCGGCGAAATCCTGACGGGGATTGGGCCGGCAGCCCTTTCAGACGGAGCACTGGAGCGCACACTGAACCGTCTGGACTCGAGCGAGCCGACAACCCTCGCGTCGCCATCACCACGGCCTGCCACCATCGATGGGTTTATTCTTCCAAGGACGCTAAACGACTGCAAGGTCGGCCCGTGGCGCACCGTCGGGCCGGGGGTGAAGCTTAGCCGCGTCACGATGCCCCATGCGCCGATGGCGAATGTCATTCTCCTCAAAGTCAAGGCAAATAGGCGCATGCCAGCTCATGGCCATTCGGATCTCGAAGTGACGCAGGTGCTGAAAGGCTCCTTCTCGGATGCTGGCAATCGCTATCAGCCGGGAGATTTCGTCGAGGGCGACGATGATACCGATCACAGTCCGGTCATTGGCAGCGAAGGCGAATGTATTTCACTCGCAGCGATCGAAGGACATGTTCGCTTCCGCGGCTTTTTTGGAAGATTGCTTCAGCCTTTTATAGGCCTTTGATGCAGGGTAGAGCGCTTTGCCCATATGTCCTTTTGCGTTTGACCGGGATCTCCTTCGATCTCTCTGGCGCCGCGCTTGCCCTCTAGGGAGATGCCAACGCAATTGATATGGTCAACGGGCCCACGGATCGAAGGTCTGGGTGTCGCCCTTCAGGCTGAAGAAATCCGGATTGTTCCGCCACAGCGAAACTTGTCGGTATCTGCCCGGATTGCGGGACGCCAAGCTGGCACTGACATGGCCGGCATAACCGCCACCTTCAGGACTTGCCTGTTCAAAGTCAGTTTGTGAAAATCAAACTCGCACTGAACCGGTGGCAGCATAGACACCGGGAATGCGGGCGATGAACCTTCAGCGACAGGTTGCCAGAGATTGCTTTACCGAACATGCGACGAGCTAAACGGATGGCGGAGATTGTGTATTTGATTGGCCACAGGATGGGCGGTCGCTCGCGTGAAGACCGAATGCATCGGCTCGGCATGCCAGCAGCGGCGGCACGAAGATGGTCGATCTCAAACATCATTCCGTGGTCGGAGTTCTAGAGAGCCAGTGCGTCGGGAGCACAGAAGCATGACTACAACAAAGCCCGACCATCGAGCTCATTGGGCGAGGTCGCTGTCGTCTATACGCCCAGGCATCCCAGGATGGCGCGCCTCAGGCTCACCAGGTGGCCGGCCGTTTTCGTCTGGTACGAGATCTCAGATACCGGCATACCATTCATAGCCACGATCTTCCCAGAACCCGCCATTACCGCCCCAAAGATCGTCGAACCGCTCACGGATTTCGATGCGCATGACGTATTTGGCGTGCTTGTAGCCAAGATGACGCTCAACGCGCAGTCGCAGGGGAGCACCGTGTGCGACTTCCAGATCCTTGCCGTTGAGCGAGTAGGCGAGGATCGACTGCGGATGAAAGGCGTCGATCAGGTCAATACTCTCGTAGTAGCGACCGCTGCCATCGAGTGTTTGTTCCAGTTCGTCTGCACAATAGAAGACGGCGTAGCGCGCGCCTGGCTTCAATCCGGCAGTCTGCAGGATCAAGCCGAGAGGAACGCCCTGCCATTTACCGATGGCGCTCCATCCTTCGACGCAGTCGTGGCGGGTGATCTGGGTGCGAGAAGGCAGCTTCTTCAGGTCGGCCAACGAAAATTCCATCGGCCGATTGACCATACCGTCGATCTTGAGCCGCCAGTCGGCGAACTTGGTTTCCACCATCTGGACGTATTCAGCGCTGTTGGGCTGGGTTGATCCGTTCGGATGAAAGCTCGGCGAAACGTCCGCGTCGGTATATTCTCGGGCAAGCGCTTGCGGAGAAACGATGAGCCGCTGTGTGCCCATGGTCAGCCGCTCAGCCAGAGAGAGGACCTGCTGGACGTGCCGGCTCTGAGTAATGTCGTCGCAGCCGGTCAGGCCGATGGCACCCAGACTGGCGACTGAGCCGATGAGAAAGCGGCGGCGTGTGAAGATGGAGCTCATCGGTCGGTCTCCTCGTTGATGATGGCGTAGCGGCCGGTCACCATGGACCGTATGTTGTTCCAAAGGCCGGAGAGAATAACCATCGCGATATGCACGACGACGAAAGCCACCAGGCTCCAGGCGGTGATGAAATGAATGGACCGGGCCGATTGGCGACCACCGAAAATATCGAGCAGGAAGGGGTAGCCGGCGTCCATCGCGGGCGACATGGTCAATCCCGAACCGATCATGAGCGGCAGCAGGATGAAGATTACGATGAGATAGGTCAGCTTTTGCAACGCATTGTAGTGCCGCGCCTTTTCGCCTTGCGGGAAGCGCAGCCGGGCGTGGTCCTTGATTTCATGCCATATATTTCTGGGCGCGATGTCTTGAGCCGTCGGTGCGAGATCGCGGCGGAAATGACCGCCGACCAGGCCGTAGAAGAGGTAGACGAGCCCGTTGATGACGAAGAGCCACGCAAAGAAGAAATGCCAGCGTCGGCCCGCTGCAAGGTCCTGGTAGCTCGGTATCGTCGCCCAGGCCGGGAACGCGCGCGGCATCATTTCGCCGTCGGCCGTGGAAGCACCGAGTATGCCGGTTGTGGTGATCGAGAGGCGGCCGATGCGCACTGTTCCGGTGATGTTGTCGCCAGCCGGAATGCTGGCGATTTCGAACCACGACGGATCTTCAACCGCTCCGTAATTTCCCCAGTGTAATTGTGGATCGGCATTGAAGATCTGCATGCCACTCATCAGCAGCAAGGTCAGACACAGCACATTGATCCAATGTGTTATCCGCGTCGAAACCGAATGACGGCGAATGAAGATCTTGGTGGGGGGAGATGGCGGCGCGGTGCCTGTCTGCTCGATGCTTGTCATGGATAATTCTCCTGACGTGCCGCCGGAAGGCGGCGTCCGAAATCATGTGCTGCGATGCTATCACCGCTCGTTCAGCTGCCCGGATGCGATCGGCAACCGGGCAGCCGCGTGATGTCGGCATGGGTGCGTCACATTGGCGGGATGACGCCGTTTATGCCGACCACGACACGGTCGGATTCGACCGTGTTGTCTGCATTGGTCGTGCCGTTGATGATGACCCCTGCGCCGGGTTTGATGTCATCCTTCGTGGCCTTGCCAAAGGTGACGACAGGCGTGCCCGGCGGGACCGAGATCTTCTTCTCGCCGCCCTTGTAGGTGAGCGACAGGGTGGGACCATTGACTGAGGTAACGGCGCTGGCAACCGTCGCATTGGTCATCGAGCTCTTCGGCTTCAGATCCCAGCCGTAATCGCCCTCGCCGGTGCCTTTCATCGCGGCCGGGAAGATCAGCACTTCGAGCGCCCCGTTGACGCCGCTGTCGGTCGGAACGGACGCGATGCCGACGAAATCCCCGGGCTTGATGTCTGTCACGGAGGCGTTGACGATGCCGTTGACGGCCCAGCCGGATTTCAGCTTGATGGTCACGTCCTTGCCTTCGCGCGATTTGACTGTCAGCGTATCGCCGCTGAGGCTTTCCACAACCCCGCGAACGCGCGCCTTATCAGCAGCCTGTGCGGATAATGTGGTCACGGCTCCAAGTGCCAGCACCATCCCCATGATCTTCAACTTCGTGAGCGACATTCTGCTCTCCATATCCTTCATCTTTTCGATATGATGCCCATCCGGCTGTCTGGAGCGGATAGGGCGATCGCTTTGGAAATGAGGCAAGGTGGCTATGGCGTCTAACTGCGACAATCGATTGTCCCTCAATTCCGTCCCTTCATTCGGCGCTTGTGCGAATGCGTTACAGACATCACGTCGTTGTGATCGCAGGAAAGGCGACAAAAAATTTGGTTCAGGATGTAACAAATAGCGCCGATCAACGAATGACTGTAGACGAATGACGAAATCGGTATCGGAACAGGTCCTGAAAGGCTTGATGCTTCTCTCGCTTGACGGCGATGAAGCTGCATACAGGCGCTTGCTCGTCATTTTGCGAGATCTGCTTTTGGCATTTTATCGAAGGAGGCTCGGATCGAATGCAGACCGTGACGCCGAGGATCTGGTCCAGGAAGTGCTGTTGGCGGTGCATAGCCGGCGCATTACCTATGATCGGGGACGGCCATTCACCGCGTGGTTTTTCCAGATCGCGAAATACAAGCTGATCGACCACTTCAGGGTAAATGGCAGCAAAAGAGGCGCCGAAATTGCTTTGGGAGATGAGATCGCGGCTGAATTTCGAGAGGAGGCACTCTTTGCTCACCTCGACATCGACCGTCTTCTCGATCAATTGCCTGCCAAACAGCGAGAGCTGCTGCGTCAGGTAAAGATCGCCGGAAAGAGCACCGCTGAAGCCGCGATGGAGAGCGGGCAGTCTGAAGCAATGGTTCGCGTCAGCATTCACCGCGGAATGCGCGCGATTGGACGCAAGCTGGGTTTTGCCAATGACGAAAAATGATGAGTTTATCGAGGCCCTGGTAAGCAATCTCACTCCGGTTCGCCATCATGCGCTGCGAGTGCGGCTTGCACTTACAATCATGATCGGCGTGATCGGCGCGGCTATCGCACTGCTGATATCGCTCAGTTTTCGCCCGCATCTGCACCACGTGACGGTGGCGGCATTTTGGGTGAAGTTTTTATATACCGCCGTCCTGATGACTGCGACGATCGCGGCCCTTGAACGAGTTGCGCGCCCAGAGGGTTCGATTGGGAGTATGGTTCGGGTTCTGGTCGTTGCATTCAGCATCGTCGTGCTTTTGGCCATCACTCAACTCGCACTGTCGCCGGCTTCATCCTATCCGGGTTTGATTGTCGGGTATTCGGCGTCTTTCTGCCCATTCCTGATCGTGGCTTTCGGCATTCCCGCTTTTTGCGCCAACATGTGGTTTCTCAGGCGCGCAGCCCCCACGCGCCCGGCACTTGCCGGTTTCGTTGCGGGCGCTTGTGCCGGGGGCGTTGGTGGCTGGGTCTACTCATGGGCCTGCGTGGAAAACGGCATTCCATTCATCGCAATATGGTACACGCTCGGCATCTTGCTGGGCGGCTTGGTCGGAAGCCTGATCGGCAAATTCAGTCTGCGTTGGTAGCTGCGTGTCCACCTGCATAGGCGCTGCAGATCGCTACTCGCTTGTGGCCCGAAGTGGTTATTACATGACGGATGTGGAAATGTCCGAGCTACGCGGACGGCGGCCTGTCCGCTTTTTACAACCGGGGCAGAGGAGCCGCCAGCCAGAAACCTATTTCAGCGGTAGAAAGAGCTCTGCGACAACTTCATATGCGGACGCTTCGGGGACAGGCGATAGCCAACGCTTGCAAAATAGTGGGAAGTCGCGGGCTTCCTCGCCGCTGGCCGGAAGCCAGTCGCGATAGAGATAAAGTGCAGCGGGTTCGAGATTGTCGGTATTGCCGGGATAGCGCAGCACCGCGTAGCGTCCGCCGGGAATGACGTCAGCCTTCAGCCCCTCGTCGTTCGCCGCAATTGTCTGGTTGGTTCCGACACAGAGGTCCATGCTGTAATCGGCCGGGTTCGCGGGCTCTCTTTCTGACCGGAAGATCATGAAACTGGGGCGGCCCGTCTCAGGCGACAAGCCATGCGCCTTTGACCATGCCAGGAACCGTTCTCTGGTAGCGGAGATCGCAGCACGGTCGCCCCGATGCTCTATCATCGCCACCGGCGTCGGTGGTACATCGCGGATGATTACATCCTCGCAGTCGAAAATTATCTGCATGAGCTTGCTCCTTGCGTTGTCCAAAGGCCCGAAGGCCGAAAGCCACGCCCCCCAATCGGGAGACTTGCGGAACGACGAGGGCGATTGCCCGAACCGTTGCCGAAAGGCGCGGGCGAAGGCATCCGGGGCCTCGTAACCGGCGTCCATGGCTATGTCCGTGACGCTTGGCACGTCCTTGGAGGCCAGCTGGTGCGCTGCGCGCTTCAAGCGGACGAGCTGGACATAGCGATGCACGGACAAACCGAGGATCGCCGTAAACTGCCGGTGGAAATGAAATTTCGAAAAGGCTGCGACCCGGCTCACCGTTTCAAGATCCAGATTACTGTCAAGATGCCGGTCGATATGGTCCAGCACTCGCTGCATCCGGGCATGATAGTTTTGAAACGCGGTCTTCATCGTCCATTGCTCCGTGGCGACACCATCTAGCCATTGTCGGCCATAGCGTGCTCGACCGATCTTGCGGTTTTGGCTGGGTTATCGGAAGACGCGCAACGACGGCTGATTGGAGATCGCCGACAGCCGCGGAACGATCACAATGAGGTGGGAAACGGACATTGGCAAGCACGCCGAGGGATGTTCGCATTTGTAAGAAATCGGTGCTTCCGTAGCTCCGTCAGGCGGAAATAGGCACAAAAATTCGTGGGTATCTCGAATTTCTGCGGCGATCGCGAAATCGAAACCGAGGTGGGCTTCCCATGAAATTCAAGATCCTGATGCAGCTCTGACAGCCACATCAGTCTCGCGGTCGGCGGGATAGAGCATTTCGAGCGCGATTTCCGAGACCGTCACATCCACAGGTGTGCCGAAGACGGTAACCGTGCTGAAGAATGACAGAGGGCCAAGCCTGGTCTGAATGCGAAGCGGGATCGCGAGCGCGGATGCGAGGTCTGGATGGGCCAGCCTTCTTGATGGCCTTTGCAGTGTCTCGGCCTCTTTCAGCAGGTCGTACAGTCGCGGGTCGGCCGTCAGTTCGACCTCGCGTCGCAATCTTGTCAGGAGATGATCCGCCCAGGCGTCGAGATTGAGGATTCGTGGTGCAAGACCATCGGGACTTAGCGATAGGCGCATAACGTTGACGGGCGGTTCCAGCAGCTTGGCACTTACCCCCTCGTACAATTCCTGAAGGGCGGCATTCGACGCCACCACATTCCACTGCCGATCGATCGCAAATGCGGGAAACGGCTTGTGCGCCTCGATGGTGCGCTCGATGGCGGACAGCAAAGGCTGGAATGAAGCGTCGCGAAGCGGTGTCTCGCGAAAGACAGGAGCGAAGCCTGCCGCGACCAGCCAGACATTTTGTTCGCGCAACGGAATGTCCAACTCCTCTGCCAGGCGTAGCAGCAATCCACGGCTTGGCGCAGCGCGGCCCAATTCCACGAATCCGAGATGGCGTACGGACACATTTACCCGCAATGCCAGATCGAGTTGAGAAAGCCTTCGCCGGCGGCGCCATTCGCTAAGGTGCTTACCGAAGCTCACGGTCGTTTGCAGCATCTCTGTCTGACCTCTCCGTGATCGGGGAAGGAAATCATACCTCCCGAAAACGAGAGAGTGAATAGAGCCTAAATGTCATCGAGAAAACTACCTTTCAGGTAGCTGACTTGATGTTCGACAGTGTCCCATTATCGGCTTGCAACGCAACTTCGCAGAAGGGAAAGCGATATGTCGACCGATCTTGATGAACTGGCGAACCGGTATGTCGCCGTCTGGAATGAGCCGGATCAACTGGAGCGCCGCAACGGCATCGAAACCTTATGGCTACAGGATGGCCTGCATTTCACCCCCACCCGCGAAGTCAAAGGCTATGAGGCGCTGGAAGCCCGGGTTGAGGAGTCGCATAACAAGTTCGTTCGAGACCAGGGATTTGTCTTCCGAGTGTCGGGCGAGCCTCTTGGACATCACGGCGTCGTCAAGTTCTATTGGGTGATGGTCGATCCGACCTCGAATGCTATCAAGGCTATTGGCTCGGACGTCCTGTTCTTGGATGAGAGCGGCCGTATCGCCTCCGACCATCAATTCACCGAGCCGCTCACGCGAGCCTGACAAGGAGCTGCCCATGTCCGTCACCTATGTCATCAGGTTCGATGTCGTCCCTCAGCAACGGTTCCGCTTCCTTTCGCTGCTTGAAGGCGTGCTCGACGCCATGCGATCCGAGCCCATGTTCCATGAAGCCGTCCTGCATGCCGATCCGGCGTCCGATTGCCGTTTCATGCTCTACGAGACATGGGAAGATCACGAGGACGTGCTGAACGTGCAAATAAAGCGGCCCTACAGGCAGGCCTGGCATGAAGCACTACCCGAATTGCTCGAGAGAGACCGCGATATTACGATCTGGAAGCCTCTTCGCTCGGATCGCGCGTGGCGGCGATCATGACCTTCTGATGCTGATATTGCTGCTCGCATAGTCTTGCAAGGCGTGCAGTGCACCTGCGCTGCTCATGAAAATCCGATGGGCCGCGGGTTTGCTCCCTTCATGAGCAATAGGCTCTTGAAGGCGACGGATGCTTTCACACCTGCTGTGAAATGGCAAATGGGGCGAACGTCTTATGGAGTTGGAGAACTGCCCCAACGGCAATCTTCGTGCTGTGTCAGCGGGGTGATCAATCACCGTCGAACCGCGACTAAAGTCATACGGACAGTTTGTCGAATAGCGAGCCTGGCGACCCTTGCCTGACGCGGTTTGTCGCATTGAGAGCAACGGCAAATGTCGATATGGGATCAATATTACCTCTTTGGCTGGGGAATTGATTGCAACAGCTGACAAAGCAGATCGAACAGTGGGTAGTGCGTACTCTATGTGCGCTCTCCTTGCTTTTGGTTGGGTTCGCGCATCAGGTTCCTGCCTTGCCAGCCAAACAGCTTTCGCCCGTAGAACTTGCGCAATATATTCTTCCCGACGGCACGCTCCCGACGCTCTGCGTCACCGTCATCGACGGTGCGGGAAAGGAGCACGGCAAGGTCGGCCATCTCACTGGCTGCGAAGCGTGCCGCATCAGCGCGTCTGTCCTGCTTCCGACGCCTGCCGACGTCGTCGGCGCACCAATCGGCTTTGCGTTCACGGTGGAACTACCCCGCCGTGCCGAAGCCATACATCGCCAACTTTACCCACCGA
This sequence comes from Rhizobium sp. ASV8, assembly GCF_016429255.1. GTDB lineage: Bacteria > Pseudomonadota > Alphaproteobacteria > Rhizobiales > Rhizobiaceae > Rhizobium. Next base: position 17,809 of record NZ_JAELUG010000007.1, read on the forward strand.
ACACCGGCCCCAGGGCACCGCCTGCAGATCCGATCCTTAGCTGAGCCAGCGTTGCGGCGGATGTCGTAACGCGCCTTTACATTGTCGGCCTGGCTGCCTGCACGCAGTCGGCCGTGGATTCGGATCAATTGTCATGTCGACCATTATGACTACCTACTCGGCAGCGCGAGCGCTGTCCCGTGCCTCGCTCAATCCCGCCATCTTGCGCGGGGCTTCCTTCATCGCGGCGAAGGACAAGATCAAACGTACCATGGTTTCTTTTCTCTTTGCCCTACTGTTTGCAGCAACTGCGGGAGCTGAGAACAAAGCCCCCGGCAGTATTCGGATCGATCATGCAGCCTCCCATGCCATGGTTCCTGGTGCCAAGGTCGGCGACGGCTATCTGACGATCACCAATACGGGCACCGAGCCCGACCGGCTGGTTGGTGCAAGCTCTGAGCGTGCGAAGACCGTGCAACTGCACCAGATGAGCATGGATAACGGCGTCATGACCATGCGCGAGCTGAAGGGTGGCCTTGTCATTCCCGCCGGTCAGACCGTAACGCTGGAGCCGAACTACCACCTGATGTTCCAGGACATCGCGAAACCCTTCAAGCAGGGTGAGACGATCAAAGCGGTAGTGAGTTTCGAAAAGGCGGGAGAGGTCGACGTCAATTTTGCCGTCGGCAAGATTGCCGGGCCGCTGGATGATGTCGGTGGTGTGGCGGGCAAGATGGACCATGGCACCATGAATCATGGGGCCATGAGCATGCCTGACATGGACATGACCAACGAGGCCGGTGGCACGGCGCATGGCGACCATCAGGGGCACGCACAATGAAGCCGAAAGCCCTTGCAATCGTGGCTGCGTCCGCTGCCACGGTGTTCGTTGGAGCCCTCCTAGCTCTGATGTTTTCCATCTATATCGAAACCCCGAGAGCCGTTCCATTCGATGCGGACTTCTCATTGATCGACGATCAGGGGCGACCGGTCGATCAGTCGATTTTCAAAGGACATCCAGCACTTGTTTACTTCGGATACACGCATTGCCCGGAGGCGTGCCCGACCACGCTCTATGAGGTTGCCGACTGGATGAATACCCTTGGAGAGCAGGGCAAGCCCCTTAGGGCCTATTTTTTCTCGATTGATCCGGAGCGCGATACTCAAGAGGTCATGCATGAATACGTCAATGCCTTCAGCAACCGTATCACCGGCATCACCGGTAAGCCGGAAGAGATGAAGAAAGTCGCTGATGGCTGGATCATCCATGCAGAAAAGCTTCCAAGCGAAAACAACGACTATCACATGAGCCATACGGTCTCCCTGTTGCTGATCGGTGCCGATGGGAGACTGAAGGGCCTGATCCCATACGGCATGGATCGTGGACAGGCGCTGGCCAAGATCCGTGATGTCCTGTTGACACATTCAAATGGAGCGTAGGATGAACCGCAGAGACTTCAACTCGCTCGTTGCGATGACATCCCTTGGACTGGTCGCGCGATCGGCGAGTGCCGCCGGCGATGCGGAAAAGCGCCTCACCGTCATCGCACTCATTCATCCCGGAATGATCCTGCTCGATCTGGTTGGGCCATTGACATGTTTCAATATGATGATGGCTGACGTTCACCTCGCGTGGAAGACAATGGATCCGGTAAGGACTGATACCGGTGTCACCGTTGCGCCATCAACGACCTTTGCCGAATGCCCGGCGGAGGCGGATGTGCTGTTTGTGCCGGGCGGTCTTGGCGGCACGACCGCGATGATGGACGATGACGATGTGGTCGACTTCCTGCGTTCTCGCGGCAGCCGTTCCCGTTACGTGACGAGCGTGTGCACGGGGTCACTCCTGCTTGGCGCGGCCGGACTGCTGAAAGGCAAGCGCGCTACCTCGCACTGGTACACGCGCGATCTCCTGTCGTTGTTCGGTGCAACACCGTCCAAGGAGCGCGTCGTGGCGGACGGCAACGTGATCACTGGCGGCGGCGTCACGGCGGGGATTGATTTTGGCCTGGCACTTGTAGCCCGGCTTCGCGGCGAGGACACGGCCAAGTTCATCCAGTTGCTGCTGGAATACGACCCGCAACCACCCTTCAAGGCGGGTTCACCGGAAGAGGCGGGGCGCGTGCTTGCCGCTGCCGTATTGGCCCGCCGCGCACCGGCGCTAGAGGCCGCGAAGGCGACGGCCGAACGGGTAGCAGTCAAGATCTGACAGCGTCTAGAGAAGTGAAGCCAATCTGCGCATGCCTATGACAGGCGCTGCCGATCAGTCGGGCGATGGCAGGTTGGCTTCATCATGTGCGCTTTAGGTGCGGGACGTGTCGAAATCGCTGGGTTTATCGCCTGCATCGTCGGTATGATTCCCCGGAGGGTAGGCACGATGCACAATCTCGATTGGACGCAGTTCGACATACTCGAAGCCATCATGACACTTAAGAGCCACGAAGAAGGGACTTCAGCCCCCTTTCGAACCTCACCTATCGGGCTGGAATCACACATTGCCGGAAGAACGCTCGTTAGCGGGGGCAGCGCCGCCTGGACGGACATGTTCGTGCAGCTGCTTTCACGCCTGAAGGCACAGCAGCCCTTTCCTGTTCCGGCAATGGCCGAACCCCTATTTGTCTGAGTGATGTCCGCGCTGGCATGCCGAGGGAGAAGAGCCTTTCAAGGTGATGCACCTATATCTCTGCGGACCCAACTTGCGTCAGGGCAAGCCTCGGAAAGCAGAATGAAAGCAGATCCCGAAACCGTTCGAAGTCATCCAGAGGGTTCGACGCCCTTCCGGCGAAGGTGCATGCCGCTAGCCGCAAGCGGGTCCCGCATGTTTGAGATCGCGGCTTGACAAGTTCGCAGGGTGACGCAGATGAGGCCAAGGAGGCAGGTGCCGGCTCTCGATTGGGAAAACACAAGAATGCGACACGCCTACGAAATATGCGACTTTCTGGCGCTGTCGAGCGCCCTCATGCTCGCCGGATTGATGACGATGCTTGCAACTGTCATGGGCAAAATCTGGCGCGAGCAAGATGATGCCGCCGCCGCCGCCAGTTTCAAGCACTTCCTTAAATATGCTGCGACCAATCGAATCCTATCGACAATGTCAATCACTCCGGTCATCGCTGCACTCGTCATGGCGTTCGTGACGAAACCGGCGGGCGCGCGGGTCGAATACGCCTACATTGCTGGCTGCATATTCCTCGTTGGTTTCTTTTTATGGACGGCGTTCTTCAATCTGCCGATTTACAAGGCGGTAGATGCTTGGACCCTGGCGGAGGTCCCGTCCGATACGCGCCTGCAGATTGGCCGGTTCCATTGCTCGAACGCGGTGCGCTTGGTCGCATCGCTTGTAACCGCTCTGCTGTTCTTCCTCGCAATTTAACGGGCTTTTCTATTCACCGTGTTGAGGTTAAGCGCCTTGGGATTTCAGCCCCTCGATTATTTTACACCTCCGTCCGAAGTGCGCGCGGCGCCTTGCACACTTTGTCATATCAATACACCATCGCTTCGCGCCGGAGGGGGCTCACCATGAAGGCATTGGACATTTGCGCTTGTCTTCCTTGCCGCCTCTCGTTGACTTCCCTTGCAATAGGAACATAAAGGGAACAATAAGGAGCCACCAGCCATGATTCGATTTGCACCGCAGCCAGTTCCCACAAGCGTCGCTCAGAGCAATAAAGCTACGGCCCATATTGCCGCCCCATTGAAGGGGACATTAGACGTTCCAATCGGCATGTCCGCAAAGCCGACAGATCCGACCGAGAGTTCTGTAGAAAACGGGATGTTGCTTGCTGGGCTTCCAGAGGTCGCCGCTAAAGCCACGAAGGCCCGCTCGCCCAGGAAGCCGAAGGCTAAGCTTGGGGTGAGTGCCGTACAGCTCGACCTTGATGCTTAGATCACTTTGACAAAGTAGATTCCCAAATCGCTGGCGCCATGGCTCAAGGCTAGTTTTCCTCCGTCAGGCAATGTTCTATATGGGGGAGGTACGATCTACGCAAAGAGGTCGATGAGGCGCGCCGGAAACACAAGGCAGCACTATAATGTCTTGCCCGTCTGTGTTCATGGAGTTTGGTGAGGCGGCGATTTTAACGGGCGCGACAATTATCCAGACTGAAGAGATGGAGCGAGCATTCGCAGCTCATCCCGTGGCGGCTTTGATTGGCAACCTTGATACGATCGTGACAACACTCCAGGTCGGCCCTGCGCTTTTGCCGGTGACGATCAACGATCGGCGCCTATCGCCAACTTGCTATCTTTGCTGCCCGAGTGTGGCCTATATTGATTATGCCCGCGAGGAGCTGCGCAATCTGGCTGAAAGTCCGGCCACAAAGCAGATAATGGACGGTTTGCTGCGGCTCGCGGCGCCCCTGATGCGAGCGACAGGGTTCGACCATCAGGTCCAGCCCAATAATTGGCTAATGGCGACCAATATTGGCTGCGCAGCCGGCATTGTCGAGATACGCGAGGTGACGCGGCGTCTGCTTGCAGTTCACCCCGACAAAGCGATCATCTGGCGATCGCTGAATGACGTCAGCGATCGCCAGACGCTGGCCATTTTCCGCAGTTGTGGCTACGGCCTCTATCCTGCCCGGCAAGTCTACCTGTTCGACTGCCGGCAAGAACCGGTGAAGGTCCATCGGGACGAAAAGCGTGATCTGTCGCTCTTGGCGCAGTCCGATTTCAGCCTCGTTGGACCCCGCGAGATCAGAGCCACGGATTTCCAGCGCATCGAGACCCTCTACGCCAAACTTTATCTTCTGAAGTACACGCACTTGAATCCGCAGTACTCGGCCCTGTGGCTGCAACATATGCACGAGGCTGGCATTCTGCACTTTTACGGCCTTCGCAATCGCGAGGGACAACTGGATGGCATTGTCGGATTTTTTGACCGGGATGACGTCATGTCGGCGCCGGTGGTCGGCTATGACACGACGATCAATCCACAGGCGGGACTTTATCGTCGTCTGATGGCGATCGGGCTTAAGCGCGCAAGGGACCGTCGGCTTCTGTTCAACATGAGCGCTGGGGCCGCAGGCTTCAAGAGAAACCGTGGCGGTGTCGCCGCGATCGAATATAGTGCAGTGTACAACCGGCATCTGCCATGGATGAACCGCGCAGCTGCCGCCGTCGTGCGGACGATATTACAGAAAATAGGCATTCCCATCATGAGGAACTACAGGCTTTGAGCGATCGCAAAATTGAGGGATGGATCGCAATTGCCAGGTCGAATGCCGTTCGGGCGAGGCCTTTGCGGGTCTTGGTCGCAGGAAGGGCGCTCGTATTGTTTCGTGCGGATGGCAGGCTTCATTGTCTTGCCGACATCTGCCCGCATCGTTCCGCACCACTGTCTGGCGGTCGTATCGTAAATGGTGCAATCGAATGCCCCTATCACGGCTGGCAATTCGATGGAGCGGGTCTGTGCAAGGCAATGCCAGGCCTGACCGGACCAATACCTCGAACGCTCGTGCCGTCTTACGCCGTTTGCGAGAAGGACGGACTGGTCTTCTTTTCGGCGCAAGCCGTCAACTCGGATCCCTACACCACTGCGCTTGCCGCCGGCGATACGGTTTCAATGACGGTCGAAAGTCGGGTGACGTCGTCGCTGGCCGAGGTCGCGGAAAACATTCTCGACGCAACACACACCCATTTCACGCATAAGGGAATTCTGCGGGGCCTGAGTGCCAAACGCTATAAGGTAACGGTGACCGTGACCGGCGGTGATGGCTGGGTGGAGGCACGCTATGTGGGCGAATCAAAACAGGAGGGACTTGTTAGCCGGCTTCTCGAGGATGAGCGCTCGATCAGCATCGGGCGGTTTCGCTATCCCGGCATCGCGGAACTGGAATTCTGGGGCGCAAAGTCGATCAATCTGGCGACTACCTTCCACTTGCGTCAGGAGACTGAAGATACGGTGCATGGCTTCGGCATCCTTTCGGGTCCGCGCCAACGAAATCTCGGCTATTTGAAAGCGCTGTTGTTCAAACCATTCTTCCGTATTGCCCTGCGCCAGGACCAACATATTCTGAATGCGGCTGAGAAAAACCGCAGGCTTTTTGGTGGCCGCCGGCAGATGCTTGGGCCGCTCGATATCATGCGTCCGCATATCGATGCCATTCTCGCCGGTCAGAAACCCGAAGTGGCCGAAAAGCCGGTCGTGCTGGTCATGGAACTCTAACGCGTCCAGTCTACCCGCCGAGTGGTTCTCCGTTCCACTCGATGTCCGCTGTCGCAGCGGCTTTCAGTCCGATGCGCTTTACGGCCGCGATGCAGAATATTTCGGCCAGGGCCCGCAATTGCGCTGGCAGCATGGGTCGGTCGCCGGGCCAGGCGGCGATATCGCCCATGGTGCGAAAATCATCGAACCATTGTCTGGTCCCACGCTTGCGGATTGCCGCTGGCATGCCGTAGCAAAGCATGGCAAGTGGCAGGGTCATCGGCCCGGCGAGCGAGGCTTCTGCCGCGCCGCCGGAAATAAGAGCAGTGGCCAGGCCATCCGCGCCACCGAAATAATGCAGCCCGCTCGTCGCGCGCGGATTGCATTCGATAACCGATAGCCGGCCTTGCGCGTCGTGACGAAAATCGAAGGAAATCTGTCCGGTCCACGCATAGGCGGCAACGAAGCCGGCCACGAATTGGCGGATCCTGTCATGGTCGACGGGTTCAAATGCAAGGCTTGCGCCTTTGCCTGCTCGGTAGAGTGGCCTGTAAGCTTGCAACGCTTGAACTTTTCCGTCCCGTGCCAGCGCCCAGCAACACAGTTCCTCGCCGGGCAGGAATGCCTGTGCCACCCAGGGGTCGGTCGGGGAGGGCCGAATTCGTTCGAGATCCGAGGGGCTGGGCTTGATCAGGACCCGCTCGGCAAATCGCGACCAGACGGGTTTGAAGACCAGATTTTCGCTTGTTGCGCGGCAGGCTTCTAGGTCGCTTGCGCTGGACAGGAGGGTCGAGGCCGGTGGATCGGCGCCGAAGCTTCCGGCCATCATGGCGAAGCGGTATTTGTCGTGCACCTGTGCGAGAAGCGCAAAGGGCGGCGCGACAAGCGGGACTTGCGTTCCGATGTGGTCGCGCGCTGCGGCCAGAAAGAAGACCTCCTCGCAGGTGGGCAGGACAAGGTCGCAACCAAACCTGCGAACCACGCTCTCGACTGCCCGGGCATAGGGAAGGAGGGCGCCGCGAGGCTGCGGTAATTGAACATAGGCGGCCTTGAACCGTGTTGCCCGCGCCATTGCAAAGCGGTGGCTATCGGCAAGGATGACGCGATGGCCCGCCATATGCAGCAGTCGGGCCCAATGCAGGGCAACGGGCGCGCGCGCACCGGTAATCAGAACGGTCTTCATGTGCTGCTCCCGGCTCGATACCAGCGCCGTTCAACCCGGCGAAGCTTGGTGGTCGGCAGTGATAGGGCTTGTCGCGAAAGCGAGATGCGGGGGTGGGTGTCGATGCTCTGGAGCAGCCGTCTCAGCGCCGTCTCGGCAGCGTCTGCAGCAGACGAAGAAATCGTATCGGGCAGCAGCAAGCGCAGATCGTTATGATCGATTTGGATCAGGCGAAAATCAGTGATGCTTCGATCTGAATCGAGAATTGCGTTTCGCAGCACATCCGGCGTGATCGGGACGATCCCGGTCCCCGACGCCCGCGGAAGCTCGAAAACGTCGTCGCTGCGGCCAATCACCTCCGTGACGGCCCGAAGCGGCGAGCCGCAGGGACAGCCATCAGTCTTCATGCGCAACAGGTCGTTCATCCGATACCGCGCGATGATCTGCGTCTGGCGGGTAAAGTCGGAAATAACCGGAGACACTAGGTCGGTATCCTGCACAGGCTGCAGCTCGAAATGCACGACATCCTCGGCCAGATGCAAGGTCCCATGGGCACAACTGGTGGCCAGCAGACCCTCGGTTGCCATGTAGATCTCGCCGAGCCGCATCTTGTAGCGCTTCTCGATGATGTCGCGATCGACGGGGTCAAGAACTTCGGCCGCGCTGAACAGCCGTTTTGGCGCAAGCGAGTGATCATGTTCGGCCAACCAGCGAAGGACCTTCGGTGGCGCAATGATCGTGTCGGGCGCAAAGTCGACGATCTCCGGTGCGATTGCGGCGACACCGCGATGCAGATCGAAGAATTCGAGATGAAGGCGTCTCGTGCGATTGGCGGAATCATATAATGTCGTATGCAGCGGCAAGATCAGCGCGATCCGCGCCTTCTGAAATGGGAAGGCGGGCAATAGCTTGCCGAGCATCACGCCCAGCCATTCGTATCGCTCGGCGTCGGTGATAACGAATAGTCCACGATTGCCGCTGGTGCCGGTACTGGCACCGACGACATATCCCTTGCGTTGCCGGCCGCTTTCAAACACTTGCCAGGCTTCGGCGCTGGATAATCCTGCGGTGTTGAACTGCTCGAAAGCAGCCATCACCAGCGCCTTGTCGACGATGGGCAGGCTACTGAGCTTGGCGGCATTGTGATGGCGATAGAAATCCGTTGAGCCCACCGCGCCGCGCAGCCAGCGAGAGATGCGTCGCTGCTGCCATGCCTCGACGTCCAGCCGTGTTTTCAGGCGCCGTGCGAGCAATCGCGTACGTGCAAATGCGCAGATCAATCGGAAGATGGGCGCATGCCGAAGGACGCGCCTCATTGTGCGGCCTCAGCGCAAGCAGTGTGATCGTATGGGTCGTGACAAAGCACAACCCTGCCGCCGTGCCCGGCGAATTGCCTGACCTTCTTCAGGGAAGCCGCTGCAGCATTTCGATCGCTGTAGATCAATCCCGCTGGTCCCGATGGTGCGCGGTCTTCAATGATTGCCTGCAGCACCCATTGTGTATCTGTTGCATAAAGCAGCGGTCGTGACGCGTTCGGCCAAAGCAGCCCGAAATGGCCGAGCGCATGGCCGGGCAGCGGCACGGCAAGGCACGAGCCATCCGCAAAGAGATCGTAGCCGCTGCCCAGATCATAGGGGAGTGTGACGGATGGCCGGGCGTCGATCGAGATGAGCCGCTCGCGGAAATCAGCCGGTAGCAGCTCCGAAAAAAAGCCGTTGTGCAATTTTTGACGCAAGGTCATGCCGGAGAGCGCCTCATAGGCTGCGCCGCTTGCCAGAAACCGAGCTTTCGGAAAATCGGCCAGAGCGGCAATGTGATCGGCGTGGAAATGGGTGACGATAATATGGCTGACATCCGTCGGCGCTAATCCGTAGCGCCTTAAGTTTGCGACGGGCGATGTTGCCTCGATCAGGCGCGGTCCAAGGATGGCGCTGTAGAGTTTCAAGCTGAGTGAGCGCTCTCTGCCCTCGGTGATACGGCTCGTGTATCCCGTGTCGATCAGGACCGGTCCGAACTGCCGGTGCTGCCATAGGCCATAGCGCACCGGTATGTCGACGAATGACCATCGGCCGCCTCGCAGAACGAGGCGCTCGGGCGCCCGCACAACAGCGCTGCTGAAGAACAGGGGATCGCTCACGGCGTGAAGTCTCCACGGAAAGTTCGATGCAGGCCCTCCTCGAAGCGGACTTGTGGCGCAAAGCCGATTTCCTGCCTTGCGGCGGAGATGTCCAGCGTCTGAGTGAAGGCGAGAGTGCCGAGTGCATAGGCTGTCATGACCGGCTCGCGCGCGTCGGGCCGCAGCCGCGCCACCAGTTCGGCCAGGCGGGCGGCGCTCAAGGCCAAAGACCAGGGAATGGAACGCCATCGCACCTCAATGCCGGCTTTCTTTGCCGCACTTTCGATAATGAGGCGCAACGGCAGCGCTTCATCGCCGGCAATATTGTAGGTGCGACCCGCTATGTTTCTGGGCGCGTCCATCGCGCAGACGATCCCTCGCACGACATCATCGACATAGGTGAGATTGGTCGCGGCCCGACCGCCGCGCAGGAGAGGAAGCGGGCCGTTCCGGGCCGCTCTGATGAGCCGCGGCAACAACGCCACGTCACCGTGACCGTAAATGGCCCGGGGTCGCAAGATGATCGGCGCAAGATCGGAGGCGGCGAGCACGTCGCGTTCGGCGATCTGCTTGCTTTGCGCATAGGCGTTGATGGGTTTTGGAAGCGGGACGTCTTCGCGCAAATCCTTCTGATCTAGAAAACGGAAGGTCACGCTGGGTGAAGAAATGAAGACGAAGCGCTCCGCCCCTGCCGCTCTGGCCATCGTCAGCGCATGTCTGGTGCCCACAACGTTCGCCTGCAGGAAGGCGGCCCTCGATCCCCAGGCAGAAGAAAGCCCGGCAGCATGTACGAAGACATCGGCGCGGCCGAGCCTCTTCAACATGGACTGAGCTGGCGGTACGCTGATATCGACGCTGACAAATCGCGTTCCGCAAGTCTCCAGATAGCCGCCCTTGTCGGCATCCCGGCCAAGACCGATCACCTCATGGCCATTCCCCTGCAGATAGGCGCAGAGCCTGCTTCCCAGAAATCCCGTTGCGCCGCTGACGATCACCCGCATGAAAATCAGACGATCATGGCAAGGCCGCCGAATGACAATCCGGCCGATGTGCCCAGAATGAGCATTCTCATGCCATCCGCCAGCCGCCCCGATGAGCGGGCGACGTCAAGGGCGGTGGGAATGGATGCAGCAATCTGATTGCCATGATCATGCATGATGTTGATGATGCTCTGCGAACCGAATCCACACCGCTCAGCCAGATGCGACAGAGCAATCGGGCTTGCCTGATGCGGGACGACGAGATCGACATCTTCGCGCCGCCACCCGGCCGTATCGAGTAGCCGTTCAAGGAACTGCCCGAAAAAGGAAACCGTATGGCGGAAGAGCGCGCGCCCATCCATTTCGAAGACCGCGTGGCGGGCAAACATCGCAGGATCCCTATGAAAATCATAGCGCGTGCCGCCGGCACCCAGTGCGCAATCTTCGTAGCCGGAAGGATGGGTTTCCATGCGGGCAGCAACGACGCCCGCCGTTCCGTCTCCCGTGGCGAGCAGCGCGGCTGCGGCGCCATCGCCAAATAGGGAGGCAACCAGCGGATCCGTCTCCCATGGTAGCCCACGGGAGGCAATTTCCGAGGAGACGACCAGACAGCAGCTGTAGCTGCCGCCGGCGAGGAATGAGGCGGCGATGTCGCTTGCGGTCAGAAAGCTGAGGCAGGTCGAGTTGACGTCGAAGGCGGCACATCGACCATCGGGAATGCCAAGCCGCCGCTGCAGAAGTGGTGCGGTTGCGGGAATGGATTGGTATGGAACGGCCGCCGCGAAGATCAGCAGGTCGACATCGGTTGCAACATATCCGGCAGCGGCGAGCGCCCGGCAGGCTGCCAGCTCGGCGAGATCTATCTGGTCTTCGGTCTCGCAAACATAACGTGACGCGATGCCGGTATGCCGCTCGGTCCAGCCTTGCGGGCGCCCAAGGCGGGTATCGATGTCTGTCGACAGCAATCTCGCCTTTGGCAAGGCATGCCCGGAGCCAAGGATCTTCATTCCTCGAAATTTGGAGGGCATCCACTTCCTCGGTGTCAGCAATCAGATTTTGTTGCTGTATCATATCTGTGCCTGCAAGAATGCCCAATATTCGAGTTTTCCAAGGGATGCTGGGGAGCGTAGGCTGGGAAGAAATCCCCGCATGCGGTTTCCGGCCAGGCGCGGTGAGGACCTCATCAAGCATGTCAATGACCTGATGATTGGCTTCGATCCGCTCGACCACGGCCTGTGAAGTGGCGGGCCGTCCGCTGGAGGCCAATCAGTGGGAGCCTGAAGCGGCAGGTCTGGGACAAGCGTCGCCTGGATCCGACGCTGTTAATGGAACCATGCCCTTGGTGTTTTCAGGTGGGATCGGATCGGTGATGCGGAAGACAACGCGGGCATTACGCCCGAATCTTAGGCCACGGAGGAGTTTTTCCGGGTCCGATGGGTTGTCCAGCCCACATCGCGACGTTGCGAGATGTGGGCAGCCGGCGGATTGCTTGCGAGTCCATCTCGAAGATGCACTATGCCGAGAGGCGCTGAAGCTATTGAAAAAGTTTGGCTTTAGGAGCTAACAGGGTCACAATCGGCGCCGGTGATGGGCCTACAGATGACATCCGTTTGCTGTTGATTTCAAATCGTTGTCGGGCCCTTTTAAAAGGGCTGGTGCTCCGCGCCTGTTTACAGGCCATGGAGGCTCCGGCTCGTCGTTCCCTGGAGACGCGTTCGACCATCAAAAATAACAGGTCAGCCCAGAAATGAACCGCGAAAATATCCGTACTTTCTGTTTAAGGAGCGGAGTGAAATCATTTTGCCGGGGTTGCAAGTGGAAACGACAATCCGGGCGACAACTCCTGAAGGTTTTGGCGAGGCTTTCGTTTCGCCGAACGCAGATTCTCGACCCCATCCAAACCGGGATGGGAGGTCTTGTAACCAAGCACTCAATCCCTTTAAGCGCTCATGAAGGAAATGCCGTGAACAGACTTCACCTGACAACCATGACCCTCGCCGCCATGCTTCTGACCACTGCGTCCGTCGATGCCGCCGATTTCTCCATCACGCCGCTGAAAGACGGCGACAGCTTCACCGGTTGCCTCGCTCAGAACAGCGCGACAGGCGTCGGCCTTCTCGCCGTTGGCGACAAGGTCGTCCTGTTTGCCAATTCTTCGAAGTTCACTTTCGCCAAGGGTGATCAGGTGACCGGTTCCTGGTCGATCGATGGCGGCTCCGCCACGAATTTCTCCTCGACTGCTGACACGGCAGCGACGGCGACGATCGACGTCCCGAACACGACTGAGGCCGTTACGGCGCTGACCAGCGGCAAGTCGCTGAGCCTGACCGCCAACAGCACCACTGTCGATTTCAGCCTCGAGGGCGGCGAGAAGGCCTTCATGGGTCTGTCCGAATGCATGACCACCCAAGCGGCGCCGGCCGCTAACTAAGCCGCACCAATTTGCGAGTAAAATGGCGGGTACCATGGTACCCGCCAAATTTGTGGTCAGCCCGAGCTCCGTGTTTCGCTCGTCGAGTTGCTCCACGCATTGCGTTGGATCGATCCTGATCATAGCTGACCGGCAAACAGAGCGTCCATCAAACCAGGGCCTGGATGCTCAAACACACACGACCTGCGATGGTGGAAGCTGACTGCTTCCTTCGGCTGCAGGTGAGGCATAGAAACGCATTCAATAAGCCTATTCTACTGCGTACCGGGCATATAGGGTCGGTCCGTTTGCGTCTTTCGCCACTCTCGAAGCAATTCCGAACGACGCCTCGGGTAACGTTCTTCCAGATTAATCAAACTCCTAATCCGGTCTGCTCGAAAATGCCGAAAGCTCGCCCTCTTCTCACACCAACCGACCAAGATCCGCCCGCTTTGGAAATAACCAAGCGCGAAGGGCCAAACAGTCCTTTCGGATTGATTTCCTGCCCCATCAACATAAACCATTTTGAGCTTTTGCTGATGGCGTATTGCGGTTCGAACGAGGCCGAGATCTGAGGTCTCGACGTCACGGATCAGCCTTGGCCCGACAAGAAGGGCCGTATCTTCAAGCCCTTCCCTCAAGGCTTTCGGCAACACAGCCGAGATTTTCGCGAGCGCATCCGATGCAGCTCTGGTGACAGGCTCGTCGGCAAGCTTGGCGACCCAACGAAAGCCAAGCACCAGGGCTTCCAACTCCGCTTGAGAAAACATCAGCGGCGGCAGCATAAAGCCCGGTTTGAGAATATAGCCCATGCTCGGCTCACCCTCTATGTCCGCGCCTTGCGCTTGTAGCGTCTTGATATCTCGGTAAAGCGTGCGAATGCTGATTCCGAGTTCCTCGGCCAGCCGTGCCCCACTCACCGGACGATTGTTTCGCCGCAACTCCTGCAGAAGAGCCAGTAACCGTTCGGATCGGACCATGCGTCACGCCGCCAAACTATGGCTGTCATCTCGGGTCCAAGCATCCCGCCGAAAACGGTCGAAATCCCTATGCACGGCTTGAAGGATCATACCGACACCCATGCGCGCGATCCTCCTAAGAGCAAGAGTTGACGATTCATCATATTTCCTTTCAAGGTCGGCAAGCGACACGCATCGGGCCTCCCTGTTCACAAGATCTCAGTAAGTCATCGCCCTGCCAAAATATGACAGTATATCCTGCGCCGATCACAGTCTGCTCCGAGCCGTCCGCCTCGCTCCACCGTGCGATAGTGTTCTGATCCTGCTGCCATGAGTGCGGATGGGATAAAGCGACCGTCCTTTGGATCACTCGTCACGTCCAACGCTTCTGTGGACTGACAGATTTCTGTCCTTTCGAGAAAGCCGCAAAGATTTCCGGATGGAAAGGCACCGACACTGTCAAATCCTGGTAGTCACATTGCGTATGGTCGTCTTGCAACCGAAACAGGACGATCCTGATGACAACTCCAAATCTCATGCTCTTGTATGTTGAAGATCCCACACGCAGCAGCCAATTCTATGAAAAGCTGCTCGGGAAAGCGCCTTTGGCATCATTCCCAACTTACGCTGCCTTCGAATTCGCCAATGGCCTCAACCTCGGCCTCTGGTCTGTCAACGCCACGGCCTTCGTGTCCTCGGGAACGGGCCATCGCTCGGAACTGGCGTTCATCGTAGCGGATGATGCGGCGGTGGACCGCCTTTATGAAACATGGCGCAACGCCGGCATTTCGATCGAGCAAGAACCGAGCGTTGCGAATTTCGGGCGCACATTTGTTGCGCTTGATCCGGATGGGCACCGTCTTCGTGTCTGTACTCCCGACAAATAGCCTCCGGCCGACTTAGTAGACACGGAGGGTATAGTCACCCTAAAGGCCGAGGCGCCAGGGCAGCAGCGCAGCTCCTCGGCGCTTCAAATTCTGGGTCGCGGTTTAGCGGAACGATGTGTCCCATGCCTGGGGAATTGGCGTTGATCATCGGGATATTCGGAAGTTCAGTGTTTTTCCTTCCGAAAATCTACTCATTTGAAAAGTACCCCATTCGATATATCGACGGTACCGCTGCAGCGCCTGCCCGATGCAGGCAAGGGATATGGTCGTGTTCATGGCGTCATCTTAGGCAAACGGAGCGGTCATTCCCATCGGGATCATCGCCTCCATTCAGCGCTTCGCCATTTAGAGTTCAACCGATTACTGGCCACGGCTTATGAAGACGTCGCCGACGACGGGGACGGCGGAGAAGGCGTTGGGCCAACCGGCATAGAAGGCCACCTGCGCGATGACTTCACCGGCCTGTTCCTGCGTCAGACCGTTATCCATCGCCTTGTTGAGGTGGAAAGTGATCTGGGCCGTGTGTCCGGCGGCCATCAGGCTGCTGACCGTCACCAGGCTCCTGTCGCGGGGTGCAAGGTGGGGGCGCAGCCAAAGCTTCAGGAACAGGACATCCGCCGTGAACTGCACCAGGCCAGGCGAGATCGGTCCGGTGTTTTTTTCCACATTCGCCGCCCGCGTCTTCTCGGCGGCTTCATTAAGGGGAAGGAGCGTCGGATTGCCAGGCGGCAAATCGCCCGTGCCGATGCCGCGCTCGCTGAAGACGACTTTGACGATGGCGATCGTGGCGCTCGCATTGCCAAGCCCGGCATAGAAGGCGAGATGCGTGACGATTTCCGAGATCTCCGCCGGCTTCACCCCGTTGTCGAGCGCCAGGCTGAGATAGAAGGGCAGGTCGAGCATCTGGTTCCGGGTTATCAGCACCGACAATGTCACGATGCTGCGGTCGCGCGGCGACAGCTGTGGCCGCTTCCAAAGACCATCGAGAACATCGTCCTGCATAAAGTCTCGCAGCGCCGGCGCTACTGACAGGACATCGTCGGAGACAAGTGTGGGCTCATTGATAGGCATGATTGGTTCCTTCATGGTCTGCGCGGCTCCGCCCACCTAAAGGACGGGAGACGCAAGGTCCGGTTGGATGGAACGGCGCCAGCGTCGCGGCTCCGCCGTCCCGTTTCAATAGGCTTGCGCGGTCGGCCGGTAGAGGATCTCGTTGATGTCGACCTCTTCGGGCTGGTCGATGGCAAAGGCCACGCAGCGGGCGAAGGAATCGGGGGAAATCGCGACCTGGTCGTAGAGCTCCCGCACGCGGCCCGCGACCTCGGCATCGGTGATCGTGTTGGGGAGTTCGGTTGCCACCGCGCCCGGCGAAATGACGGTCGTGCGGATGTTGTAGGGCTTCACCTCCTGGCGCAGCCCTTCCGAGATCACCCGCACGGCGTGTTTGGTGGCGGAATAGATTGCGCCTCCGGGTCCAACCTTGTGGCCCGCGACCGAGGACACATTGATGATGTGTCCGCTCTTCTGCGCCTTCATATAGGGCAGCGCGGCGGCGATGCCGTAGAGTACGCCCTTGATGTTCACGTCGATCATCCGATCCCACTCGTCGACCTTCAGGTTTTCGAGGAGCGATTGCGGCATTAGGCCAGCATTGTTGATGAGCACGTCGATACGGCCGTGAAGCGCGAAGGCGCGGTCCACGAGCTGCTTGACCTGGTCACGATCGACGACGTCGGTCTTCAGCACGGCACCGTCGCCGAGAGAAAGCTCCCTCGCCAATGTTTCGAGACGATCGATGCGACGCGCGCCGAGAACCAGCCTCGCGCCGTCCTTGGCAAGGCGGCGGGCGGCAGCTTCGCCCAGCCCGCTGCTGGCGCCGGTGATAACGACGACCTTTTGGTTGATGTTCTCGGTCATGATGGGATCCTTCCCTGTTCCGGTTGATGGTGAGAACGCAGCCGCAACGCGATCGGCACGGCGCAGAGCGCAACCAGCGCGTTGATGAGGAAGATCGATCCGAGCCCTGCCAGATTGGCGACGAGGCCGAGCAGCGGCGCGAGGATGCCGAGCGACAGATCAATGAAGGCGCTGTAGATGCCCATGGCCAGTCCCCGGGACTCCGACGGCGCCCGGGCGATCGCCTCCATGCCGAAGCCTGGATAGACAAGGGCGTAACCGAAGCCGGCGAGCGACGCGCCGACGAAAGCGAGCCAGGCGAAGGGCGACAGCCAGATCAGCCCCATGCCGAGGCTATGGATGACGACGAAGATCATCGCGGTTCTGGCGCCGCCGAGGCGATCGGGCAGCGGTCCGAAGAAGAAGCGCGCAACCATGAGCGCCACGGCAAAAGCCGTGAAGGACAGCCATGCGGGTTGCCAGCCACGCTGGACGAAGAGCAGCACCGCGAAGGCGGTCATGGTGCCATAACCAAGGCCGGCGAAGGCCATGCCCATACCGGGAAGCCAGACCGCCCTCAGAACGCGCGCAACGGCTTTTTCGCTCTGTGGCGCGGGTTTCACGGCGGCAATGGGGGCGACCAGCGCAACCGTTGCCACCGCACCGGCGACGGTAAGCAATCCGATCGCGGCAAAACCCCAGTTGGCATAAAGGAAACTTCCAAGCGGGGCGCCTGCGGCCAGGGCCACGAACATCGCCGTGCCGATCCAGGCGATCATCTTTCCGGCGTTGCCGGGACCGGCAAGCGCCAGGCACCAGCTCTGCGCGCCGGTCATGATGAAGCTTTCCGCTCCGCCAAGGAACACGCGGCCCACCAGCAGGATCGTGACCGAGAGGACCGGGTTGCCGGGGAAGAACAGGGACAGCAGATAGAACAGCCCGGCGAGCGCCGCCATGACCAGTCCCGCCGTGACCGCCTGCTTCGGGCCGCGCCGGTCCGCGACCGTGCCCGACCAGAAGCGGGACATCAGGGACGCGGCGAACTGCGCGCCGGAGACAAGGCCGATCATGAAAGGGCCGAAACCGAGATGTTCATGGATGTAAAGTGGCAGCGCCGGCAGCGCGGCGCCGGTCACCAGGAAAACCGTGAAGACCGAGGCCATCAAGTACGGCAGCGACCTGTCGGCCGGAGAGGCCGACCGTCGGGGCATCGTCATGGACATATGTTTTTCCTCAGGCTCCCTGCCCGTCACAGTCCGGAGCGTTGCAGGATCGCGTCGGGATATCGTGCGCCTTCGATTCTGATCGCCGCTGCCCCGGTTTCGATCTGCCTGAGGTCATCGTCCGCCAGCGTGAGGGACAGGGCGCCGAGATTTTCTTCAAGGCGCGCAAGCTTTCGTGTTCCGAATAACGGCACGATCCACGGCTTCTTTGCCAGCAGCCAGGCGAGCGCGACCTGGGCTGGCGTTGCGGCATGCCGCTCGCCGATGGCACGGATCAGGTCGACCAGCGCCTGGTTGGCCGCGCGGGCTTCGGACGTGAAGCGCGGAATCTGGCCGCGAAAGTCATTCTCCGAGAAGGTGGTGCGTGCATCGATCTTGCCGGTCAGAAAACCCTTGCCGAGCGGGCTGAACGGAACCAGGCCAATGCCAAGTTCTTCGAGTGTCGGTATGATCTCGGCTTCTGGTTCGCGGGTCCATAGTGAGTACTCGCTCTGCAACGCGGCGACCGGCTGGACCGAATGGGCGCGGCGGATCGATTGTGCGCCGGCTTCCGACAGCCCGAAATACCGCACCTTGCCCTCGGCGATCAGATCCTTCACGACACCCGCGACGTCCTCCATCGGCACATCGGGATCGACCCGATGCTGGTAGAAGAGATCGATATAGTCGGTGCGCAGACGCTTGAGGCTGCCCTCGACCGCGCTGCGGATCTGGGCCGGCCGGCTGTTGACCCCACCACGATGCTCGCCGGTCGTCTGGTCGATGTCCCAGCCGAATTTTGTGGCGATCTTGACCTTGTCGCGCATTCCGGCAAAGGCTTCGCCGAGCATCTCTTCGTTGGTCCAGGGGCCATAGACTTCAGCGGTATCGAAGAAGTCCATGCCGAGATCGACAGCCTGGCGCAGCAAGTCGATCATTTCCGGCCGGTCCGGAATGGTACGGGCCTTGCCATAGCCCATGGCACCGAGGGAAAGAGCCGAGACTTCGAGCCCCTGGCCAAGTTTGCGCTTCTGCATGTCGATATCCTCAATCCTTCGGTGTGATCCTGATGGTGGCGGCGCGGGCGCGCTCACCGATCATCGGCGCGAGATATGGGCTCTTGGCGTATTTTTGGCGGTAAGCCTCATTGATGCGCTCGTCGATCGAGCCGGTGGCCGGCTCGAAGCGAACCTCCTTCGTCATTCCGGCCGAAGTGATGCGGCCCGCCTTCTGGCGGATTGCGGCCTGATACCAGCGCGACTTCAGCCCGTTGTATCCACGGACATAGAGCTCGCTGTCGACGACCACCGACCAGATCCAGGTCGGCGTGCCATAGGTCTGGCCGTCCTCGCGGAATGGCGCAACATAAAGGTCGTCGCTGTTGGCGATCACTCGCAATTCCTGTTGCTGCCACGACATGGACAACCTCCTTTCGGGTTTAGGTCGATCGATATCTCAGCCGAGGTATTGCGTGTCTGAAACCTTCTCGAGCCAGTCCACGGCCTTGCCGTCCTGCACCTCGTTGACGGCGATGTGAGTCATCGCGGTTTCGGGTGAAGCGCCGTGCCAGTGCTTCTCGCCCGCCGGAAGCCAGATCACGTCTCCGGGCCGGATCTCCTCGACCGGACCACCCCAACGCTGCACACGGCCGAAGCCGGATGTGACGATGAGGGTCTGGCCGAGCGGATGCGTATGCCAGGCGGTGCGGGCGCCCGGCTCGAAGGTGACCTGCGCGCCCTGAACGCGCTCGGGTGCAAACGGATTGAGGAGCGGGTCGACGCGAACTGTGCCTGTGAACCAGTCGGTCGGGCCTTTCGCCGAAGGCCGCGAGCCTGCGCGAATGATGTCCATTGGATGTCTCCATTTCTGTGTCGCGGCGTTCTGCCGGGCGATTTCGAAATGCAATGTAGTCCAGGTGGGATCATCGAATTAGATGGTATAATGTTCATGTGGTTTTGAGTGGAATTCACAAATGGCACGAGAACGCATCAACGACATGATCGCCTTCCTGGCGGTTGCACGGGAACGCAGCTTCACGCGGGCAGGCGCGCAACTCGGCGTATCAGCCTCAGCCCTCAGTCACACCATCAAAGGGCTCGAAGCGCAGTTGGGCGTCAGGCTACTGGCGCGCACGACGCGCAATGTCGCGCCGACAGAAGCGGGCGAGCGCCTGCTGAAGGCGATCGGACCGCATTTCGACCAGATCGAGGCCGAGATCGAAGCGCTCGGAGAACTGCGAGACAAGCCGGCCGGCACGGTGCGTATCACCTGCAACGACTATGTGATCGATACCATCTTCCGGCCGCGGCTTGCGTCCTTCCTGCGCGACTATCCCGATATTCACGTCGAGCTCGCGATTGACTACGGTTTTACCGATATCATCGAGCAGAGGTTCGATGCCGGGGTCAGGCTTGGCGAGGCCGTCAGCAAGGATATGATCGCGGTGCGGATCGGGCCGGACTGGCGTTTCGCAGTGGTCGGCTCACCCGCTTATTTCGAGCGGCGATCGACGCCCGAGACACCGCAGGACCTCACCAACCACAATTGCATCAATCTGCGTCTGAACAGCGCCGGCGGGCTCTATGCCTGGGAATTCGAAAAAGACGGCCGTGAACTGCGCGTGCGGGTCGAAGGTCAGCTTGCCTTCAACAGCGCCGTATCCGTTCTCAATGCAGCGATTGACGGCCTCGGCGTTGGCTATGTGCCTGAAGACCTCGCCAGACCGCACATTGCCGAAGGGCGGCTGATCGATGTGCTGGCGGACTGGTGTCCCGATGTTCAGGGCTATCATCTCTACTATCCGAGCCGCCGGCAGCTCTCGCCTGCGTTTGCCTTGCTGGTCGATACGTTGCGCTACCGCCCGAATTTAGGGTGAGCATTTTTCATGAGCTGCTGTGCCTTGTTCGATTACCCGCCAAGCGTGGTTGCCGTCGAGAATATGACACCCCTCAACGGTACGGGATTTTTTCAAGAATCCCTTCGAAGCAAGTCATTCGGACCTCACGACAATCGTTGCTGACTTGCTTTGTCAAAGAAGTGCAGGCTCGGAGTTTTGAACGAAATTTGTATTTTCTGTCCGGGGATGAGCTCGGCTCGTTCCCGCATGACCCAGGTGAGCTCCTTGCCTTCCAGATCAAGTGCGACATGGGTTTCCGAGCCCGTAGGCTCGATGACGTTGACGGTTGCGGTCACCCCGCCTTCGGAGGCAAAGGCGATATCCTCCGGGCGTATGCCCAAGACCACGCTCCGCCCATCCGACTGGCCCGGGGCCTTGGAGAGCTCGATGCGAGTTCCGGTTGACAACACAAGGGCGGGCGAAGTGCCGCCGGTGACTTTGCCTTCGAGGAAGTTCATCGCCGGCGAGCCGAGGAAGCCCGCAACGAAGACGTTTCTCGGCCGGTCATATAGTTCGAGCGGCGAGCCCACCTGTTCCACTTTTCCACCCTGAAGGACGACGATCTTGTCGGCCATGGTCATGGCCTCGATCTGGTCGTGGGTCACATAGACGATCGTCGTTTTCAATCGCTGGTGCAGAGCCTTGATTTCGGCGCGCATCTTGACGCGCAGTTTGGCGTCAAGATTGGAGAGCGGTTCGTCAAACAAGAAAACCTTTGGATCTCGCACGATGGCGCGGCCCATGGCGACACGCTGGCGTTGACCCCCGGAAAGCTGGGCGGGCTTGCGATCCAAGAGCGGCTGTAGTCCCAGTATCTTCGCGGCGTCGCCGACTTTCTGGTCTATCTCGGCTCGCTTTGCGCCGGCGAGCTGCAGTGCAAAGCCCATGTTCTGCGCCACCGTCATCTGCGGATAGAGCGCATAGTTCTGGAACACCATGGCGATGTCGCGATCCTTCGGCGGCAGGTCATTGACGACCCGCCCACCGATCGAGATTTCACCGCCGGTGATATCCTCAAGTCCGGCAATCATACGCAACAGCGTTGACTTTCCGCAGCCCGAAGGGCCGACGAGAATGACGAATTCGCCGTCCGAGATCTCCACATCGACGCCGTGGATAATGTTTACCGCGCCGTAGGACTTCCTGACGTTATTGATGGTCAACCCGGACATGACATTCTTCCCTTTTGGATGGATCAGCGCTTCTTGCGGATGCGGAGCACCTGGTATGGCTTGCCGGGCAGTTCTACGCCGAAGGCGGCATCGGCTTTGCCGCCGCGCACGATCGCGCCATGGCGCGTCGGATGCGGGATCGGTGCCTCCACCTTTTTGGCCGGCGTGATGGTCATTTCCCACGTGTCTATGATGTCGACCTCATAGTCGGTTCCGTGCTTCGGCAGGCCGGTTGACCAGACTACGGGCTGATGTTCGCCGAGATAGATGTAGCTGACATCGCCGTCGCGGGCGCCGGAGACGCGTGTCCATGGCCATTCGCCGAAGGACGCCATCGGCTCGAGGCCGTTGACGACATCCTCTTCCAGAAGATCGCGCAGGAAACCGATGCGCTTCCAGGCTTCACCACGCAGTTCGCCGCCTTTCGCCCACCAGATCAGATCTTGCGGATGCGAATAGGTTTCGCCGTGCCCGGCATAGCCGCCGCGCGTGACCGTGATCCAGAAGCGATGGACAAGCTCCTGCGCCGTCAGGTTGCCCCAGGACTGGATGATGTTGCCCTCATATTCCGGCTCGTCGTTGACGACCGGCTTGCCATAGGCCTCACGCCATTCCTGCGTGCGCTTCACATCCCAGTTCTGGATGCAGGTATGGGTGACCCAGGGCTTGCGATGATCGAAGTTCATAGTCGGCTCGCCGTTATGGATCGACTTCAGATGGCCGTAGGGGTCGTTCTCTTCGAGAATGTGGAAGTAACGATCCCACTGCTGCAGCGGCTTGGTGTCGAGAAGGAAATCATATTCGTTGGCAAGCGCCCACCAGACGTTGCGATAGGCGGCAAGGCGTGCGGCGAGATAGGCGACATAGCGGAAATCCTGTTCGGCCGACATGTCGGCATAGCCCCAGCGGTCGTAGGGGTGGAACATGATGATGTCGGCTTCGATGCCGAGTTTGCAAAGGGCTGCGACTTGGTTCTCGAAATGGCGGAAGAGGACCGGGTTCGGGCGATCGAAGTCTTGCCTGCCGTCCGCATCCACTTCGAAGCAGGCGTAAAGCGGCTCGTTGACATTATAGGGATAGTCCTTGGGGAAGACGCCCATGCGGATCTTGTTGAAGCGCGACGTCTTCAGGGTCTCGAGTGTCTGGGCCTGCATGTCGAGTGGCTGGTGCGTCCAGGCATAGCAGGTGGTGCCGAAGGACAGGAACGGCTTGCCGTCGGCATAGGCAAAGTGGAACTTGTTGTGGACGTGGACGGGGCCATGGTTGCCCGTCGAGGGCTTGGTCGCGACGAAGGAACCGGTCTTGCCATCCAGTTCCGATGTCTTCGAGCGTGTGCGGAACGACCATTCGCCTTCATTGTCGGGCATGAAGCGAACGCGATAGACGCCGTCGCCATCGTAAAAGCCGGGCACGCGAACCTCGCGGCTGTTCTGGCTGAAAACGGCATCAAATGCTACATCGAGATAGGGATTGCCACTAGAAGGGCCGTTTAGGGCCGCTTCGAAGACACCCCATTTTTCGACGGACGCGTTGGACATGAAATTCTCCTCGGAAGATATATGGATGGTGCGACCGCTCAGCCCTTGACGGCGCCGGAGGTAAGGCCGGAGACGAAGTAGCGCTGGAAGATCAGATAGACGATGGTGGCCGGCAGCACGGTCATGACGATTGCCGCGTTCAACTGGCCGTAATCATTGGAAAACTGGCCCTGGAATGACATCAGCCCGAGCGGCAGTGTCCACATGTGCTGGTCCTGCAAAAGCACGAGCGCCATTGCGAATTCGTTCCAGGTGGAGACGAAATCGAGGATCAACAATGCGGCAAGGACCGGCAGGCAGACGGGCAGGAATATCCGCCGAAAGATGGTGAAGTGGCTTGCGCCATCGATCAGGGCTGCTTCCGACAGTTCCTTCGGAATGCCTCTGAAGAACCCGTACAGGATAAAGACCTGGTAGGGCACGCCGAAGGCAATGTAAGGCAGGATCACGCCGGGGTAGGTGTCGATCAACCCGAGCGAGTTGACCAGCGTAAACAGCGGCGCCAGCATCACCTGAAAGGGGATCATGGTGCCGAAGACGATTGCGAGCAGCAGCAGCTTGTTGAACTTCAGGCGGATCTTGGCAAGCGCATAGGCCGCCATTGCCGAGAGAAGGAGCCCGATCGGCACTTTGATCACGGTAATGATCGCGCTGTTTAAGAAGGCGCTTGCGAAATTGCCGCGCCCCCAGGCGCTTGAATAGTTGTCAAAGGCCGGCTCGAGCGGAGGCATGAACGCGCCGGTCGACGTCACGTCGGCCTGGGTCTTCAACGAGGTAAAGACGATGAACACGAAGGGCGCAAGCCAGATCGCGGCGACGATGAGCAGCGCGATCCACAGGCCGATCAAGACAGGATCGCGCTTGCGCTTCGCCGGAATGACGGTCTCGAAGCTGTCTGACATTGATGTTGCCGATGCTGCCGTCATTGTTCGGCCTCCTCGTGCTTCTGCGTCCAGCGCAGATAGGGAATGACGACGACGATGGTGATCAGCAGGAGCACGACCGAGATCGCAGCACCGCGGCCGAAATCGAAGATCTGCATGGCTTGGGTGAAGGCCCACAGTGCCAGCATCTGGGTGGATTGCGCCGGGCCGCCACCGGTCAGGCCGTAGACGATATCGAAGGCTTTCAGCGAGGAGATGACCGAGAGCACCAGCACGATGGTCAAGGTCGTGCGCAGCGCCGGCAGGGTCACGTAGCGGAAGATGTTGAAGCGTCCCGCGCCGTCGATGCGGGCTGCCTCGACCAGCGTCTGCGAGACATTCTGCAGACCGGCAAGAAACAGAACCATGGAGAAGCCGACGGACTGCCAGAGATAGGCAACGAAGACGGAATAGAGCGCGATATCCTTGTTGCCGAGCCAGTCCTGGATCCAGTCCTGCAGACCCATCGATGTCAGGATTTCGGTGAAGAGGCCGAAGAATGGATCGTACATCCACTTCCACATGGTCGCGACCGCGATCGGGGCGATGATGACTGGCAGGTAGAAGATGGCGCGGAAGGTATTGCGGGCAAAGAGCCTCTGATTGAGGCTGAGGGCCAGCAACAGACCGACCATGGGCGGAAAGATCACGCACATGATCGTCCAGATCACGGTGTTGCGGAACGCAACCCAGAAGACCGGATCCTGTGTGAAGATATATTGGTAGTTCGCCAGGCCGACGAACGGGCGCTGCGGATCGAGGCCGTTCCATTTCTGGAAGCTCAGCACCACCACGTTCAGCATCGGATAAAGCGCGAAAATCGCGTAGATCAGCATGGCCGGCGCAAGCAATATTGCTGCCTGAACGCGGGGATCCTGGGTTCTGTTGCGCAATGACATTCTGGTTGCTCCCGGCGGCAAGAGACGCTTGGGCATGAGGGTGAGGGAAGCCGTCCGCCGCGATTGGCAATCGGAGTGGCGGCCTCCCTCGATCGATCAGGTGCGACCGGAGATGAAGCTCTGCAGCTGCTTGGCAGCATCGGCCGGCTGAATGTTGCCGGAAGCGACGTCGTTGATCACCCGGAAGTATTCGGTGGTGACGTCAAGCGGGAAGGCCTGGTCGCCATTCATGTAGACCTTGCTGTAGGCCTTGAAGATCTCAAGCCATTTCGCCTCGAGCGGCTTCTGGTCCTTATACTGCACATTCTTGTTGACCGAGATCGAGCTGATCTGGCCGACGAGATCCTGCTGCACCTTGGTCGACAGGAAATAGTCGAGGAATTTGGCGGCAAGATCGGGGTTCTTGCTCTTGGTGCTGACGTAATTGTATTCGGCGAAGCCATAAAGGCGGTTCGTATTCGTCGGGAAGGGTATAACGCCGTAGTCGTCGAGGTTGGCCTTGCTGCCACTCAGCTGGCTGACCAGCCAGTCGCCTTCGAGCATCATTGCAGCACGGCCGGCGACGAACAGTGTATAAGACTGCTGATTGCTGATGCCCATGAACGGCTTCAGCGTGTAGTCCTTCGTCCACTTGGCAAATTCGCTGAAGGCGTCGGTTGCACAGGCTTCCTTCGTCCAGTCGGCCTTCATGGCCATCAATGCGTCATGCTTGTCGGCACCGCATTTTGTTTCGAGCAGCACGTCCATCAGGCGCATGACATGCCAATTGACCGAGCCGCCAAAGGTGAAAGCCGGAATGCCCGCCGTCTTGAGCTTGTTGGCCGCGGCAAGCAGCTCCTCATAGGTCTTCGGTTCCTGGGCGATGCCGGCCTTCTGGAAGAGCTTCTTGTTGTAGTAGATCGCCTCGCCCTTGAAGGTGAAGGGGACGCCATGCTTGCCACCCGGGTAAAGGTCGGCAAAGGCCGCTGCAGATGGAAGCAGCTCATCGACCCACTTGTATTGGGTGTAGTATTTATCGAGCGGCAGCGATAGGCCTGCTTTCACATATTCGCCGCCGAGGCCGAGGCCTGCCCAGCTGAAATAGATGTCCGGGCCCTTGCTGGAGCCTGCCGCCACGCGCAGTGCGGTCTTATGCTCGTCGACGCCGCGCTGGACGATTTCGACGTGAGTGCCGGGATTGGCCGCCTCGAAGTCTTTCGCGACTTTCTTCAATGCGCCGTTTGCGGCGCCATTGTCGAAGTTCAGCGTCCACATCGTCAGATCCTCTGCGGCAACATTTGTTGCTGAAAATGCCGCCGCAGCGATCGCCGCAGCACCGAACCAACGCGCATATTTGGTGTTGATAGCCATCTCCCATCCTCCTCTGAGCAAAGCTGATGGCGGTTTTGGCAAATAGTTATCAACATGTCAACTGGTATGATGAGCTAATCAGCATTGCGATACTATTGCTCTTAGGCGCAGCCATCCTCTGCCACCAACTTGCCCTCGCCAGGCACCGCCGACGTCGGCGGGTGGCTTTCTTTCCCCGGTGGGGTGCCTGTTGGCCATTTTCGGCCTTGAGAATGCAAAGAGCTCGCCGGAGATGATGTCAGCCCGCCAGATCCAGAGAAGCCGTCGCATAGGCTTCGAGCGTCAACCGTCTGTCCCCCGGGTGTTTCATCAGTCGGAACTCGCCAAGCCCGATCTCCTGCGGGCGAGGGGTGATGTTGACCAGGTGGAGTTGTCGCGATAGCCCGAGAGTTCCGGTGATGAAGGCGAGAACTGCGGTCGGATCGGATGAGAGGCATTCCCGCCAGTTGCGGCCCGCAAGCCGAGACAGGGTGGAGACTGCAGCAAAGAGCGGCCGTGGCGTTCCGGGCGCCGAGGGTTCATCCTCTGCAGCGATCACCCCGAAGGTCCCGGTTAGCGCCGAAAGCGTCAGGCATTCCAATCCGGCATCGAGGATGCGAGCAGCATAGCCAAATGCGAAGGCATTGCCGAAACGCGCATTGTGCCGTGGATCTTCATTGGCCATGGCGATGCGCCCGCCGTACGGATTGTCCATGGTCCGGCTGCCATACGGGTTCTGTCGCATCGGTATCGTCGAAGGGCCGATGCGGTAGGGCTTGTCGCCGTAGATGCTGCGCACCGAGCGCGTGATGAAGGGAAGTGCTTCCAGCGTTTGCATGACGCTGAGATCGTCGGCTGCATGCACGATCGGATTGGTGCAGTGGGTGATGAATGCAAGCATGTCCGCGGGAACGCGTTTGCGATTGAGCTCGGTAAAATAGCTCAGCATGCCGCCGCCAAGACGCATATCGACAAAGGTGGCGCGAGCGGCTGCATAGACTTCTTCGAGAGGCGGGCATTCAGGCCACTTGCTGCCCGGCGGCGTTGATTGCCGGTCAACCGACGGTGATATCACCAAGGCATCGGGCTTGAAGCCCGCATCTCGCATAAAATTGGCGATTTGCTGCGTTTCAGCAAAAGGGGGAAGACGGCACGGCAAGGCGATTTCCACGGTTGATCGCCCGGTATGACCTGCTGCAATGGCCGCAAACGACTTGAGTGCATCGATGCCGTGTCCCGCGCCGGGATCGAAATGAAACAGAAGCTCCTGCGGCGCGATTTCACGCAGCCGGTCGCGGGCTAGAAGGGTGGCCTCGGCGTCCTCGGGCGTGATCAGAAGCGCGATTGCCGGCATCGTACCGGACCTGTCTCCGAGGCTCAGCGTGATCGGACGCGCAGCGGTCGCCGGCGTGCGCGTCGAGCGCCGCATGTCGCCAAGGGTGAGAACGACGCGTTGCCCCACCCGATCGCCGGCGGGAAGATGATAGGGCCACGGCAAGGCGAGGGGGCGAACATAGGTCTTATAGGAGGCATCGGACCAGTTGCGCTGGTCTTCCATTTCGAAAGTATCGCCCTCCATGCGGCACTCGGCCGTGATATGCGGTGAGACGCTATGGGTAATTGCGCGCATGTCCTTGAAGGGCTGCCAAGGCTCGATAAGGTCGGGAAAATGTGTGTCCTCGTGCGAACCATCGACATGCTCGACGGACACCGGCATGCCAGCAACCCCGATGATCGGATGCAGGATACAAAAGCCGCAGCGGTTGGTTTCGAACCCGGTTGCGGAATGTGCTTCCGCTTCAAAGACCAGCACTTCGCCCTCTTCGGCAGCAATTCTCACCTCGATCGCCAGCTCTGTGTCAAAAGGCCCCGCGCAGCGCGCAATGTAGGTTACCGAAAAGCCGCCCTCACGCTGATCGATCCGCAGATCGTCGATGCGAGGCGCATAGGTGCCCCAGTCCCGATCGCGAACCAGATAGGAAACGGCTCGCAAAACTTCGGCGCCATCATAGCAAATGGTCCGCAGGTTCCCGTCCTTGAAATCCGCGGTGAGCAGGCCTGCCGTCAATCGTGTGGGGGACGTTGCCGTCTCGCGCGTGCCGTAGAGCTGAAACGGATCGATCTTGGTCGTCATTGCAGCAATGCTCCGATATCGACCGTACGTCCGCTCGCTGCACTATCGTAGGCCGCTTCGACAAGCGCGAGCGTTTTGAGATTGTCTGCTCCGGACGTGGATGTCTCGGTGCCGTCTGCCAGACGGTCCGCCCAATGCTGCTGGATCGCCAGAACGCTTTCCTGGATATTGTGCCAGGGGCGCGACGCCCAGGAGAGAAGCTCTGGCGAGACATCGGAGATCGCAACGCCATCGGGTCCGGTAACCTCGAGACGATAGCCCTGCGACAGCCTGATCGAACCCTTCGTGCCGTCGAGTTCAATCAGCGTTTCCGGGAAGGGCTCCGTGGAAAGCCTGGAGGCATAGCTGACGTCGACGATCGATGTCGCGCCGCTCTCGTGGTCGAGCAGGATCGTGGCGACATCCTCGCCCTTGATCGCCGGATTGACCCGCTTCGTGCGGGCCGTCAGCGTGGCGACATCACCGAGAATGAAGCGGGCGATGTCGAGCGTATGGATGCCGAGATCCTCGATGATGAAGCGCTCGCCTTCGGCAAGATAGGGCTGGCCGGAGAAAACATCAAAGCCGGACCGGAAGGAGAAACGGCCCCAGAAGGGCTCGCCGATCGCACCCGATCGGAGAACCGTCTTGACCGCCTGGATGGGCGTCTGCCAGCGGAAATTCTCATGCACCATCAGCGGCACGCCGGCCTGGGCGCAGAAGGCAACCATTGCCTTGGCATCGCTCAGGGTCTTTGCAAAGGGCTTCTGGCAGATCGCCGGGACTTTATGGGAAGCCGCCATTTCCACCAGAGCGCG
The DNA here is from genome assembly GCF_016429255.1 of Rhizobium sp. ASV8. Taxonomy (GTDB): domain Bacteria; phylum Pseudomonadota; class Alphaproteobacteria; order Rhizobiales; family Rhizobiaceae; genus Rhizobium. The sequence continues at coordinate 47,233 of NZ_JAELUG010000007.1, forward strand.
GTGACTTGCCACCGTCGTTGCGATGTCGACAAAATCGAAGCCGCCATCCGCAAACATGGCCGCAGCATCACCATAGCGACGCTCGATGCCGAACTGGTCGCCGACGAGCTTCAGTCGCTCGGGGTCCCGGTCGCAGATCGCGACGATTTGAGCACCCTTCACGTCCTGCCACGCGTGCATCTGATTGATTGCGAAGAAACCGCAACCGATCAACGCACCTTTGAGTTCCACCATTTCAACCTGCCTTTGCCATTTGCATGAGAGTGACGCGCTGCTGCAGGCGTCGCTGCGCCTGGTCCACGACCACAGCGATGATGATGACCAGCCCCTTGATGACCATCTGCCAGAAGGATGACACGCCCATCATCACCAAGCCGTCGGAAAGGATGCCGATGACGAAGGCGCCGATGATAGTGCCGCCTATGGTGCCGCGACCGCCCGACATGGAGGTGCCGCCAAGTACTGCTGCGGCAATCGCATTCAGTTCGAAACTTTCACCCGTTGCGGGATGCGCCGCCATCAGCTCCGACGAAATGACGATGCCGACGATGGCGGCACACAGGCCGGAGAACATATAGACGAAGATCTTGACCACATCGACGCGAATGCCGGACATGCGCGCTGCGCGCTCGTTTCCGCCGACGGCGAAGATGTGCCGGCCAATCGGCGTCGAGCGAGAAACGTAGGCAGCGATCAGCGCCAGAACGATCAGGATCCAGATCGAAACCGGCAGGCCGAACAGGCGTCCGGCGCCGAAAACGTCGAAACCGGTCGTGTCATATTCCGCCCGCCCGATCAGGTTCGGAAAGGTCTGGCCGTCCGAAGACAGGAGCGCCAGGCCGCGGGCGACGTAGAGCGTTCCAAGGGTCGCGATGAAGGGTGCGACGGTGAGCTTGGTGATGAGCAGGCCGTTGATGAGCCCGATCAGCAGCCCGACGGCAAGGGTGATGAGGATGATCTCGTAGATGTTGAAGTAGACGGTATAGCCGATCGGCAGCTCGACGCCGTTGAGAATGAGGGCGCCGGCCACCATGCCGCAAAGTCCGACGATCGAACCCACGGAGAGGTCAATGCCGCCGGTCACGATTACGAAGGTCATGCCCATGGCGAGAAAGGCGTTGAGCGCCACGTGTTTCGACATCAGGATGATGTTGGCGGTCGAGGTGAAGTTCGGCGCGAAGATCGCAAAGAAGATGATCACCGCAAAGAGCGCAATGAAAGTCCTGAGCTTCATCAATGTCAGGAGGACGGAGCCGTTCGAGCTTTTGGCCGCAAAGGCGGAGGATGTGTCTGCCGTCATGATGCGAGTTTCCCTGTATGTCCGTGTCCCTTGGCCGATGCTGCGATGATGGCCTCTTCGGTGGCTTCGCGTCTGTCGAGAATGGTCACGAGCTTGCCGTTGCTGAGTACGGCGATGCGGTCCGAAAGGGCCATGACCTCTTCAAGGTCCGATGTTGAAAACAAGATTGCCAGCCCGTTGCCGGCGAGCCGGCGCATGGTGCGGAAGACATCGGCCTTGGCGCCGACGTCGATGCCGCGGCTCGGTTCATCCATGAAGAGCACCTTCGGGTCCGTCATCAAGGCCTTGCCGATGACCACCTTCTGCTGGTTGCCGCCCGACATGGAGGTGACCTCGAAATCAGGATTGGGCGCCTTGATCGCGAGATCGCGGATCATGGCGTGAATGGCGGTCTTTTCCGCGGCTGCATCGATGTGAACGAAGAGGCGGGCGAAGCGACTGAGGCTCGCAAGCGTCAAATTGCTGGCGATCGACAGGACCTGCACCAATCCTTCGCGCTGGCGATCTTCGGGGATCAGGGCCAGCCCCTTGCGGATGCGCCGAGTGGTGTCACGGGCGCGGACCTCCTCGCCCTTAATGAAAATCCGCCCGGTCGAATGCGCGTGCCGGCCCATCACGCATTCGAAGAATTCGCTGCGGCCGGCGCCCATAAGGCCATATATGCCGAGGATTTCGCCGGCGAGCACGGAAAGCGAGACATGATCGACGGCAAGGCCGCCGGTGCGCCTCGGCAGGCTGATATCCTCGGCGCGAAAGGCTTCGCTCCCAATGGTGTGCTTGCCGGATTCGGCAAAGTCCTTAGCATCGGACCCGATCATCGAGCGGACGATCCACTGCGTATCGATGTCGCGAACCATGGCCTGGCCTGTGATCTGCCCGTCGCGCAAAACGGTGATGAAGTCGCCGATGCGCATGAGCTCTTCCAACCGGTGCGAGATATAGACGATCGCAACGCCCTGTGCCTTCAGCTCGGCAATCACCTTGAAGAGAATATCGACCTCGGCAGCCGAAAGCGCCGATGTTGGTTCGTCCATGATCAGAATGCGGGCATCAAGCGAAATCGCCTTGGCGATCTCGACCAGTTGCTGCTGCCCGATGGGAAGATCCTCAACCATGGTCTCGGCACTAATGTCGGCGTCCAACTTCTTCAGGAATCCATTCGCCCTTTCGATCTGTGCCTTGTGATCGATGCCGAGAATGCCCCGCGTGATTTCACGCGTCGCGAACATGTTCTCGGCGACGGACATGTTGGCGAAGAGGTTGAGCTCCTGGAAAATCATGCCGATGCCGCGTGCCTGCGCATCGGCCGGACTGCTGAAGGAGACCTCCTGGCCCTCAAGCAGGATGCGACCGGACGTCGGGCGCTCGACGCCTGCTATGATCTTCATCAGCGTCGACTTGCCGGCGCCGTTTTCGCCGACCAGAACATTGACGGAGCCGCGACGGAGCTCGAGATTGGCGCGCTTCACCGCGACGATGCCGGAATAGACCTTGGAGACCTCTTCCAGGCGCAGGATAATGTCGTTGCCGGATGTGGTGCCCATCGTCATTGGCCCAAAGTCAGCGCCGAAGGCGTTATCAGCGGCAACTGTCCGGGGGCGGGTTGGGGGAACGCGCCCGTGACACTGATCGACTTGCCGACGAGACCGTCACGGGGCAAGGCGGCAAGAAAGGACGCATTGGCCTTCTCATTGAAAGCCTTGCCGAACTGCGCCCATTCGATCTGGTTCTTGAAACTGTTGAAATCGACGAACTCAAGCGCATCGCGAATTGCCGTTCCGCGGATGGCAGGCCCGATCTGGATCTTCGCGTCGGGTTTGCCATCGCCATCGACGTCCACATCCACTGTGGCAGCGCGAGATGTCGTATCCGCCGCCACGATCCTGCCGCTGAGTTTCACGGCATAGGTCCATGGTGAGCCGGACTGCTTGCGCGGATTGCCGAATTTGGCTCCGGCTTCATCCGGGCTTGCGGCAGCGAGTTGCTGCACCGCTTTCAGGTCGCCGGCGCGCCTATCAAGATCCGGTATCGCCTGCGACTGCCAGATCGCATCGACCCTGGCAGCCGGATCGAAAGCGCTCTTTGCTTCCGCTGCAGCTTTTTCTTCGGCGGACGGCGTCTTGACGATCTTGCATCCGGGCAGTGCTGTGGCCAGCATGATGGCCGCAATCACCCCAACGATCCTCGCCATGCAATGCACCTCAATTTCTCGATGAAACAATGCGGAGAGCGTGATGCACGCTCTCCGCCGCTGCATGGGTTGCCGTTAGTTCTGGAGCGCGAAGGTTTCGAGCTTGTCGGCATTGCCGGCGTTGACGAGGATACAATCCATCAATTGCTTCTCGTCCTTGGGCAGGGTCTTGTTCTTGACATAGGCGTCGGCCTGCTGAACCGCCATCTGTGCCTGGGCATAGGCTGGCTGAAGCACGGTTGCCTTGATGCCGCCTGCCTTGATGGAATCGCGCACGTCGTTCGACCCATCGAAGCCAACAACGATCACATCCTTGCGGCCGGCTGCCTGAAGTGCGGCAATCGCCCCCATCGCCATGGTGTCATTGCCGGAGATCACTCCCTTGATGTCCGGATTTGCCTGGAGGATGGTTTCCATCTTGGCGTATGCCTCGGTCTGGCTCCAGTTTGCCGACTGCTTGGCGACGAGTTTCAGGTCCGGAAAATCATTGATGACGTCATGATAGCCCTGGGAACGGATGCCGGCATTGGTGTCGGATTCCTTGCCAACAAGCTCGACGTAATTGCCCTTCTCGCCCATCAGCTTGACGAATTCCTGGGCACCGAGCTGGGCACCTTGATAGTTGTTGGAAACGATCTGGGCCGCCGCCACGCCGGTGGCGTTGATCTCACGGTCGATAAGGAAGGATGGGATGCCTGCATCCTTGGCCTTCTTGACGGCGGCGACGGTCGCATCTGCGCCGGCATTGTCGAGAATGATCGCCTTGGCACCGCGCCCGATTGCCGTGTCGATGACCTCAGACTGCTTGTTGGCATCGTCGTCATGGGTCATCACGAGCGCTTCATAACCCAGCTCTTTCGCCTTCGCTTCGGCGCCGACCGCCTCGGCCTTGAAGAACGGATTGTCGTGGGCTGGCGTGATGATTGCAATCAGATCGCCCGAAAAGGCCGGCATTGCCGTTCCCAGAGCAAGCACACCGGCAAAAGCTGCAAGTGTCAGTTTACGCGTCAGTTTCATGGTCTCCTCCCAGTTATGAAACAGGCCCTGTTCCCGGCAGGGCGGCGAAGGGAGGGCGATACCCTCCCCGGGAACGTCGATCAGGTGATGCGACGGATGCTCTCTGCAATTTCCTGTGGTTCGAAGACCTTCTTCCAGTCGTCGCGCATCAAGGCAGGAATGCCGAATTCGATGGCCTTGTTGCAGGCGTCGGAAAACACGCCGTCGACTTCCTTGAAGATGACGGCGCCGAGCACGTTCATGTGGCCGAGCAGGAAGTCACGGGCAGCTTCGGCCGGGACTCCGCGGGTGATGCACTCGTCCATGGCCTGGCGCATGATGACCAATAGCGAGGCGCAAACCGTTTCGGAAAGGCCCGGCTCGAGCATCGCCATCTGCTCGACGGTGACGCGGTGCGACCGCATGACGGGTGCCCAGATGACCTTGGCGATTTCCTCGCCGAGGCCATAGGCGCTCTCGGGTCCCTGCATCAGTGCCGAAACAATATGCTGCTTGGCAAACAGACCGCCGAAATGGTCTTTCTTTGCCTGCATTTCGGTCTCGTCGTTGAAGATTGGCGGATGGCATGGATGGGTGACGAAATAGGTCAGATCTTGGCGCTGCGGCAAATGGCCGGCAAAGGGTGCGGCAGCGTCGAGTGCAACGACCATGGTGCCCGGCTTGAGCTTGTCGACGATGCCGGCGGCAACCTTGCCGATCGCGGTATCCGGCACTGCGAGGATCACGACCTCGGCACCGTCGAGTGCTGCGTCGGCCGGTACGCAATCGACGGAAAGATCATGTTTCAAACGAGCCTTGCCGGCATCGCTGACCTCGACATGGCGCACGTCGAAGCGCGAGCCTTTCAGGTTCTTGGCGAGCCGGTAGCCCATTTTGCCGCCGGCGCCGAAAAGAGCAATTGCAGTCATATTGGTACCTCGTTCACTTTCAGATTGTGGTAGCGCAAGTGGTATGATGAGTCAATGAGCATGCCATCGGATTGATGCGGGAGGCTAGGATGCCCTGCCGGCCCGGATTTGCGCGAAATAGTCGTCGGTCCCTACCTGCCCGCCCTTCAATGCGATCTGCAGGCCGTTGGTGGGCGCGTAGCCGCCATGGGCAGAGCACAGCGGCGATCCAGGCGTTTGCGGCAATGGAAGAAGCGTCGTCAGTGCCTCGACACGGAGTTCCTTCAGAGCGTGGCTCGATGTATCTCCGCCGGCAATAACGGCGCGACCGAGGTTTTCCTGCTCGATCAATCGCCGGAGTATGGTTCCCAGCGCCTGACCGAGATGGTGGCGAGCGCCGGGTATGCGGTCGATGTCGCCGCCGCGGTCGGCCGAAGGGCCGAGCGCGGTGTGAAGAATGACGCTGCGGCCAGCCTTCAGACTGGCCATGCCTGTCGCGACGGCTGCATCCAGTGTCTGCGCGGCATGCTCGCCGATAAGCGCCAACGGGTCGAGATCCACACAGTCGAAGCCTTCAGCCATGGCGTGACGGATTTGCCGCTCCGTCGTCGGCGATACGCTGCCGGAGACGACCGCCAGGCGATCGACCTTGCCCGGGCTTGGGAAATCCGGCTTTTCGCCGATTAGGCCTGCGTTGCGCCAGACATTGAAAAGGGCATATTCAATGCCGGAGGAGCCGGCGACGAAGGCGTTGCCTTTGCTCGCAAGGCGCCAGAGCTGGTGACCGGCTGCGGCCTGCGTTTCCGGACCGTCGACGTCAAGCAGCAGGATGGTTTCGCCGGCTGCGGCCAGTTTGTCGATCCGCTCGTCGGCATCGGCTGCGCGGATCGTGACGAGGTCGGCCAGACCAACGTGAAGAGATGTTTGCTTGCTCAGATGCGCGGCCAGATCGGCCTCATCCATCGGTGTGACCGGATGGCGGCTCATGACCGGATGCCGGTCGATCCGGAACACTCGGCCCTGATAGGCCGCAAAGAGATGGCCGAAGGCGGTGTAGCGCTTCAGCTGGGGCGCCCCGACGATGACGGGCACGACGGATTGCTCAAAAAGCGCCTTGCCGATCTCGATCGCTTTGCCGATGCTCCCGACCCTCGGGCTGGAATCGAAGGTCGAGCAGACCTTGTAGTGGCAGATGGGGGCATCAAGGCCCCGAAGCCATTTGAATTGAGGCGTCAGACGCTCGTCCATCCATTGCGGTGTTTCGCTGCGGCTAGTGCCGGCAACACCGATGGCGCGGCAGTCCTTGAACCGCTCCAGGATGGCCTCGTCTGGAATGCCAAGGAAGAGGGCAGTCGGTACGCCATTGGAGGCAAGGGCCTCCATGACGTCGGTCGAACCGGTGAAATCGTCGCCATAATAGCTGAGAAGAAGTTTGGACATCGCTCTCAGGCGTCCTTGCCGTCGCTGAATTTCGCAATCGAGGCGGCGAGTTCCGGATGGTCCCTGGCATAGTCGGAGAGCGGAATGTCGGATACCGCTGCCCGCCAGGCCTGCTGAATGGCGCGAACGCCGGCAGCAGGCCCGAAAGGATGGCTGACGATGCCGCCGCCGCAGAGATAGAGAAGATCCGTGGTTCTGCCTGTGCGCTGATAGGTTTCAGGCGCCTGGCCGCCCCATTGGCCGGAGCCTGCAACGGGAAGCGGGCAGTCGGATGGATCAAAGAGCGGCGTGCTGATGGCCTTGAAGGACTCGACGAAACTGTCGTCCGGCTCCCAGTATTTGACCCTGATGCCGTTGATCTGAAACTGATCGACGCCGAGAAGGCGCCAGAACTGCTGGTAGACCTTGAAATCCATACCGGCGCCGGGATGGCGGGTCAGCACATCCCAGCCATTGCGATGCGCATGCAGAACCAGCCCCGACCGCTTGCGCAGGAAACTCATGCCACCGAAGCCGATCGAATTGATATTGACGACGGCGCAATTGCCGCCGGCCTTTAGCACCAGATCGTGATTGCGCATCATCTCGTCGGGATCGGCATGTGAAATGCCGAAGGCATACATCACCTTCTTGCCCGTCTTTTGTTCGTGATCGAGGATGAGCGGCATGATGGCCTCGACGCGCTCCTTAAGCGGCGAGTAGGCGGGGCCCATCAGCTTTTCGTCATCCTTGATGAAATCGACGCCGGAGCCGATCAATTCGCCAACAAGCGCGGCCGTTTCCGCCGGCCGCAGGCCGAGCGCCGGCTTGACGATGGTGCCGATAATCGGCCGTCCACTGACGCCGGTCAGACGCAGACTGCCGGCAATGCCGAACTGCGGGCCGGGATGGGCGTCTCGGAAGGCCGCGGGCAGCTTCATGTCGACGATGCGTATGCCGGTCATGCCCTTGATCGAAAAGACGCCGCCGATTGCAATCGTCATCAGCGCGGACAGGTCGGTCCCGATCGCGTCCAGCGGAAAGGCGATGTCGACATCGGCCCTGTGGATCGGGCCTTCTCCATCGCGAAGTTCCGGCCAGGTGGGGTGCTCTTTGTCGGGCAGGGGACGGATCGCCGTAACGCGCGCCGCCACGCGCGCTTTGAGCTCCTCCGTTTCACCGGGAACGGCGACGAAGGTGCCGGTCGACTGATCGCTGGCGATCTTGCGGGCCATGGCCTCGATGTCGCCGGGCGTTTCGATACGATAGGTGATGATGATGCTCATAAGAGACCGATTACTCCTCTCGCCGATGATTTTTCACATGGCGTCAACTGGTAATCTGGTATAATGAGTATTCCAATTTCCGCAATGGTTTTTTTGCCGGCATTTGGGAACAGCTTTCGAATGGGCTTCCGTCACGGCATCAAAAATGCATAAGGGAGAGGAAGCTTTGAGAAAGCGGGGGGCCATGGGCGAGCCAGTCGAGCAGATCGTACGTCGAAAGCTATCGGATGAGGTATTTGATCGGCTTGAGCGGTTGATCACATCGGGAGAATTGAAGCCCGGCGACGAGATGCCGTCCGAGCGCGTTCTGATGGAACGCTTCGGCGTTGGACGCCCCGCCATCCGTGAGGCCATGCAGGCTCTTGCGAAGATGGGTCTCGTCAACATTTCGCATGGCGAGCGTGCGAAGGTCCTTCAACTCACTGCAAAATCGATTTTCCGACAGGTCGATCTGACAGCGAAGATCATGCTGTCCCAGTCGTCGGATTCACTCGAGCAGCTAAAGAGCGCACGCATTTTCTTCGAGCGCGGGATGGCGCGCGAGGCAGCCATGCGCACAACTCCCAAGGATGTCGACGACCTTCACGCGATTATTGAACGCCAGCGCGCCTCGCTCGGGCATGCGGAGGACTTCATTTCGGCCGATATGCAGTTTCATACGCGTATTGCCCAGATTTCCGGCAATCCGATCTTCTCGGCGGTCAGTGAAGCCATGCTGGCATGGTTGAAGACCTATCATACGGACATGCTGATCTGGACGGGCAAGGAAAAGCTTACGCTCGTCGAACACGAGGAAATCCTCGCACATCTTGCAGAAAATGATGCTGATGCGGCCGAGCAAGCGATGCTCAGGCATCTTGAACGATCGCGATCACTCTATACAAAATAACGCGGCTTTTATCGACATATTATGACGACGTGTCGCCGCTAGCGACATACGCGGTGCTCCGGAGAAGGCTGCTCCAACATGGCGACACGCCGCCGGTCCCGCGCATGATCTATACGCTTCCGGACGCACAGCGTTGGGATCGTGCGCCGGGTGTGACACTTATCGGCGACGCCGCGCACCTGATGCCGCTATCGGGCGAGGGGGCGAACCTTGCAATGTTTGATGGTGCGGAGCTTGGAAAAGCGATTGCCGCACACCCTGGCGACATTGAAGCGGCACTCTCCATCTACGAGGAGGCAATGTTCCCCCGAAGCGCGTCCGAAGCTGTCGACGCATACCAGATCCTGGATCTCTGCCTCGGTCATCGCGTACCCTTTGGGCTCGTCGATTTCTTCAACCGCGCACTTACTGGACAGCATGCGAAACCCACCGGCTCGCGAAAACCAGTGGGCTGCCATACACCTCCGGAACGCGTGAATAAGTTCAGGTCCTGCCGGACCTGACCTAGATGCCTTAGCCGCGACGCACGGCCGCGCATCGCCCTTTGGAACTCAGCTTCTCACAGTCTGAGGCGATTGTGGTCTGCGATGCGACCGATGAACTGTCTCTGCAACTCCCCAAGGCAATGGTTGGGGGAGCGCCTTCCGTTTCGTCTTCATCTATAACGTGCCGGTCGAGGCAAAGCGCGCCGCTATCGACGCGATTACCACATGCATTTCATTAGGGGCGTATAATCCCAAATCGGCATGCGGGTTCCACTTGAACGGATCGTCGAGGCGCATGATGCCCTGGGGACGAGAAGGTGACCGGCAAGACCCTGGTCGATGTAATCTAACGACCAACGTCAGCCTATTGTGATTTGTATCGACAAAAGACCCGGTCAATACCTGGAATTACCAAGGGTTATTGTAGTTCTCGGTGCAGAGATCCGGTGCTGATTTAAAACGTGCCAACACCGGCTCCTTGAGTTGGCACTCTCTGCCCAAAATCGATAATACGCCCAAAAATAGTCCGTTGACCGGATATAGCCGCAGACCTACACAGTTCGTCGACGGACCTGATCCAGAAGCAAACCTCCACTCGGACGATAGCAATCCGGAGAAGGAAAATGAAATCATGGATCATTCCCGTTTTGGCGATTGAAGTGCTTGCTGCAGACGATGTGAAGGCCGCCACGAGTGAAGCAGTGAAGGTGTTTCTGAGGGATTCCGAGGTCAAGATTGACGAGTCTTCGATGCAGTAGAAAAAAGTCCACTTCGGATCAACGAAGGCGACGGATACTACCTTCGACGGTTCGAACAAGGACGGCCCGCAGAATTTCGAGATGACATGGTCGCGGTTGCCAATCGATGGCGCGTTTCTTGGGGGTACACGTGAAGGCGACAGGGCCAACAAAGCCAAGTTCGACGGAGTCATAGGTAACCTCGATCTCGTCCAGTGAATTCTCGCTCCGGCCGTGTCAATCGCGCAAGCCGCAGCCTCCGGCAAGGCGGGACATCTTCATGGGATGAACGGAGGACTTGCAACGAGCGAAACCATCCATGGCGTCGCACAGGTGGATGATTTGTCTCTAATTCCATCCAAGGCGTGATCTCGATGGCGCGCTGATCAGTTGAGGGAGCACACCCAATGCGAGATCAAGCGCTACATGCCAGCTGTGTGAACTCGCATTCTGAAAACCAGATTAATGACGCTCCACCATCACTTGGGATCAAGAAACATGACATCAATGAGATTTACTGCGCTCATCAGCGCTCTGGCGATCACCTTCACCACCGGTGCAGCGTCTGCGGCCCAATTCGGGGCGATTGCCTATTCCAAAAGCTCGGGCTCTTACGGCTCTTCCCATAACTATTCGACCCGGGCGGATGCAGAGGATGAAGCTTTGTCAGGATGCTCCTCATACGCTGATGATTGCCGGGTCGTGGTTTACTTCCGCAATGCGTGCGGGGCGCTCGCTACCGGCGACAACCATGGCTACGGCTATGGCTGGAGCGAAAGACGCGCCCGGGCCCAATATACCGCGCTTTCGAACTGTGCTGCAAACGATAGTGGTTGTCATATCGTGAGCTGGACCTGTTCGAAATAGATCCGCCTTACCTGTGAGCGTGGCAACTCTGGCGGAAAGGGGTAACTCTTTCCGCTTTCGCTTGTTCATCTCGTCCAGGAGGGGCATGTGCGACTTTGCAGGATCTCAGTCCAACCGCATTCGGACCTCGGCCTAGCGCTGAGCTATGTGGATCCACCGTGGGACTATCCATGTTCTCGGGCTAAAATTAAGTTGCGGATCTGATGAGGAAGTCGAGAAAAACGGAGGGGCGGTTTAATTCCCATCAATGCCACCCAATAGGCCGCCTATCTCTCGACTCATACCGCTGAAAGAAGCTGGCGCGTATAGGGATGTTGCAGATGCTCGCCCCGCCGCTGATGGCGATCACGGCCAGCATTGCCGCAAACGGCGTTGTGCTACAGCCCGAAGATGGCTTAGCCGCCCGGTCCGATTGGGCGGTTTTTGATGTTGTCTGTCTATTCCGAAACGTGCCTCTCAAAATGTTTAGGTCTGCGTGACGCAGAATACCAAGAGGTGACGCTCGCAGCCACGGGCCCGGCCAGATACGCCTCGAATGGTGCCTGATGCCGCGAAACTTCGAACAAAGGCGGCATATGTCCGGAAAGATCCCAGTAGGCCCATATCGGCAGCGCAATGCCATCGATCAGGGAATGGAGCGGCCACATGAACAGGATCTCACCGATTGCGATCAAGACGCTGGCCGGAAAAAGGTTGGCAAAGAGAAAGAGCCAGCAAAACAGACCTGGCCCAAAGACGACGAGCTCGAGGCGCTGTTGGGCAGTCTGCGAAGGTCAACCGAAGTCCACGGCTCCACGCACGATGAACTCGCAATAGAGCAGAAACACCGTTGTGCCGATGTAGAAGGTGTGGAGAGACGCGCGGATAGGCGACAAGATCCGCAGGGCACCCTTTCAGCAAAGGCCAGTGCTCACTCATCTATCCCGACCCATGTCGTCTGTAACGCCGAATGCATCGCCAATGAGACTTAGATTGATTGCGGCTGGTTAAAAAACTCACCGCCCTCGGAATGGTTGCGGTTATCCTGTAGAGATTGACGGTGTTCTCGGTCGGAAGATAAGATTACCTCCGCGAAAAAAGACAAGCGAGTATTGATGCAGCAATAAATGAGGTCCAATCGAGCGCTGAGGTAAAATGGAAATCGCTTTTGGAATAGCATTTCTTTCTCTTTTCAGCATAAGCGCGCTCGCCGGACTTGCTCTGCGACAGAGATTGCCGGACGAGCATTTTTCGAAAGAAAACATGGAAGCTGTCCGCCTTGTCACCAGCCTCCTTGTTACCTTCGCGGCTCTGATCTTAAGTCTCCAACTTTCCAATGCAAGATCTTCGTTTGATACGGCCAACTCCGATCGATCGACTTATGCGGCTCGACTGACGAATCTCGACCAGTGCTTACGGGATCTCGGGAGTTCCCTGAGCCCTGCGAGATTGCAGCTACATCAATACACCGCCGCAGTCATCGCGAGTACTTGGCCGACCGAAACCAAGCCAAGCGTTGAAGGGATGCCAGACACAACTCATATGGCATTGCGCGGGGAAGATCCAGCTTTAGCGAGGCTATTCGACGAGGTTGGATTGGCAATTGCTTCATATAACCCAAGTGAAGGTCGGGATGCAGTCGTCTCAAGAAGGTGCCAGACTTCATTCGACATGGCGGAGCAAGCGCGATGGGCCGTAATCGAAGACACACATGCCCGTTCGGGAATCTTCTTCATCCTCATCATAGCGTTTTGGCTAAGTTTGGTATTCTTGAGCTTCGGCCTTCAAATTCCCCTTAAGCGGATGACTGTAGTTGTTCTGGCGATTGGTGTTGTCTCTATTTCCAGCGTCATGTTCGTAATTGTTGATCTTGATCTGCCATATCGAGGAATTTTCAGTATTTCGAGCTCATCAATGCGAGATGCTTTGGCGGACATGAACGGTGCTAGTTCAAGCCATCGTTGATGTTATCGGGCCGGTCGGAATGCATGGACGTATCGGTTAAATTGACGCGTCAATACTACTCGCCACCGCTAAAATCTCACCCCGTCCACGGCTATAGGACCTATGCCCTGTGTATTCAGACCTTAGTCTGACCTGTCGTCACAAGTGGCTTCTTGGTCCCGACATTTTGCGAACGAAAATCAGCTCCTCTTCGTTCGAGCGCCATCTCGATCAAGGATGATATCTAGGTGCACCGTCTATGCGATGGCCCCCTTCGAACAGCACTGATCCGGCCTGTTATTCTTGGGTCGGTCCAAAGGCTGGAGAAGACGTCGTTGCGTCGAGCCTGGATCTGATCGCTAAAATGCGACCGGCTGTTGACACCATTGGCCAAGGCACGGGCTGCTACCACATTGCGTTCGATCAACAACGAGAAACCTTAAATGCGACAAGCACATAAAGTGGTTGGCGGCTAAGGCGAACCACTGAATGATCTCGCGGAAAATCGTATGGCCTTGATCATCGCAAACCATCCGCCGGCGGTCATTCTCGGGACGCATATGGGCGAGGCTGCTCGCCCTTTCCCGGGCTTGCGGGATGTGGATTTCATGAGGCTGATTGACGATCTTTTGCTGACGGCGGAAACCCGGTGTGCCCATCTCATCAAGGTCATCCCGTTTGTAAGACCTCATGCCGTCAAAACAGCAACCGTCCTGGTGCAGTGATCCGCTAAGCTGCTCGCGATGCTGGTGTCTGAGGCTATCTGAGTGCAAATGGGGCCCTTGATTATTCTCCGTGAAACAGCGAGACAAAATCGTTGCGATACGAAACTCATCATTTCTCTGGATGCCCCCATGTTCAAGAATCTTGCTATAGCGGCCACTGCACTCGTGCTGATCACATCGGCAACGCCATCGTTCTCACAAAGTATTGAGATCGGTCCTGGTGGTGTGCGCGTCAATCCCGGCATGGAGCCGCCGCCCGTCGACATGGGTATCAGCGAACGACAGGCCATTCGCATCGCCCGGGATGAAGGCGTGCGCGAAGTCGATGACGTCGCCCGCAGGCGAAATGTGTTCATCGTCGAAGGTTCAGATCGAGATGGCGACGACATAAAGGTTGTGATCGATCGGCGAACGGGTGAAGTGCTCTCGGTTGAGTAAGTACTGCCGGCGGACAATGTCGAGCCGTTTTGGAGTGCAATTCCACCGATTCTGCCTCAGCCAGACTTCTGTGCCTCGGCCGGCTTTGGTCCAGCGGATTTATGGGGCGCAGGTTCTGAGCCCTTTCCGCAGCGAGATATAACCTGTGTGCAATCCGGCTAAAGGTACGTGGCAAATTCGCTGCGCGAAGCCACTTGGAGCGTCGTTTCTCGCCACAACCGCCGGGCGGGCTGGGTTGGTCAAGGCATATTGCCGGCGGTCAGGCGCGGTAGGTTCTAAGGCGCGACTGAGTTGCCGCCTGATAGCGATGGGCTCCTGCGCTCGAATGCGAGAGGATGTCGTCTTCTGACATTTCATCCGTCCTGGAACCAGCTCCGAACGCGCCGAACCGTATCGCAAGGGATGAAAACGGGAATCCCACAAGCTCATCGAAATGGCGCTTTAGGGAAGAGATGACGGGTTCAGCGAGTGATGTCGAGATGCTCGATGCGGTCATCGGCAATTCCATACTTGGATTCGCTATGCATTCTCAAATAATAGCGAAGTTCCTCGATGTAGTATCCTTGACTTTTCGAATCGGAACTTTCGCACGCCAGGGGCCATGCGCGGCCGGTAAAAGATGAATGGACCACGCTGGCGTCAACCTGTTGACCGATTTTGCAGGAGGTTCTCAACGCGCCACCTCGTGCTGAAGTATCAATCTCGAATGAAAAGGAGCCTCCGGCGGTCCATGTCGATGCCTCCAGAGCGATCGCCGTCGTGGTCGTTATCCTCTGGTCTCCCGAAGGCTCTGTGTATCCCCGCGCATTATTTCTGGATTTCAACTGTACCAGACCCATCAATTCGCGATCCATGGTGAAATTCCTGTAGTCTTCCCGAACGTGGGTCGTTCCACCCTTATGCGGTTTAATCGTGAGCGTTGTCTCTCCGCCCGGTTTCGAGCCGTCTTTCGCTTTCATTGTGATTCTGGCTTCGGATACGACCGGGGCGTCAGGCAGCATCGACCGAAGCTTTTCTGCGGCTGTCTGGACATTCGCTGGGAGGGACACATCATCCAGTTCCGGGCCGTCGCGATAGCCTGGTCTGTGAATCTCATCTGTAATTGACTGAAATGATGCGCGTGCCTGGCTGGAAATCGTGTCGCCGGGATGCTCGGCGCATCCGCTAAATGAGCGCCGATGGAGCTCCTTGACTTCCGTCTGGCCGAATTCGTTTCGGAAAATGTTGGAACCGGACATGACTGACATCTCGATCAGGACGGAGCCCCATCGGATTACTGCTTCGTTGTTGGTGCGCATCGCATCCACCAGGACCTGACATTTAGATTCAGGTGTCATCGTGGCAAGGAGCGCTTTCGTGGACTCGTCGGGAGACTCCGTCAACAGTCGGTTCGCTGCGTAGGTGTTCCCGATTGCCGTCGCAGAAGCAACTGCGGCGAGCACTCCAAATGAAGCTAGTTTTGCCATTCTTGCATTGTTCCTGTTTTCCTGCTGCAACTATTCCTGCACTCTGTCATACCGCCCCCAAAGGCCGTTACCACTGTCCGTAGCGGCTAGGTAGCCGACGTGACATCGGCCCCTGGGTTGGCAGTGCAGAGCGGCAGACGCCTGGCGTGTCCACAGCCGAGAGACGGAAACAAGCCGAGCCAGGCCCACGCCATCAGACGCGTGGCTACCGTGTTTCCCACCATGTTTTCAATCGCGAAGCGGAAAGCGTTTGTCATCGGTTGTGGATAGGACCAGCTAGAGCATCTGGTCAACTCAAAGTTTAAAGCCGGCGGTTTCGCCTGCTGTTTCCACCGAAGCCATTGATCATGACAGTGTCGTCAGAAATTGGGCTCCTTGTACGCGGTACAGTGACGTCCGCTCGAGGCGCGAAGTGCCTCGGCAATTGTCGAGGAGCCTGCGACCGAGTGCTTTTGCGACAACAGCGTGACCCTGTTGATTTGCGCGTTGCTTCAACCCAGCTTTGCCTTTCGTGATGAGCCGGCTACCTAGCCGAGCTGATGGGCTTTCAATGTGTCAGATACGGTCGAACGGGTCAGCGCGAAGTTGCAATGGCGACCAAAACGCCGATAGGCTCAATATTCTCTCTATTTCCGAGTATTATAGGGGTTATATGGTAATGTAAATTTGTGTAAATTCTTCAATTTGGGTTATATAAATAATACTTGTGATAGAAAAAGTCTGTGATATCGCGAATTTAAATTCAGGCGCAATCAAATATACGAATCGTATAATCATAAACACCGATTTGTATTTAAGATTGCCTCGTGCTAAGACATGGGTATGCTTGGAGGGTGGGATGTTGTATCTGCGTCACGCCGTGACCATTGTGTTGAGCTCCATACTGCTCGCACCGTTGTCTTCGAAAGCCGCCGAGAAGGTCGGCCAGGCGGTGTTGATTAAAACCGAAGTTACGGGCGCCGGCGGTCCGCTGGCAGTCGATGATCCCGTTCACCGTGACGAGCAGATTCGTACCTCCCTTTCGGGCCTTGGGCAGTTCACATTTCGAGACGGCACGAAATTGGCTGTCGGAGCCGGATCGTCTGTTGTCATCGACAAGTTCGTTTTCGATGACTCGGGCTCAGTCAAGAAGCTCGCCATAAAGGCCGCAAAGGGCACGTTCCGCTGGGTGAGCGGAAACTCCAACTCTTCAGCGTATCAAATCGTGACGCCCGCCGGAACGATCGGGGTGCGCGGGACCGTGTTTGACTTTTATGTCGCTGCCAACGGCACAACGGCGGTCGTTCTTTTGAGCGGCGCTGCGCAATTTTGCGGCGCGGGTGGCTGCAGACAACTGAAGCAGCAATGCGACTGCGTTGTTGCCAGACGCAACGGCCAAATAAGCGATCCTCGCCGTGTCGACCGCGATGTTCTCAAGATGCTCGGCAACCAGAGAGCTTTGCCGTTTCTGTCCGGGGATCAACAACTTTCGGGTCGCATGGGTTTTGGCGGCAGCTGCGGTCTGTCGACGGCGATGAAAGATCGGCCCAACGGGATATCTCCACGCAGCGCTCCGGCAAACAATCCTGCTCCGGCACAACACGATACGCCTGGCGTACCTGGTAGTACGCCGGAATCGCCACGCGCCGATGCGCCCGCTGCTCCGCAGACAACGCCCAGCACGCCGAATGTCCCAGATCCGACAAGCACACCCGACAAACCGGACAGGTATCACGATCATGATCATCGCAGCGGCGACCAAGACGGCGATCATGGCGACGACGATGGCGGGCACCATCATCGCTAGCTTGCGGGCGTTTCGGGCAATGGCTGCAAACCCAGCTAGATGTCGACAGCCTTGTCTGCGGGCTCATCGGCGAAGTGTCTGGCTCGACGCGAAATCTGGCTATAAAACTCGAGCAACAGTCCTGTCGTCGCAATCTGGGCGTTAGATTTTGCAGCGCTGACAAGTTTTCGACTGCTCGCCGATCGTGTTCGCAGGGCAGCGACGAGCTGCCTGTGCACAGCCCGGAGTTCGACAAAATCAGCGGATTCTGCCAGGCGCGCATCACCGACCACAGCAAAGAGTTTGCTTCGCATACTCTTACCCTTTAGCGTCAGCGCTCCCGCCTCGAGCAGAGCGTAATCGGGAAGCAAGCTTGCTGTCGCTTCGGATATCAGAATGTCGAAATTGATGTCCTTGCAGGCAGATTCGATACGTGCGGCGATGTTCACGGCGTCGCCGACTGCGGTGTAGTTGAAGCGTGTCTCGGCCCCCATATTGCCGACGCATGCAAGCCCCGTATGGATGCCAATCCCAATTCCGACGCGCCGCGCGTCTCCGAAACCGAATGCATCCTCGTCGTTCAGCCGGGCGAGCGTATCTCGCATGCCCAGGGCCGCATGCACGGCCTTGCCGGCATGATCGGAGACATCGACGGGAGCGTTCCAGAAGGCCATGATTGAGTCTCCGATGAATTTGTCGAGCGTGCCTTCATTGACGATGACATGGTGGCTTAACGCATCGAGAAGCGTGTTCAAAAACGCGACGACGGCGCTCGGGGTCATCTCCTCGCTGATCTGGGTGAAGTTTCGCACGTCGACGAACATGACGGTCAACTCGCGCTCGTCTCCTCCAAGGCGCAGGGCATCGGGCGTATGCTCGATGCGATGGAGCAGCGATGGTGAGAGATAGTGGCCGAAAGCCCGCCGCACGTCGCGCCGCTCCCGATCGATGACGAGAAAGCGGAACGCCGTCGCGGCAAAATGCGTGATCGATCCTGCGACGATCGGTGCCAGCGGGTCGAACAGAAGCCCGCCATAATGGAAGGCAAGCCAGGAGGCGATGAGGGCAAAAGAGGTAATCAGCAGGCCGCACGCAAGTGCGACGGCCGGATTGACGAAGGTGGTGAGGATCACCAGAAGGCCGCCCAACACCGCGATGGACAGGACTTCCAAACCGTTGGCCCAATCCGGCCGGGAAAGGAAACGGCCCGAAAGGATCTGCTCGACGATCTGCGCATGGATGGAGACACCCGGCACGTTTTCACCTAGGGCCGTTGTGCGGACATCCTGGAGCCCTGAAGCAGAGGTTCCGACGAAAACGATACTGCCTTCGATGGCGGCTCTGATGTCGGCGGCGATGTCTCCCGTCGCAAGTATCTTACTTGCAGAAATATACCGTTGCGTAGTGTCCCGGCTGACATAGAGCCAGAGCTCTCCTGCGGCCGTTACCGGTACCACGAAATTCCCGATCTTGACCCGGGTTAGTGTATTGGGTGTATCCGACGCGGCGTCGAGCAGGTAGGTAGAGGCTCCCTGTGCGACACGGAGCGCTTCGAGCGCAAGACTGGGGTAAAGCTGCTTGCCGTCGCTGAGGAAAAGCGGAACCGTACGCACAACGGCCGATGATGCACCCGGATTGAGGCTGATATGCCCGAGGCCTGCGGCATTGGCTTCCAATTGCGGTTGCAGCGGCGTCGCCGCCCTGATCGCGGGCGGCGCGCCGAAGGGACTTTCGCCGGTATAGGCAAAGCCCACCTTCACCGGTGGCAAATAGTTTCCCGCGTTGGACAGGCCGAAGCCCAGCACCACCGGCCTTCCCGATAGCGATCGGGCGAAAATCTCATCATTGTCTGGTAGTTTTCCCAGCAGTGAGGGATCAATGCCGGTAACATCGCGAACGACATTGCGAGGCGATAGGCGGTCGGGCTCGGCGAAGAGGATGTCGAAAGCGATAGCGGAGGCGCCCAAATCGGATAGCCTGTTCACAAGCGTGGCAATCCTGTTTCTTGGCCAGGGCCATTGGCCGAATTCGTGTAGTGATGCTTCGTCTATATCGATGACCCGGACGGGTTGGTTCTCGAAGGTCCGGGGTACCAGGCGCTGATACTGGTCAAATGTCAAATCGCGGGCGAGCCTAAGCAACGGGGGATCGCTTACCCGCAGGATCGTCAATGCAGTGACGAAGGCCAGGCCGACAACGACGCCAATTTGCTGCGCACGCGTCACCATTTGGTGTCAGCCCCCTTTGTCCTGTATCCCCGCCAATAGTAACGATTCCAGGCAATACAAAAATCTATTGGTCTGCTGCTGCGACGGGAAAGAGTACGCTGCCTTGTTCGTGAGCGCGATGCAATGATCTAAATATCGAAGGGATAGGGAACAGAATATTTGCGCGGCGATATTCGGTTCTGCCGTACATCCTATTCGCCGATAGAAAACGCCTCCACCAGGCGAGTTTCAGCCGGCGATTCCCTTCGATTGATGTTTGAGGGCTGGCACTGGATTGACAGCGGCACGCCTTGCCGTTTTCGCATCGGGTGAACCATCTCGATACGGCGATGGTCCTCGTTCAATCCTGTTGGCGAGGAATTGGCTCGGTAGAATACGGCTAGGCTTCAGCGATCGTTGCGACCTCTCTTGCAGCCGGTTCTCCCCGTTGCCGGCAATGATAGCCTCCCGGCTGATCCGGCTGTCGCCGATGACACCGCACTCGAGGCTTTCCATTCTGTCCGATCGTGATCGGAAGTCCGCCAATTGGCGGCGTTCATACCGAGCACCCGCAAATTGGATCGATGAGGCCGCGAAGACGCAACATTCCACCTGTTGCTGGAGCCTCGACGATATCGCCGCACATCGTATCGGGGCCGATCATCTCGCAATCCTTGTGCATATGAGCACAACATTTCTCTTCTCTCGTCCAACAAAGGGGGCGCCACCGGATAGCCCTTTAGGCAAGTTCGTCAATAAAGAGGTAAAAAGTGGAAATTTTGCCATCTCTGGCGACAATGAAGTCTGTCCCTGCATAGATGGGCGGCGTTCTAGGGCTCCCGGACATGCCTGCCGGAAACGTGAGCCGATTGCTTGATCTATTGCAGTCAGGAGCCCTGCCTTGATGATTGATGCAAGGGGCCGCGACCCTTGGATCGACGGGGTTGCGGCCGGCATGCATGGGATCCTCTGTCAGGAATTGAGCACCAGCTTGGGATCCGCGGTCGACGCGGCTCGGCGCAGGCGGCGATTGTCGAGGGCAAATGCGCCGGCTCCGAAATAGGCGATCTGCAGCAGGCCGCCGGCCATCATGATGTTTTTCAGGAAGTGGATCATCTGGTTCTGGTCGGCAAAGTTGCTATGGAAGAATGCGGCGGTTGCCAAAGCAAACAAGGCCATAATCGCGGCAACGGGTTTCACCCGATACCCTAGAACCAGGAGCAGTCCGCCGCCGAGCTCGACCGCAATCGAGCAGAGATAGGCAAGCGGTGGTATCGGCAGGCCCACCGCCTGGATCAAGGCAATGGTTGGTCCATAAGCGGCAATTTTGCCAAGGCCGCTCATCATGAAGGGAAGGCCGATCATAAGGCGGCCGAGCAGTGGGAGAACGCGTATATTTTCCATGATATATCTCCTTCGTTCCAATGGGATTGGATGATTCCGATGGGTTGATGTGGGTTGTCTTCAGGCCGCGTCGACGAGGATGAATTCCGCGTCCTCGGTGGCTTCGATCGTCAGATTGTTCTCGGCTATGGCTGCGATGCCATCCCCCGCGACAACCCGTTGGCCGTTCACTGTGACGGCGCCTTGCGAAGGGGCAAGATAGGCATTGCGGGATGGATGGAGGTGATATTTGACGACCTGCCCGGAAAGAAGCGTTGCGGCCAGGACCCGTGCATCGGCGCCGATCGACAGTGCCTCGTCATCACCGACGATCCCGCTTGCCAGCGTGACGAGGCGGCCAGCCCGTTCACGCTTGGGGAAGCGCTTTGTGCCCCAACGCGGGGCGCCTCCCGTTCGCCGGGGGCGCAACCAGATCTGAAAGAGTTTGAGCGGTTCGTCGCCGTCGTTGCGCTCCGCATGCATTATCCCTGTTCCGGCGCTCATCACCTGAACGTCGCCCGCTTCCGTGCGCCCGAGATTGCCGACGCTATCTTCGTGTGTGACCGCACCTTCGCGAACATAGGTAATGATCTCCGTGTCGGAATGTGGATGCAGTCCAAATCCTCTGCCGGGCGCGATTTCGTCGTCGTTCCAGACAATCAGGGCGCCAAGCGAATGATTGGCGGCATTGCCGTTGTGCGACACGATGAAATGGTGCCGGGCCTTCAGCCAGCCGCGGTCGGCGCCGTCCAATGTGTGACGTGGTCTGAGTTGCAACATGTTCGTCTCCTGAAGCCATATGGTCCGTTGTGACCACTGCTTAGGAGCGACAATGCCGCGTTTCATTGATGTTGATAATCTACCAGTTCTGTAACCGATCGTTCCATTGGTAGAACAGTCGCGGCATTAGTCAACGGCGCCTTTCAGGACGTCGCTCATGAAATCTACGACCGCACGCACGCCAGGTAGCATTCCTCGGCGTGACGTGAAGATGATGTGCAAGATTCCGTCGGTCCCGGACCAATCCGGCAATACGCGCATAAGCCGTCCGCGCGCAAGTTCGACCTCGCAATTGGCAAGGGGAAGAAGAGCAATGCCAAGCCCCGCGCAAGCGGCGCCAAGAAGCAGGTCGAAGCCTCCGGTCGCCAGTCTTGGCTCGAAGTTGACGGTGTTGGAATCGCCGCTGGTGTTGGTCAGGTTCCATGTGCAGATGCCGGCATATTCTTGCTGGCTCAGCAGCGGCATCCCTGCCAGGTCGGCGAGATCTTCCAATGGACCGTGTTGTTCCATGAAATCGGGGGAGGCGACGAGTGCGCGGCGGCTCAGGCCGATCTTCCTGACCTGCAGATCGGCATCCGTATCCAGACGCTCACGCACGCGAATGGCAACATCCACCCCATCATGAACAAGGTCGATACGGCGATCGGTTACAGTGACCAGCATGCGCAATTTGGGATATCTGGTAAGGAACGCCGGAAGCTCAGCGGCAATAAGATGCTGAAGGCCAAGCGGACAACTCACTCGAACGAGGCCTCTCGGTTCCGAGTGGGTGCGCAGGGCGGTGTCTTCGATTGCTTCGCTTTCGATCAGGGCGGCTCGGGCATGTTCGTAGACCTGGCGCCCCACCTCGGTGAGCACCAGATGTCGCGTGCTGCGCTCCAGCAGCCGCACGCCAAGATGTTCCTCGAGGATTGTGATACGGCGGCTCAGCCTTGATTTCGGCAATCGAAGACTTCGGGCCGCAGCGGAGAAGCCACCATGATCCACCACGGCGGCGAAGAAGCGCAGGTCGTTCAGATCAAGCATCGGTCACCGCGCTAGCCGCCGGTCAGGGGGCGGTTTTCGATCCAGTCCACCATTAGCTTGCGCTGCTCGAAATACCAACGACCCTCCACCTTCACAAAGCGATCGAGGTATCTGATGGACGCAATCATCAGGCTTCGCTTGTCGCCAGCGACCGCGACATGGTGGGCTAGACAATAGGTGATCCCCGTTGCCGAAGACGGCCCCCATGTCACCGTGCTCTGGCCGTTGAAATGGGTCGTTGCTTCATAGGCATTCAAGGCATCGAACACGGGCCGAAGGCCCTCGCGGTCACGAATCTGCTGCGTTGGAACAGGGTTTTGGCTGTCCATGAAAACAAGAAATTCGGTATCCGGTGTGAACAGAGCCATTTGACCTTCGGCGTCGCGTCGGTCGGCGCAATGGGCATAGGCGTCAACAAGCTCGCGAATGGCGAGCCGATCGCCGATTTCCAGCGGGGTAATCGCATCATGATTGGATCGCTGCACGGAATGGGGCATAAGCTGTCCTCGGTTGGCGCTCGCACAAGACTTTAATATATGGTCTCGGCAGTCCCCGAAAGCCTTCTCGCTGGTTGTTCCTCGGTGCAGTACACCGAAGCAATCTCTGCTCATATGATCGAGAGCCATGACTGGCAGCGCCGCCAAGTCCGGCGGGTGGAGCGGGAATTGCAAACTTGTGATTATGAATCGGCAAATGACCCCATCAACACGATGTATTACATAGAATTATTGTCGGTATCGGCGCGGAGCTCCAGGGCTGATTTGCAGCCCAGAATGATGGCAACCCGGTAACGGGAGCCATCAAACCGTCAGCTCATGGTGGGAACGGGACGAGATGTGATCATTGAATGGGTGGTATAATCGCCTAAAAAACCTCCTGGCTTGCGCAAGACGACCTTCAATTGTGATGGTCATGAACGCCCGTTTATCGAATGCGAGATTACAGGGGCAGGACCGTGAAAAATGGCGTCGACGATGGCCGCTTGCTCATCCTCCTATTCACATGAGGCCGAGCCAATATGGCACGTTCTCGGACCGTGGTTGGACAAAGGAATACTGACCGAGACGCCGAAAGCGCCTGCAAAGCAGCTTCCAATATTGTGTTCAAAGAGGTGGTAGAGGGGTGAAGGCTCATAAGCCTCTTTCCGATGGTCACACTGCCAGTGGACATCTTTCTCGTCGTAGGGATAGTTCGTTTTGCCTGGTAGGTCGGCCTGCCAAATGCGAAAGTCTCGTGGATGCGCAGGACGACTTTCTATCGCATATGGACTAGCCCGCGATACATCGAGAACGGCCACTTCCGAAACAGGCGCGTCCATCATGACCAAGCGTGTGTTGCGATCAGGATGGGCTTCCGCGAAAGCAAAGGCGACCATACTGCCGATATCGTGGCCGACGAGGGTGGAGCGGTATTTTCGGTCCTTCTGCAATTTCGCGAGCAAACCAGTCGAGAGCCGTTCCTTGACGAGAAATATGTCCACCGCGGCTCATATGCAGCCCGCACAAGCAGCATTGTCAACCATCTCGAAAAGCCCCAGGCCAACCTGCTGAGCCCTTTCGACAATTTGATGTTTACCGTTCCGCAGATTGCTCTGGACGAGATCGCCGATTAACGCAGCGTGGCAAGGATCAATCAGCTCTATTGCCCGCCAGGCGGTATTTTTGACGAGACGGTGTGGCATCTGGGAAATGCGCTGCTTCCGGCCCTGGAGCGCCCTCAGGAGATCGGGCCACTTTATGCCCAACAGCTCATGCTTGCCGTCAATACCTATTTTGCGCAGGCTTTCGGCAGCTTGACCCTTGCGAAGGACAAAATTCGAACCCTTGCGCCGTGGCAGTTACGGCGCGCGACCGAGGCTATGACCTCGCTCTCTGACGACGATCTCTCTCTAAAAGTACTTGCGTCTCACTGTGGACTTTCCGTGAGCTACTTCGTGCGCGCATTCAAGAGTACGACCGGGGACTCGCCGCATCGCTGGATCTTGCGGCACCGTACTGAGTGCTCCAAGGCGATGCTTGCGCATGGCGGTGCAACCTTCGTGGAAATAGCCATCGGCTGCGGTTTCGCCGGTCAAAGCCACTTTACCCGCATCTTCAAGTCTTTCGTCGGCGTCACGCCGGCTGCATGGAGACGGTCGGTCAAATCATGAGCAGGTAGGTCGAGCACTCACTATCGCCGATGCTCTCAAACCAAATGCATTTGTGGCGAAGCTCTGCGCGCGCGTTCGTGGTCAGTCGCTAGTCAGATTTCTGTTCCGATCTCAATGTTATTCCACGCGGTCTCGATAGACTAGTCTCGGGTTTCAATCCCATCGGGAGCTGCCAGTTGCCGCTTTCGTCGGAAAGCTCGCTGGCGCAACCGAACGATGGATCGCAAGGTCATGTTAAAAGGCTTAGGCTTTGGACAGTTGTCTGATCGATAAAGCGATAGCGGCGGTGGTGACGACAGCGAGACCGGTTCTTGCGGTTTTTTGACACGGAGTGCGATCTCTCGAATGTACTTGAACTCCGAGAAACAACATTCGATCGAGGGCCATTATGCTTAGAAATGCCCGTTGAGTGAATGCCTCCGCGTGCGGGAGGGGTCGTTGCTAATGGGATCGCGGCTCAATCGTCTACTATGGCAGCGCGCAGCTTGACAGTATTGCAGCACTTTTAGTCTGCTACCGCGAGGCGTGTTGCTGCAGGTATTTTAGTCGTTGCAGTACTTTCGTACAACGGCGTGAAAGGGGTGCTTCATGACCGCCTGGGAGATCCACAAGCATGTCACCTGAGCCGGCGGGTCGAAGTCCGACTACGCGAGCTCCGTTTACCAGCCAAGATCGATGCGTTCGTTCGAACCCACATGGGATCAATCGCTCCGCATAGGAGGATAGCGTTCCACGGACGAGCGGCCGCCGTCCATCTTCGAGCAGCACTTCGACGTAATTGCCGGCGGCACGCAGAGCCAATACCGCTCTTAGGGGAATCCGTACGGCTTGACCCCTTACACGGATGTCGAACATTGCCTCACGTTCGAGCTGCAGAGCCGCTTCGCGCATAGGGTTCTGCCAACGCGAGTAGAAGATGTTTAGTAAAGTTGCGATGAGCAGATATGTCAGGGCATCCTTGCGATATTCATAAAAGCAATCATTTGGTTCAAAATGATAATGGACCCCCATCATCCCGAAGATGGTCATTCTCATTGCCACCATTGTGACGACATGCTGCGCCGAAAAGCAGAGACTGGCGAACCCGTGGATGAAAACCATCGATAGCCATGGCCTCCGACCAAACCTTGCGTGCCTCAGAGCAAATGTAACAATCCAAAGCGCGCCCAAAATCGAGACACCGCTCGTCGCCTCGGTTACGCTTGGCATCCATAGTCCCAGGTCTGGGCCATGGCGGAGTGAGTTGTGGGCAAGAGTGAATATGTTCGAAAGATCGACTGTAGCTACGCCAGCTGCGACTGTCGCGAACGTGGCCGCATCCAGGCCAAACCGTCCGGATCCCGTCACGTTGAAATCGCCACTCGTCCCAACACTCATTTTTTCGACCCTTTTGCCTCGCCGGTCGTACCTCAAATCTTGTCGATGAGGGAGGCTCGATCATAGTGTGGTTTAGCCGATGGGAAAATACCCATCGTAAGAGAAGCATTGAACGAGCCAAAGCTGCAAGGCAGGAACCATATGAGAGAGAATTACCTCCCTGCGATCGCACGGGGCATCATGGTCATGCTTGCGATAGCTGTGGCCGCATATTCGTCGCGATATTATGGCGTGCTCGATAACGCATGGTACGGTATCGATCCGAAAATAAAGGCGGTCATATTGCAAGCGCCGCTGCCTGCGCTTTTGCACATGCTGATTGCCCCTGTTGCTTTGGCCTTAGGTCCGTTCCAGTTTTATCCGGGATTGCGGATGCGTCATCCGAAACTGCACCGCTGGTCGGGCCGAGTTTATGTCGTGGCGTGCATTGTAGCCGGAGTTGGAGCGTTGGCCACAGCACCATTTGCGTCAGGTGGGTCGAGAGCTGGCCTCGGATTTGGACTTCTTGCCGTATTGTGGCTCGGCACGACTGCTGCCGCCTGGATATTAGCCGTCCGGCGAAGCTTTGTGCGGCACCGGCTGCTTATGCGGTTCAGCTATGCGATGACCTTTGCAGCCGTCGTCCTTCGCGTTCAGATCCCGATCGGCTTCGCGCTAGGCTATGAGAGCTATTCGAGCATGTCTCCGGTGCTTGCGTTTTCGTCCTGGATACCCAACGTCGTGATCGTCGCTCTGTATTCGACATGGCAATCCTGGCGCCATTCTCGGTCAGGTGAAAACCGATTGTGATTTTGCATCGCCAAATGACCCGTCAACATCGGGAGTTGCGACGAGCTGTTGCAGATCTCGGTACGGAAACCCCAACGCCGATTCAAAAAGTGCCAACACCGGCTCCTTGAGTTGGCACTCTCCGCCCAAAAATGCGCCCCAAAATAGTCCGTTGACCGGATATGGCCGCAAACCCACACAGTTGGTCGATGGCATGGCCCAGAAGCAAACCTCCACTCGGACGCTAACAATCCGGGGAAGGAAAATGTAATCATGGATCATCTCCGTTTTGGCGATTGAAGTGCTTGCCGCAGACGATGTGAAGGCCGCCACGAGTGAAGCAATGAAGGTGTTTCTGAGGGATTCCGAGGTTAAGATCGATGAGTCTTCGATGCAGCCGAAACAAGTCCACTTCGGATCAACGAAGGCGACGGATACTACCTTCGACGGTTCGAACGAGGACGGCCCGCAGAATTTCGCGATGACATGGTTGCCATTGCCAAAGGCCGTCACCCCGCCGGATGACGTGAAACATGTTGACATCGGTGAGTCGGACGCACGAGGATTAGCACCCCTGCCGGCGAAGGTTGGGACAGCTGGTTCGAAGGCGAAGCCCCGTCACCGGATTTTGTGAACGAGCGTTATCAGCCACCCGCGCAGGAGCGCGAGGCGTGTTGATGCTCAAATAGATGCTGGACACCAACATCTGCATATTCACGATAGAAAATCGCCCGCAGAAGGTGCGTGATGCTCTTCGCCGCGACGCCGGTCCGTTGCGTATCAGCTCCGTCACTCTGATGGAATTGATATATGGTGCGGACAAGTCCGCTATTCCCGAAAGGAATCTACCTGTTGTGGAAGGCTTTGCTGTGCGCCTCGATGTACTCGATTATGGACAGACGGCAGCGAAGGACACCGGTCAGTTTCGCGCGGAACTTGCGCGCAGCGGATTTCCGATCGGGCCATTCGAACAGTTGATTGCCGGTCACGCGCGCTCGAGGGGATTGATACTGGTCACAAATAACCGGCGCGTGTTTGAGCACACGCCCGGACTGCGCATTGAGGATTGGGCCACTCAGGTGCCTTGAGCACGCGATTTGGCACGAGTTAGCTCAATCGGACAGGCGTGTCTCCCGCTTGCCGCCCAAGCCCGAACCGGCAATCTTGCAAATCGGCATGCCTGCCTGAATGACGCGTTGGTGCCACCTTGCAAAGACACACCCGTCGCGCTGGGTCGCCACATCAGTCCACGCGCTATCGAGGCGAGGATTGGTCGGATCAAATATTCTGGCGACGATATCGCCCTTCGTCACTGGTGCTCCCACGTCCACGAGATGCATGACAATGCCGCTTTGTGGGCTTTCAACAAACTCGAGATCCTCAAGCGAGATCGCCGTTGTATCGGGATCGGGCGGCGAGGGCGCAGCCACTTCGACCGCGCCGATATCGCCAAGGAAATGCAACAAGCCGAGCGCGTCGTTGGACGCCGTCTTCGCCGAAACATCGGAAAGTCCGCGAAGTTCCAAAGTGCAGCTTGCCGTCGATGATGGAAGCCCGAGATCTTGCCAGGCTCTGCTGTGTGCTTCGTCGAACGGACGATCGGCCGACTCCTCGGCAAGTATGACGACCCGGGCACTCAACCGCCCCGCTAGCGTCCGAAGCTTTGCCCACGACACGGCCGAGCTGTAGATATGGACCGACGCCTCCATGTCCGCATGTACGTCTATGACATAGTCTGCGCCCCAGGACAGGCGCATGAGTTCGGCTTGAAGCGCCCTTGTTGGACCCGTCGTGCCTTGCCTTGTGAGAATGTGCCGGCCAAGCTCGGCTACGCGGTCTCTGCCAAAGTCGGCTGAAGGCGCGTCCAGCACCGGCCGAAGCATAGCTGCCATATCGGGAAAACCGCGATTGAAGTTGCTGCCATCCGACAAGGAAAATCTTCCCTGATGGCGCCCAAGTAAAAATTGCTTCAGCCCTATCGGGTTGCAGTGTGGAAGGACGACGATCTCGCCTCGGATACAGCTTCCCCCAACAAGCTCCCCGAGAAGTCGCACCAATTGCTCCAGGGCGACTGTCGATGAAACTTCGTCGGCATGCAATCCTCCTTGCAAATAGACGAAGGGTCGTATTCCGGGATTACCAAAGCGATGAGCGACGATGATGTCCCCCGAGGGCAGCACGAGGTTTTCGACGCTCATCGGCGGTTGTCGCCATCACCGGGCACATTCGGGATGGCCCCTGACCGCCGTCCAAGCAGTCTTATGGATATGGGCGAGGATGCCATGGGGAAGGAAAAGACCGGCAATCCGGTCGATGCGGGACCAGGCTTCCGATAATATCGATTGCGGATGCTCATATTGTCATGCAGCTCTTCCGCTGAGCTCCCGGCCACATAATGCGTTGTCGCCTTACGCACGTCGAAGAACGAAAGCCCCGAATGTTTCAGTGTCCATTCTATCGCACTCATGATGCGTTGTGTGTCCTGCACCAGGCCGATGCTTTCTTCGCAGGTCCCAGTGAGATCGAAATATCCTTCGGTGCGGGTCAGTCGGATGTCCACTCCCTCGATCAGGTGACTGGAAGCGGCAAACTGTTCACGAGTGACCATGTCTCTTGAGAAAGTGAGCTGTGCGACCATTGGAAATCCGTCGTCACGGATGCCGACGATCTGGCGAGGGTCGGTGCCGCTTGTATGCGTCAATAGACGAACCTCTTCGCCCAAGCGGTCGGTGGTAACGAACCACTGTTCCGAGAGAAGCGCATTGAGGCTGAGATCTGCACGGGTGAGCAGCCGGTTCAAAGCCGCTTCCAACTGGACTTCCCGTGGGCCTAGAATTCCTGCCCATACGATCTCCCCGCTGTCCACGATCTGCAACTCTATGCCGGTTTCGTTGTCGGTGAGAGTTCGAACGACCTTGTTCAGAGTTGAGCCATAGACGTCGACTTCGATCATCATGCCGTCATAGTAGAAATGCGGGATGGAAACCGGAAGCACGATCACTTTCTCGCCAAAGCGTTCACGGAAGAGGCGCCGAAGTTCAAGAGCATCCGTCCCGCCGGTCTTGACGTGATAGACGACAAGCTGGGCGATGTGCGAACGATCGGCGTCGATCTTCGACAGGAACTGATCGATGAAAGCCGACACCTCAGCGGCCTGCGCGAAAAGGTCGTTGGGGTGAAGCACCTCCCCGGTTTCATTAAGTGGACATTGCCCGCAGGACCAGAGGAGGTTTCCGTCCCTGACGAACAGCGAATAAGGATGATCAATGCGCATCTTCCAGACGGATTCGAAAGGGAGATATCGTAGTGTGTCGCTCATGCTCACTTACTCTTTGGATGAATGTGTGACGAGCTGTTCAGGTTGCGTGCCCAAACGCTCAACGGGAAGATGATCAGGAAAAATAGGATCGCGACCCCGGTGAGGGGTTCGAGGTATCGAAACGAGGCCGAGCCACTGATATAGGCGGCGTAGGCGACTTCGCTCACACCGATACCAGCGAGAAGCGTGGTCGCCTTCAGAAGATCGGTGAAGTAATTGAGGATTGCAGGCACCATTTTTCGAATGGCTTGAGGTGCGATTATATGGCTCCACGTGATGTAGCGAGGCAGGCCAAGAGAATTTGCCGCCTCCCATTGCCCACGCTCGACTGACTGAACGCCGCCGCGGATAATCTCGGCCATGTAACCGCCGCCAATCAAGCCCAGTGCGAGAACACCACAGGTCAGCCCCGACAGGCTGGCACCCAGAAGGATCGGCAGGCAATAATAGGCCCAGAAGATGGCGATCATCTCTGGTGTTGCCCGGGCAAGCTGAATGTAGGCCTTCGAGCAGCAAGCAGCAATGCGTGCATTTGACCATGACACGGAGGCGCCCAAAAGGCCGAAGATGCTGGCAGTAACAAAGGCGAGAAACGTGATGAGCGCAGTTAGACATATGCCGTGAAGCAGAGCTGGCGCAGTGGAGATGAGCGTATTCAGATCAAAGCTCAAATGACCCTCCAGCGATTGAACCGCTTCTCGACCATTGAGAGGCAGAGCGAGAGTAGCAGTCCGCAGGCGACGTAAATCGCGGCGCTCGCGCTATAGAAGAAGATGGGGTCTGCCGTATAATCGCTGATGCGGCTCGTCACACGCATCAACTCGGGGACCGAGAGGATCGACAGGATTGCCGTCGCCTTCAGCAAGGCGATGAGCGTGTTGGCAATCGCCGGCATCGCGATCGCGATCGCTTGTGGAATTATGACCAATCGCCACTTTTGCGCCGGCCGCAGGCCAAGCGCAGAGGCCGCTTCCAGCTGGCCTTTGGCGACCGCATTGAAGCCGCCGCGGTAGACCTCGGCCATATAGGCCGTCATCACCACGACCACTGCTATGCCGGCAGTCTGTTCGGCCGTCGTTGAAATTCCCGTAATCGCGGGCAGCGCGAAGTGAATCCAGAAAAGCTGCACCAGGATCGGGGTATTACGAAAAAACTCAACGAAGGTGATTGCAGGATACCGGATCAGTCTTGCCGGATTGCCAATCCCCAAGGCGACTGGCAATCCGAGAACCATCGATCCGACGGCCCCGAGCACGAAATAGAACATGGTCAGGGACAGGCCGCGCAGCAGGGCCGGCCCGTAGAGGATAAGGCTGTCCAACATGGTTCGAGCTCAGGTTACTTGATGCCGTACCACTTCTGCTTCGTATCCGAGATGAACCCCGTTGTCGTGTTGTAGGCGATCCAAGTATTCAGGAAGGAGAGAAAGTGGTAGTCTCCAGGGCGCGTGGCGTAGGCATAGCCGGTCGCTTCGATCGGGGCATCCGTGCCGATTACCTTGACCTTCGCGTTCGGATTGGCCTTCATGAACAGCGCGTTTTGAAGGAGATCGCTCAAGTGTGCGCTGGCTCGGCCGGCCGCGACCTCGAGCTGCCCGGCAACGGCATTGTCGGATACGATGGTTTTCTTGCTTGCATTGGGCAGGAGACGATCGGTCTGTGCGACGGCGGCCATGCCGGCAATGCTCACGACCGTGTATTGGGGGTCGTTCAATTGCTTCCAATCCGTGACATTGAGATCTGCACCGACCAGAAACGTATTGCCTGTCGTCATGTAGCTATCGGTAAAATCGACGGTCATCGCGCGTGCCGGCGTGCGGAACATGTCGACCATCGCGATATCATATTGCTTCTGCATCAGCGATGGGATGACCGTCGCCCAGGTCGTGTCGACAATCTCCAATTTGACGCCAAGCGCCTTGGCCAGGTTGTTGGCCATGTCCACATTAAAGCCTTCCCATTCACCCGAGACCGGGTTCTTCTGTTGAGCCGGCACCGAATCCGCCATTCCGACCTTGAGGACGCCGGCGCTTTTGATGCCGGCTAGCGTATCGATCGGCTCCTGGGCTTCGGCTCCAGTTGCCATCAGCGAATAAACGGCAACCAAGGAGGCGCTGACTAATGCCTTCAGCTTATACATATGAAGTTCCCTTATCTAGATTGGGGCAAGTTGCCCAAGCCCGGAGATTGCGCTACGCAAGCACTTTGGAGAACGACGAAAAAAATGATGCGGCTTATAATGTACGCTTATAAGAACGGCAGTTCGTCAGTCAAATGTGCCGACAGGATCGCATCATGGACCTTAGAAAGACGATTGGCCCGCTCGACAACCTCATCGCGTTCGAGGCAGCGGCCAGGCTCATGAATTTCAGCAGGGCGGCCAAAGAACTGTCCGTCGCCCAGCCGGCCATCAGCCGTCGGATCCTTCAGATGGAGGCTATCCTCGGCACGGCGCTGTTTGAGCGGAATGGCACGAAAATCCGTCTGACAGCAGCAGGCTCTTCATTTTATGGTGTCGTCTCAGCCACTTTCGAAACGATAGAACGCGCGGCCAAGGCTCTCCCCCGCGATGACGATGGTGTTGTCACCCTGAGGGTAAATGTCGCCGCTGCCTCGCTTTGGCTCATGCCGGCGCTTGGCGAATTCTACTCAACGTTTCCCGACATCCGACTGCATCTCGTCTGTGTCGACGAACTGCCGGAATTCGGGCATGGCAATTTCGATCTGGAGATCCGGTTTGGGACTGGCGACTGGCCCGGTCTCGAGAGCCACGTGCTTCTGAAGGAAGAAATTTATCCCGTGGCTTCTCCGGGATTTTGCCGTTCTCATTCAATCTCGGATCTGCCTAGCCTTGGCAAAGCTCCTTTGTTGCAGCTTGCGAACTACACGAGCCCTCTGATGGACTGGCAACTCTGGCTGGATCATGACAGCGCACCTGTCGTCCGCCGGTTGACGACTTATGCCATGGTCCTCGAGGCGGCTCGGTTCGGCCATGGGGTTGCGCTCGGTTGGCATCCCTATGTGCGGGGTTTTATCGAAACTGGCGAACTGGTGAGATTGCCATTCAAGGAACGGACGAGTTCCTACCGCGAATTTCTGGTTGTCGATCCTGCCAAAAGCCGGCGATATTCCGTGGAGCGCACGAAAGAATGGATCATCGCATTGGCAGCTCGTGAGACGGCGCACGGCACGTCGGGTTCAGGACGATAGCCATTGGCCCAAGTCCGCCGAGCGGCCTATCAATCCTCATCAAGGCGAGGAAGCTGTGCTTGACGAAAACATGCGTCCAAAAAGCGAGATTTCATACTTCCGACCTCGGTTGGGGACGGCATTATATTGTCGATTTTGCTGGATAGTCGTCTTTTGATATTGCCTCGGTATTTTGAGGGTCCACAGGTTGGATCCCATCAAGAGCATACACGCGACCGGACGCTCCGCGGCTCTTCAACTGCCGGTCAGTTCGCCCGTTTCGAATGAGAAGAGGCGCTAGCGAGCCCGCCGAACGTCAGTCTGCGTGAAATCTTCGCCCACATAAAGCAGAGGACAATCGTGCTCTTTGGCAACTTCATACGAAAAGCAGTCGCCATAGTTCAGTCCAGCTGGATGAACACCCTTGCCCCATCGGCCGTAGGCATGAGCTATTCGACGGGCGGCGGCAGCTGTCACGGACACGATCTCGAAGCCTAGGCCTGAAATGAGTAGGCTGACTTCTTCGCCGACATTGCGTCGTGACGCCACGATGAGGGCTTCGGCGACGGTGCCGGCGGAAATCAACAGTCGATCCGCCTCTTCGATTGCCGTCATGCAAGCATCGCCTTGCGGCTCGTCGAGCACAATCGCCATGAGCGCGGAAGTATCAACTGCAATCACGCCGGCATCCCGTCGTCGTCATAAAGAAAGTCCTGGCTGCGGGCGGCCGCTGGTCCTTGAAGCGCCTTGGCTGCGGCCGATGCCCTCGCTTTCTCCATCAAGGCGCGCCGTCCCTTCAGGCCCGGCGAGACCGCGACGGCGACCAGGCGCACGATCTCATGGCCGCGACGGGTTAGAATGACCTCATCTCCGGCTTCGGCTCGCTTCACCAACTCGGTGAGTTGCCCTTTAGCCTCGCTGACAGACACGCGCATCACCTAGGTTCCTTCAAGCTTTCCCATGTTGTCGCTCAAGAAATGGTCTATGACTTGGTCTAAGTCAAGGCGGGGGCGAGCCCCTGGCGAGGAAAGTCCGGAAGCCCCCAAATCGGAGATCCCAATCGGCAAACGAGTGCCTGTTGCTGCCGAATTTCAGACGGACAGCTCTTCGTACCTATGGGTGGCCGGTTTGAATTGGCTCAAGAGCGTGTATCGGGGCGGTATGCGGGAAGCCTGCTTGCTGGGGCTTGCCGCGTTCACGTAGAAGACCGTCCGTGCTCTATTCTTCGAATTGGGACCGTGAGGAGGCGCCCAATTTCAGTTGGGAAGCGGCGGCAGACACGGCGCCACCAATCCAGAAAACGGATCGCGCCAGCCTTCGATCCGGCGTAGTTGATCAGACCAGCGCTTTATCGCGGGATAGTCCTCGATCGGAAGGCGTGCTGCGTCGTTGTACGGCAGGAATGTCGCCATACGAAAATCGGCAAACGAGATCGTTTCGCCGAGGATCCATGGTCGATCGGCCAGCTCACTTTCGAGAATGACTGCTGCTTTGTGGAATTGTCTCAGGCCCTCCGCAACCATCGTCTCGTCACAGGGCCCGATGCCGTAGCGCAGCTTCGTGCCGCGCTCCCAATGGACGATGTCGCACGCCTTCATGAAGTTCTCCTTCGCCCAGCTGATCCAGCGGATCATCTGCGGTTCGTCATCGTCGGTCCTCCAAAAGTTTGAGCCGGCATGCCTGGATAGCCAGCAGGCAATCGCATCACTCTCCCAGAGCGTTCGGCCGGAGTACTCCAAAATCGGCAAAAGAAGGTTTGGGTTGAGCGGCAGATATCGCTCCGATTGTCCGGGAGCCATCGGTGCGGCGAACTCGAAGGCGATATCTGTTTCCAAGAATCGCGCAACGGCAACTGCAAGGCGCGGATTGGGGTTTCTGCTGAAATACAACTTCATTTGGATTTGTCTCCGGTGTCCTCTCGCAGTAGACGAACCGAGGTCCACCTTTTCGACAATCGCAGATCAAAAATTCCAAAGGTTGCTCAGGTTGATGGATATTCGAGGATGACTGTGTGGAGGTCCAAAGCCTCCGATGTACAACTCATACAACAGAAATGATTTCAACCGGGCAGCCTTGCTCCTACCAGGCCGTCCGCGCGGTGCTGAGAGCATATGAAAGACACGACGATACTTGCGCGGCAAGAGGGTGAATGGAAGCTCTTCCATCGACATGTCGACATACTGAAGTGCTCTCCATAGCCTGGACTAGGTTCGACCCCGGAAGTTGAGTGTCAGTAGCTTAGTTTCGGATACCAGTCAGCGCCACGCCCGGCCGGAGTCATATCGAGAATATTCCATAGCGGTGCGATATCGACAGCGCCTCTCGGATCCTGGCCGGGATCGGCCGCTTCGCTGGGCATTTCGGCGTTGTAGAAGACGTGAACGTCTGAGCCATCCTTCTGGTAAACCGTGAAGCCCGGATATTCGTGACCCTCGCTATCGAGCAGGCCTAAATCTCGGGCATAGTCGTCACCTATGGTTTGAACGAAATCGAGGTCACGCCACCCTCGCTCCACGGCAAACGCCCGTTGCCGCTCCACAGGGCTTCGGCCAACGATCTTGAAGGCGACCCGTTGTTTGACGTCGGCCGCGTTTCCATTCGCCCCGCCAAGGAAGTTTGTGCACATCGGGCAGGGCCGATCGCGTTGTGGGCCGAACATCCAGAAGTAGGTCACAAGCGTGTCGTGATCTCCGAAGAGCTCCGCAAGCCCGATCTCGCTGCCATTCTCGTCCTTGAAACGATAATCCTCTTCGACAACCGGACCGGAGGGTAAATGCCGCCGTTGCTCTGCAAGACGGGTGAGGTGACGTCGGACTTCGATTTCTTCTGCCAGCAGCGCCGTTCTGGCCTCGGAATATTGCGGGCTTTCATTCTTGAACCGGGACACTCGCTTCGCAGCCAGTTCCGTAGCAGGTTTCAACTCACTCATATTCATGTGTTTCGCTCCCTTGAAAAATGGCAGGCATTTTGGGCTCGGATCAGCTTTTCGGCGGCTCAGTCAGATCGATCAGGTTGTTCTCCTCATCAAAGAAACCCGCAACGGCGCCAAAGGATCCGCAAGCCTCCGTCTCGGGCAGCATGCCTTCCGTAGACAGATGTTCTTTTTCGTCGGCGGGATCGGTCATGACGATGGTCGTCACGGCTTTTCCGGCACGCTCCTCGTCGCGCCAGAGCTGGAGGCCACCCGCATACCCATGTTTCGCCATTGCGCCGTGTTTGGGAGTGGATGGTCATCGGCTGGTCTGCCTATGAAACGACCTTACCATGTCAAGGTGGATCGAAGGTCGCTTACTATCGCGGCAGCATATATTCCTTGGACGTTTATGGACGATGCCATTGAGGTTCTCCTCGCTCTCACCATCCTATAGACGTTCGACACCGTTCAAAATCGACAACACCATCGACTTTTTGTCAGCCTGTCCCAAGCGGACAGGGGGTTGTGATTGCGCTGGTGTGAGCCGCCACGATGAAGGTTATCGCGGCGACAGGCATTGGAAATTCATGCCGCCACGTGAATAAGTGTCGCTCACGGGATCGTAACGAAGGCGGTAGCTGGCTGCGCACCACTTAATGTGCCGTACTTCCTTCGCGGACAGGACAGATGCCTCTTGTGCGGCCGCGCCATGTCCGTCGTCGGTATAGGCCGAAACGCCACGGCCGTCGTCGAGACTGCCTGCTGCCGCACCTTCCCGCAACTGGAGCGCGCCGGCGGGGGTCAGTGACGAACCCAGAATGATGCTGCCGAACGCGGCGGCGGAGATGAGTTTTGTGATGTTGAACATGATGACACCATCTGGTTAACCCAGTCAATCAACGGTGTTTGCGGTCCTTTTGTTCCTTTCGCCGGCCGTCTGGCAATCATCATCGACAAGTCGCGGCTGCTCTTTGTCGGGTTTGTGCAAACGACGACACGGTCACGTTGGCTCAAGCCAATAGGTCGGCTTTGGGCGGCGGACTTTCGATATTTGCTTGTACCATCATGGAAAGTTCGACGGTTCCAATGCCACCCTCCACTATCGATCCTCGACCGTCAGGCAACAACGAGATCAAACGCGGTAAGCGCCGATCAACGCTGTTTAGCAATAGGAGGAGGGATCGGGCGGATAGCGCACGAACGGCTGATCGGTTGGACGCGGCTCTTCTCGCTGGTCGCAACGCCGATGAGGCCTCACGATCAGAAAATTGCCAGGCGCGTTTGAAGGGGATGACACTCTTCGGCGTCACCCAGCGGATTTTTGATCACGTGTCGGGCCTTCGCATCGAGGACAGACACCTCAGGCACCTCCAGTTCGAAAGGTTTTTCTGCAACTGCGCAAAGAACCAACGCCGGAACCATGAGCGGCGGTCGACACTCTTGTGGCAACAGGTGTCGCTTGGCAGTTAATTGTAAGAATGCGGCAGTTTGGTTTGGGGTTGGCATTCAACTATGAGAATTGGGGCTCCAAGATTCTCCGTTGTGTTCCAATAGGATTTGACCCGTTTCCCGCTTGGCGTTGGCCCAATTAGCCAGAGCCATGCGTATGAAATCCCTTAACTATTTTGCACCAACTGCGGGTTACCGCAAAATGGCTACTGGATGAGTTTTATATGGAATTCAACAACAAAAATCTCGTCGTTCGCGATGGTCTCGCCGCAACCTCCTTTGGCAAAGCTGTCGAATGGCGGGCAGCGCAAATCCTGCAGAACGATCCAACCTTGAAACATACGGGAATGTCGCGTGGTCCGAATGGCCAGTGCATCCAGTCTCCGGATTTCGTGGGTGCCGGTGGTACGTACAAGATCACGACGCAAGCCTGGCTACCAGGCCACTTGGCGCTATCCTACGGACACACTACAACACATATCAATCACCCCGGCCTTCCAACGAATACGGTATTCCCGCGATGATTTCCTATCAGAATCAGACTTTCAGCATGATCAAGGATCCGCGTGCGGACCGCGTCGTTGCTGATATCCAACTCGATGGATGCGTGATCGATAACTGCCTGCTCTCGGAGCATCAGGCGAACGGATCCCGTTCCGTCGTCCGAAACGTCAGAATATCCAACAGCCGGTTTGTGGGATGCCAACTCGGGCCTGCACGGGTGGAGGACGTGGAGATCGCGAAGTGCACGGCGAATGATCTGGTGATAGCCTGGGGCACGATTTTTTCGCACGTCAAGCTGACCGGCAATATCTTTTCTCTCAAGATCAATACGATCGTCGAATTTTCGGCAGGCGCGCAGACACAGAGCCTCTATGATCGCTCCCGCGAGGAATTCTACCGATCGACAGACTGGGCTTTGGACCTGTCGGAAGCACGTCTCGCGAGCTTCGACAGCGCAGGCATTCCGGGGCGGCTTTTCCGTCTCGATCCCGAAACGCAGGGCGTCGTACAGCGAAGCAAGCTCGACAGTGGCTGGGAAGGCCGAATTCTTGCCGGCAATCCCTGGCTTCCCTGGATTTACAACATGTTGTCCACGACCGACGAGGACGTCGTTCTCGCTGCGCCACTCGCAAAGCCGAAAGCGCAGCGGGAGAAATATCTTGCAGGATTGCAGGAATTGAAGTCGCTTGGCTTCCTAGGCGGCACGGGCGCATGACCGGCCGAAGACACTCGGCCGCCCCATGTTATCTATCGGCCATCATGCCTCACTGGCGGGAACTGGCTGTCAACCGGTGCGGAGGCCACCTGCTGAACTACACAATCGTGACGGAAAATGGCGTAGGGATGTAAGCTACGCAACATACAACCATATAGAGAAATAAACTAGATTGAAAAACTAAAAGTTGACATCTCGCTGTGGGTTACCTATATACGGCTATCGATATTTGCTTGCTGAGCTTTGGTTACCGCGCGTTTGGCACCGTGCCCTGAACGAACCTTCCTTTCAAAAATCGCTGTCCACCAGCTGCAACGCGCAAGCGTTGTGGTCTCTCTATTGCTATGAAAGGGTTCATCATGAACACCGGCACAGTTAAATGGTTTAATTCCACCAAGGGCTTCGGCTTCATCCAGCCTGACAATGGCGGCGCTGATGCGTTCGTCCACATCTCAGCCGTCGAGCGCGCCGGCATGCGCGAACTCGTGGAGGGCCAGAAGATCGGCTTCGAACTGGAGCGCGATGTCAAGTCGGGCAAAATGTCGGCCTGCAATCTCCAGGCTGCTTAAGGCACTCGGTATCGGCTTTCCCTTGACCACGGATGTACTGGCATTGTTGAGAGCACGATCCCCCAAGGTCAGGCAAACCGCCTGACCTTTTTTATTGGCGCTGTCAGTGCCATCAACCCAGGAAGCTCCATGACACAGACATTTAGCAAATCTCGCCAGAAGGCGGAGAGTGCGTTCGACGATTTGCAGTCGCAATTCTTCGCCCGCAACAATGCTGTCGATGAACTCGACTTCCTGACCCGTTCGCGCGAGGAAAAGACTCTGCGTCTTCGTGAAGCGCGTCTCGCAAAGGAATTGCAGGATCGCACTGCGGCAACCGCCTCGCTTTTGGTCAAACGCGCCAGGAAGTCCTGATAGTTTTTAACCCCGGTCCCAGGATAGAGAATTTGAAGAACGGCAAAAACAACGACCTTATCGATCGCCGCGCAGCTGCCGCGCAGGCAAAGACCGCCCAGCTGGCTGCCTATCGCGCAGCGCAGAACGCAGCCGAGCCAGCGAAAGCGGCAAGGGCCGCGGAACGCATGGCCATCGTTGCGGCCAGGGAAGAGCGGCACCTTGCTCGTGCGCGACTAAAGCTTGAGGAGCAGGAGCGGCTATTGGGAGAGGCGGCCAAGCAGCAAGCGGCGCTAGCCGCGACTGTCCAGGCCGAAACCGAAGCGGGCGAAAAGGAACGCATCGCTCGCGAGATCGAAGACGAAGCCGGTCGAAAGGCTGATCGCGATCGGCGTTACGCCAACCGCAAGGCCAGACAGGCTTGACAGCGACATCCCGCACTGAGACCCCTTGTAGCTATGGGGAAGGCGCCATCGGTGCGCTTTCTGCTCCGCCTATCGAGGCCATCTCTCTCTTCAATGCTAGCTTCAAGCTATTGGTTGCACGATGATTCAACCCAGTCTTGCATCTCGTGATCGCCGGTTCGGATAGTCGAACTATCGATCCTTTCAAGATGTTAAGTTCATGCGCAGGGGAGCGCGAGCAAATGCATGGCTGCGCTGGGATGTGAGCGCTGGCGGCCGGGGCAGGCTCTGATATCTTACGGCCATCGAAGCAATGCAACCTCTTTCCGCAAAGCGTCGAGTTTCACATGGCCTAACCCTTTTCCGGCGGCAAGATCTTTCGTTTCGGGCAGGGGCCATCGCGGGATCGGCCGCCTTGCTATGCCCGGTGTCCGAGGCCGCATACATGACGAGACGGAACATCGCAAATGGCCCCGGCTTGCGACACGGGCGCGTCGATGTTCAGTGTGTTTCGGTTCCTTCCTCAATTACAGTGCAGGTAGGATCGCGCGATGATCGACGACTTCCCACTACTTCACGGGTGGCGGAGCATCGAACGGCATGGCGGTCCTGCGTGATATTCAAAGCGAGGCTGCGGGTTAATACTGTTGAACATCGCTTGTTTCCTCTCAAACTCTTGATAAAGTTCGAATAGTTAAGTTTCGGCGGTCAACAGCGACTAGGCGGTCAGGATGGGGATTGTAACGCTGGATCATTTCGCCCGATGCGTTGGCGAGGGGTTCGATATCGATGTGGGAACAGGGACCGTTGTTTTCACGCTGACAGAGGCGCGCCCGTTGCCGGAGCGCGGTTTTGCGGGGATGACCAGAGCTCCATTCGCGCTGCTATTCCGCAGTGCCTCGATGGTTGTCCTACCACAACAGATTTACAGGCTGAAGAACGCCACACTTGGCATTCTTGATATCTTTCTTGTCCCTGTGGCGAGGGATAAGGACGGCATAATCTACCAAGCCATTTTCAATTGAAACAGGGCCGCTCATTGACAATTTCGGGCGACCTGGCCCGATGACCATTGCATGCGCAAGTGAGTTCCGCTCTCATCAGTCACTTCGAATCCCGAAGCTCGGTAGAGTTTGTGCGCAGACCCGTTGACTTTGTCGACATGCAGCATGATCTGGGGCGTATCACCCGCGACTGCCGCTGCGGCCTTTATGCCGATCAGGATCGATTGCCCAATTCCGCGGTTGCGCCATTCAGGCATTAGGCCGATATCGATAATGTGCCAGGTTTCCGCACTGCGATCGATGTAAAGCCGGCCGATGCTCGCACCTTCCTTCTCGATGATCAGAAAGTCTGTAAGCGGGAACGCCGCGATATAGTAGCGGTGTTGAAGATTGAACTGTTCGTCCAAAAAAGCTTGCTTGTCCTCGGGCGGCCATGGCACCGGCGCCAGTTCGTCGGCGCGGAACGAGCGATAAAGACGGCGCAAGAACGCAACATCCTCCATGATCGCCGGTCGCGACGAGCATGTTGCAAAGGCTAGCGGATCATTTGACGAACGTGCCGGAAACGCCGGCAGTTGGCCTGAGGCTGCCATGATCGTTACCCAAAGGATGGAAAAGCACCGTTCAGCGCGATGCTGAAGTTGACTGCCAGATACGGTTGGCGATTTTCATGCGGTTGGTTGGCGCCGGCAATGCCGATGACATTCGGTGCGAATTGTGCGTTCGGCTGTGAGCCGGATAAGAAAGGATTGCTCGCTGTCGGTGTGCTAAGCGAGTTGCCACTGCTCGGAGAGGAGGCACGCTTTGTAGGCGTGCCTTGATTATAAATAGTCAGTGAATGCGAGTGCGCGGGCATCTCCGGCTGAGTCAAAGTTATACCGTTGGTCCCGAAAGGCTCGCCGATTTGGCGCGAGCTCAGGCCCGGTCCTTGTCCCTGGTTGCAGCCGGCGCGGTTGGCAAAATTGGGAAGCTGGAAGGTGTTTGTTCCGTCGCCCCCATACTGGATGCCGATCAGAGAAAAAAGCGCCGTGTTTTGCCGTATCGGCAGCGTAGCGCCATTGCAGAATGCCCAACCCGATGGAGGAAAGTTGAAGCCGAACAATTGGATCTCGCCGAGGAATGGCTGTGTCATAGCAGTGTCCTTACAAGAGAGGTGGTTCAGCTCTGCGTGGGAAAAATGCCGTCGTATGCAATGCAATATTGCACCGTCAACGTCGGCATCGTGTTGTCGTGCGCGCCGAAGGAACCACTCTGCTGGGACGCCAAAGGTGAGGTTTTGATAGCGGTTGCTCCGCTTATATCGGTCGCGTACATCGTATCGCCCGCAATGGCTCCGAGCTCCACCGAAGCTCCGACTGCCGTGGCGTTCGCCAGCCCGGATGTGGCAAGATAGGGATGGGTGTGAGCTGGCATTTGGGTTTGCTGCAGCGTTACGGCCTCGCTACCACCCAACTGACCGATGACATAGGTCGACAGGCCAAGCCCCGTACCTTGATGTACCGGAACGCGGCCGGCAAGATTGGGCGTCGCAAATGTTGTCTGCCCGTCGCCGCCATAAGTCGTCCCAATCAGTGTGTATAGTAGCTGATAGTCGGTAATTCGCTGCAGTGAATTGTTGCACGGCAACCATCCGGTCGGCACTCGGGAAAAGCTGAACAGCCGAATTTCTCCGACATAGGGAGTACTCATCCTGGATCCTCCAAGCACTGGATTGGTTGGAAATGATTAGTTGCGCGACGGAAAGGCGCCCTGCAGGGCGATACAAAAATTGATGACGTCATAGGGCTGCACATTGGCATGCGGCTGATTGCCGCCCGCTGGAGAAACCGTGTCGCTTGACATCACAACTTGTGCACCGGCTGACGCACCATAGATATTCGTGGTGTTCGTGCCATAAAGCGCATTGGCCGGGTTGCGCACCGTTCCGCTATTCGTTGTTCCAGTGGCAAGATGGCTGTGTTGAGGCAATTGCTGCGGGAGCAACGTGACGTTTTCAACTCCGCCAGGATCACCAATGTTATACGGTGAGGGCTGCCAGGAGCCATCAACCGATGACCCGAACCCGACGGGGGTTCGCCCCTGCATGTTGGGGAGGCCGAACGTCCTGATCCCGTCTCCGCCGTAATAAGTACCCAGGAGTGAGAATAGCGCTTGGTTTTGGCTTATGGCCAGAAGCTGGCCATTGCAAAGTGCAAAACCCTTCGGCGCAAACTGAAAACCGGCAAGCATGATCTGGCCGAGAAAGACTTCCGACATACCTAACCCTCAATATTGCAGCGATATTGAGGAACATCATCACTCAATCTAAGCGATAAAAGCAAGAGAAAAACAGGACTATCTCAGGTATCGAATTGGGACACTTGTTAGGGAGGGTTTTGCCGCATTCGCTTTCAACGGTACAAGCGGTGATCTCCATGTATAGGAGACTTCACCGGTGTCAGATGGCTGTGCGCCACCCGTTCCAGGATGATCCCGTTTGGGGTGGAGGCGCGGCGCAGCATGTTGTACTCGTCTCACACTCGGGCTGTCGAGGCGAGTTCAGCTGAACAATGCTTGCGGGTCGGGATGACGAGCGCTCATACCGAATTCCTACTGTGTCAGAATTTCCTGGCCGCGGCGATTTTTCCTCCGACGGATTTCTGTCCATCGCCCTCGATGTTGAGGAGCATGCTGGCATCGAGCATCCAGAAGTTCTGCGTCTGCAGGCTCATCCC
Organism: Rhizobium sp. ASV8; assembly: GCF_016429255.1. Lineage (GTDB taxonomy): Bacteria > Pseudomonadota > Alphaproteobacteria > Rhizobiales > Rhizobiaceae > Rhizobium. The sequence goes on from NZ_JAELUG010000007.1 coordinate 91,431, forward strand.
CACCGTGACGGCCGCGAAGGCGCCGGAGCCGTCGAGCCCGGAGAAGCCGCCGGTCACCCCGAGCTTCGGCGTCACCTTCGCACCGTTCTCCAGCTGGAACGACCGGGCGATCTCGGCGCCGAGGCTGACGCGGAACTGGTCCTCGTTGAAGCCATCGATGTCGATCCTATCGCCGGCACTGTTCTTGACGCTGTAGTCGTCGACTTTTTCCGAGAAGTAGATGGCCCGCAGCTTCGGCGACAGCGTCGTCTCCTCGTCGAGGTTCCATTGCCCCTCGATCGACGTATCCGCCATCCAGCGCGTCGTCTTGAAGCTGCCGTCCCAGAACTGGGTATTGATCGTGTTGTTCGAGCCGCCATAGCGCAGGCTGCCGTTCCAGAACACGCCCTTGCCAAGCTCGAGCGAGGCATAGGGTCCGGCAAGCCAGCCATTGCCCGACAGTTCCGCATCCTGATCCGTCGGATCCGTCATCCGGTCATAGTGGAAGGAAAGTCCGATCAGTGCCTTGTCGGAGAGCAGATAGTCGACACCCATGTTGATCATGGCAAAGCTGCCCCACTTGCTGGTGCTGTCCTTGCGGTTCTTGTCGTCATGGGCAAGGAAGGCACCGCCGATCCAGACGTTGAACGGTGCCGAGGCCGCCTCCGCATCGCCGCTTGCCGCCCGCATCTGCGACAGGCTGGTGGCAAAGCTGAGCGTCATGCCCTCCTGCGACGGCGTCATGCGCGCCGCGACCGGATCCGTCGCCTTTTCCATCTGCCGGCGTTGCAGCAGGCCGGGAACCTCGATCGTATTGGCGATCATGTTCTGCCGCGACTGCACGAAATCATGCACGAGATTGTCGATATCCTCGGCAACCTTGCCGGCATCATAACTGATATTATAGGTGATCGTCGCCGTGTTGGATGTTCCAAGCGCACTGACAAGCTCGTAGCGGACGCGGACCTGGCCGGAATAGGCCGGGTTCGGCACGTAGTGTAGATACCAGCCGACCGGAGCGGTCATGGGGCCAGCGGCAGCCAGCTGCCCCTGGATGATCGTCGCGGTGCCGGCATTGGCGGGCTCGACGGAAGCTATGATCGCCGAGGTGAACGGGCCGCCGGTCGCACCGCGGTTCAGGTAAACGTCCGGAGGCGTTGAGCCGGCCGGAACATTGATGGTCATGTCGTCAGCAACGACGGCGCGGCTTGTCACTTTCAGCGTATAGGATGCCGTTGCCGTTGCGCCATTGCCGTCACGCACCTGGATGGCGAAGCTGTAATCGCCTTGGCTGCCGGCGGCGAGCGGACCGTTGAGCTGACCTGTCGAGATGTTCAGCACCATGCCGTCCGGCAGGCTGCCGGAGGCAAGGCTGTAGATCTTCGCACCAGCGCCGCCCGTTGCCGAGATCTGCTGGCTATAGGCCTCGCCCGCCATGGCCTGCGTCAGCGCCCCGCCCGGTGGCGTGAACACAAAGCTGGTCGGCGGCGGCGAGATCGCCAGCGTATAGGCGGCCGACGTCATGGCATTGTTGGCATCGGTGGCGCTGATCGAGAAGCTGTAGCTACCAGCCGAGGTCGGCGTGCCGGTGATCGCGCCGGTCGCATGGTTGAGCGTCAGGCCAGCCGGCAGGGTGCCGGTCACGGCATAGCCATAGGGGCTGGTTCCGCCCGAAGCGGTCACCGTCTGGCTATAGGCGGCATTCATCTGGCCGGCCGGCAATGCGCCAGCGGCCGGCGAGAAGGCAAGTGTCGGGGCGGTGACGGTCAGCGACACGGTCGCCGGCGCGGATGTGCCTGTGGCGTTGGTCGCCGTATAGGTAAAGCCGTCAGGACCGGAATAGCCTGGTGCCGGCGTATAGCTGACCGACGTGCCCGACACGATCGCCGTACCATGCGCCGGGTTCGAGGCGATGGCGACCGATGCGGCCGCACCGCCTGACAGGTTCAGCGTGATCGAATTGGCCGAGGAATTCGCCGCAACCGTCGCGGTCACCGCACCGGCAATCGGCGTCTGGATATTGGTTGAGAGCGTATAGGCATGCGAGGCGGTGAAGGGTGCGCCGGTGCCCGTCGAGCTGTCGGTTGCGGTGATGGTGAAGGAGAACGAACCCGACACCGTCGGCGTGCCCGCGAGAACACCAGCCGATGACAGCGAAAGCCCGGTAGGAAGCGCACCCGCCGTCACCGCATAGCTGTAGGGAGACGTGCCGCCCGATGCCGTCAATGTCTCGCTATAGGCACTGGCAACCGTTGCCGCCGGCAGCGTCGGTGTCGCAGGCGCGATCGCGATCGTCGGGGCGCCGACAGTGAGACTATAGGCCCTGGAACCGGTGAACGACAGGCTGTCCGTGGCGAGGACCGTGAAGTTGAAGGTTCCGCCCGATGTCGGCGTGCCCGAGATGACACCGGTCGACGAGTCAAGCGACAACCCAGCCGGCAATGAGCCATTGCTAACCGTAAACGTGTAAGGGCCAACCCCGCCTGATGCCGTCAACGTCTGGCTATACGCACTCGCCACCGCGCCGGAAGACAGAGACGACGGGCCGAGCGTGATCGTCGGAGCGCCGACGGTGACGCTGTAAGCTACGGTTCCGGAGAATGAGAGGCTGTCGGTGGCGCGGACGGTGAAGTTGTAGTTGCCGGCCGTCGTCGGCGTGCCGGAGAGAGTTCCGGTGGACGACAACGCCACACCTGGAGGCAAACCGCCCGTCAGCAGCGAGAACGTATAGGGACCCACACCTCCTGAAGCCGTCAGCGTCTCGCTATAGGGAGTTCCCGCAGTTGCAGCGGCAATCGTTGCGGGCGTGATCGTAATGGTCGGAGCCCCGACCGTAATGCTGTAAGCAATCGTTCCGGAAAACGAGAAGCTGTCGGTCGCACGGACTGTGAAGTTGTAGTTTCCGGCCGTCGTCGGTGTGCCTGAGACCGCGCCGGCGGACGACAGCGATACACCCGGCGGCAAGCCGCCCGTCGCCAATGAGAACGCATAGGGACCCACACCTCCCGAAGCCGTCAGCGTCTTGCTATAGGGAGCTCCCGCTGTTGCAGCGGCGAGCGTTGCCGGCGTTATGGTGATCGTTGGAGCGGCAACAGACACACTGTAAGCGATTGTTCCGGAGAATGAGAGGCTGTCGGTGGCACGGATGGTGAAATTGTAGTTTCCGGCCGTCGTCGGCGTGCCGGAGAGAGTTCCGGTGGACGACAGCGCCACACCTGGAGGCAAACCGCCCGTCAGCAGCGAAAACGTATAGGGACCCACGCCTCCCGAAGCCGTCAGCGTCTCGCTATAGGCAGTCCCCGCAGTTGCAGCGGCAATCGTTGCCGGCGTGATCGTGATGGTCGGAGCCCCGACCGTAATGCTGTAAGCAATCGTTCCGGAAAACGAGAGGTTGTCGGTGGCGCGGACGGTGAAGTTGTAGTTCCCGGCCGTCGTCGGCGTGCCGGAGACGATGCCGGCGGACGACAGCGACACACCGGGCGGCAAGCCGCCTGCCGCCAGCGAAAACGTATAGGGGTTCGCGCCTCCTGACGCTGACAATGTTTGGCTGTAGGTGGTCCCCGCAGTCGCTGCAGAGAGCGTTGCCGGTGTGATCGTGATGGTGGGGGCGACAATGGTCAGGTTATAGCTCTGCATAACGCTGAAGGGTGCGCCGATGCCGGTCGAGCTGTCCCGTGCGGAGATTGAGAAGTTCGCGGTGCCGGCCGCCGTTGGCGTGCCTGCGACGACGCCGGTCGATGTGTTGAGCGACAGACCAGCAGGAAGTGTGCCGGTGGCCACCGAGTAGGTATAGGGGGCGATGCCTCCTGAGGCGGCGAATGTCTGACTATAGGCGGTTTCAGCGGTGCCACCTGGCAATGCTGCGGAAGGCGGGGTCATCGTGATCGCAGGCGCCGCGACCGTCAGGCTGTAGGACAGCGAGCCTGTGAATGGCCCCACGCCGGTCGAGCTATCGGTCGCCGCGATCGTGATGTTGAAGGTTCCCGCGGCGGTCGGTGTGCCAACAAGTGTCCCATTGGATGAAAGGCTCAAGCCGGCCGGAACGGCACCCGCGGTGACCGCATAGGTATAGGGGCTTGTTCCGCCGGATGCCGTGACCGACTGACTATAGGCCGCGGCAACTGTGGCCGCTGGAAGCGTTGCCGGCGCGAGTGCAATCGTCGGCGCTGAGATGGTCAGAGTGTAGG